>NZ_CP071321.1:4340000-4678511 GCF_017309585.1 Nitrogeniibacter aestuarii | reverse complement strand
CGGCGGCAGCCCGCCGCCCCTTTGCCAGCAAGGGTTTGCGGCTCAATCGCCCTTGGTTACGGGCATTGAGCGCTTTCGTCGATACGCCCATCACGCGCTCGCAGGCAGACGTGTGGCCCGCATAATGCCACCGGGGTGCACCGCACGTCGCGCCCGGGGCAATAAACGTTGACAAAACAAGCTATTTAGGATGAAATTCGCGGTTTGACTCAACTCACTGGCCAGTCATCATGAAACGTACCTTCCAACCCTCCGTTATCAAGCGCAAGCGCACCCACGGTTTCCTGGTTCGCATGCGTTCCCGCGGTGGTCGTGCGGTCATCCGCGCCCGTCGCGCCAAGGGTCGTCACCGCCTCGCCGTCTAAGATGGCATGCGGGTCGCCGGATGCCGATCAAAGCCTCCGCGACGCCTACCGATTGCGAAAAACGGATGAGTATTCATCCGTTTTTGCTTTTCGGCGCGCGATCAAGGGGCAGTTCCTGATCGTGCATTACCGACCCAACGCCTTGACCACCGCCCGCATGGGCGTGGTGGTCGCCAAGAAGCTGGCCCGCCGCGCCGTGCAGCGAAACCTGGTCAAGCGCATCGTGCGCGAAGGGTTTCGCCGGCAGCGGACCGCTTTGCCTTGCCTGGATCTGGTGGTGCGGCTTAATCGCCCCATCGTCGGTGCGTCCCGCACCAATCTTCACAATGATCTGGCAGACTTGCTGCGGCGGCTGCCGACATGAAGCAATTGTTGGTACTCCTCATCAAGGGCTATCGTTATCTGATCAGTCCGATGCTGGGGTCCAACTGTCGTTTCGTGCCCAGCTGCTCCGAGTACGCACTTGAAGCGGTTCAACGCTACGGCGCCCTGCGGGGTGGCTGGATGGCGATCAAGCGGATTGGCCGATGCCATCCGTGGTGCCATGGTGGCCACGACCCGGTTCCCTGATCTGAATTCATCACAAAAACGGTATTGCTCCAGATGGACAATCGACGTCTCATCCTGACCCTCATCTTCGGCTTCTCCCTGTTCATGCTCTGGGATGGCTGGATGAAGCACAATGCGCCCCAACCGGCGCCCACCACCCAGTCGGCCACGGCCGGTCAGACCGATGGCAGCGTGCCGCAGGCCTCTCGAAACGTGAGTGGCAGCGGCGATGTGCCGGGCGGCGGCAATGCTGTCTCCAGCACGGCACCGACCATCAAGGTCACCACCGACACCATGATTGCCGAGATCTCGGCCGAGGGTGGCGACATCGTTCACCTGGCGCTGACCCAGCACAAGGCAACCGACGACAAGTCGCAGAACTTCGTGCTGCTCGACAACGGCAGCAAGCACATCTACGAAGCCCAGGGCGGTCTCACCGGCCAGGGTCTGCCAAACCACAAGACGCTGTACAGCCTGCCCGCGGGAGACGTGACCTTGCCGGCCGGGCAGGACAGCGTCGAAGTGCGCATGAGCGCCCCGGACGCCAACGGTGTGATGGTGACCAAGGTGCTGACCTTCACCCGTGGCAGCTACGTGATCGGCACGCGCTACGACATCACCAACAATGGTAGCGAGCCGCTCAAGACAGACGCCTACTTCCAGTTCATGCGCGACGGCGAAGCCGCTGAAGGCAGCCAGGCGATGGGGGTGCATACCTTTACCGGGCCGGCGTTCTATACCGACGCCGACAAGTTCCGCAAGGTGAAGTTCGGCGATATCGATGACGGCGACGCCAAGTTCCCCAAGCAGGCTGACAATGGCTGGGTCGCGATGGTGCAACACTACTTCGTGAGTGCGATCATCCCGAAACAGGGCGTCGAGCGTGAGTACTTCGCCCGCAAGATCGGCAACAACCTGTACACCGCCGGCGTCATTCTGCCGGTGCCGGAAGTGGCGCCGGGGCAGACTCAGAGCATCAGTACCGAGCTCTATACCGGCCCCCAGATCCAGGACAACCTCAAGGCCATCGCACCCGGGCTCGAACTCGTGGTGGATTATGGCTGGCTCACCGTCATCGCCGCCCCGCTCTTCTGGGTGCTGCAGTGGTTCCATAGCCTAACCGGCAACTGGGGTTGGGCGATCATCATGGTGACCATTTCCCTGAAGCTCATCTTCTTCCCGCTGTCCGCCGCTTCGTACAAGTCCATGGCGAAGATGCGCACTCTGGGTCCCCGCCTGCAACGCATGAAGGAGCAGTTCGGCGACGACAAGGTGAAGATGCAGCAGGAGATGATGAAGATCTACAAGACCGAGAAGATCAACCCGCTCGGTGGCTGCCTGCCGATTCTGGTTCAAATCCCGGTCTTCATCGCCTTGTACTGGGTGCTGCTCGGCAGTGTCGAGATGCGCCAGGCACCGTGGCTGGGCTGGATCACCGACCTGTCGGTGAAAGATCCCTACTTCATCCTGCCGATCATCATGGGCGCTTCCATGCTCATCCAGATGAAGCTGAACCCGACGCCGCCGGACCCCATGCAGGCCAAGATCATGATGGCCATGCCCATCGTGTTCACCTTCATGTTCCTGTGGTTCCCGTCCGGCCTCGTGCTGTACTGGGTGGTGAACAACGTGCTGTCCATTGCCCAGCAATGGAAGATCACCCGCATGATCGAAAGTGGTGCCAAGAAGACCTGACACCATTGCCGCCATCGCCACCGCGCCCGGGCGCGGTGGCGTCGGCATTGTCCGCCTTTCCGGCTTGGGTCTGTCTGACCTGGCCAGCCGCCTGAACGGCGGCGCACTCCCCACTCCCCGATACGCTCATTTTCGATCATTCATCGATGCCCATGGGCAGATGATCGACGAAGGTCTGCTGCTGTATTTCCCCGCGCCCCACTCTTTCACCGGCGAAGACGTGATCGAGCTGCAGGGCCATGGCGGCCCGGTGGTGATGCAGCTCCTGCTCGAACACTGCCTGTCGCTCGGTGCCCGCCTGGCGGAACCCGGCGAATTCACCCAACGCGCCTTCCTGAACAACAAGCTGGATCTCGCGCAGGCTGAAGCCGTGGCCGATCTCATCGAAGCATCAACCACGGCTGCCGCGCGCTCGGCAGTGCGCTCACTGAGCGGCGCGTTCTCCAATGCCATCCACGAGATCCAGGACCAGCTGATCACTCTGCGGATGCTGGTCGAGGCGACGCTGGATTTTCCCGAAGAGGAAATCGATTTTCTCGAGTCGGCCAACGCCATCCCGCGCATGGAAGCGATTCGCGAAGCACTTGTGGAATTGCTGGATCGTTCGCGCCAGGGCGCCATCATGCGCGAGGGCCTGCATGTGGTGCTGGTGGGTCAGCCGAATGTGGGCAAATCAAGCCTCCTCAATCAACTGGCTGGTGAAGAGCGCGCGATTGTCACCGACATCGCCGGCACGACGCGCGACGCCCTCAAGGAGACCATTCAGATCGCTGGCATCCCGCTTCACATCGTGGATACCGCGGGTCTGCGTGACACCGGCGACGCCGTGGAGCGCATCGGGATCGAGCGCACATGGAAAGAGATTTCCAGGGCTGACGTGATTCTTCGTTTGGTCGATAGCCGCACAGGCCTGACTGACGAAGATCATGTCATCGATGATCAACTCCCTGCCGGTATCCCCCGAATTACCGTGTCGAACAAATGCGACCTGGTCGGCCTTGAGCCAGAAGGACATACGGACGATCACGGCCACTATCGTATTCGCCTCTCTGCGAAAACCGGCGAGGGCGTTTCGATTCTTCGCGACCAGTTACTCGTGATCGCAGGTTGGCACCCTCACTCTGAGGACACCTTCCTCGCGCGCAAGCGTCACCTGGCATCGCTGGACTTAGCACTCGGCCATGTGCGCACCGCACTCGATCGCACGCACGCGCTCGAACTCATGGCGGAAGAATTGCGGCTTTCGCACGAAGCCCTGGGTGAGATCGTCGGAGAGTTCACCCCCGACGATCTGCTTGGCGAGATCTTCTCCCGATTCTGCATCGGGAAATAGCGACAAGGAACGCCATGTTTCACGTGGAACACGAGGCTCATCATCATGGATGAGTGGCTTCTCATTCTCCTCGCTCTCGGCGGATTTTCTGCGGGATTCGTTGATGCTGTTGTCGGTGGTGGAGGACTGATTCAGATACCCCTGCTCTTCTCAGCATTCACACAACACGTTCCGGCCGTCATCTTTGGCACCAACAAGATCGCAAGCATTTTCGGCACCGCGACGGCCGCCGTTCATTTCGCCAAACGAATCAAGTTCGACCTGAAGCTCACGGCGGTGGGTGCTCTGTTCGCACTAGGCGGCTCTTTTCTCGGTGCGCGCAGTGTTGCCTATCTCGATCCCGAAGTCGCACGCCCGCTCGTGTTGGCCATGCTCGTTGCGGTGGCGATCTATACATTCAAGAACAAGAATTTCGGCACCGCCTCGGATGACGAACTCGTTGAAGGACGTAGTGCATACATTCGGCTCGGGCTGATTGCGGTTGCCATCGGCTTTTATGATGGATTCTTCGGGCCCGGCACCGGAAGCTTTTTCATCTTCCTGATGATCCGATTTCTCCGGATGGATTTCCTGCGCGCGTCGGCAACCGCCAAGGTGCTCAACTTTGCCACCAACCTCGCCGCCATCGGCTACTTCGCGAGCATCGACGCCGTTCTCTGGCAGGTTGGCCTCACCATGGCGGTCGCCAACGTTCTGGGCGCCATCACCGGAAGTCATCTGGCAATCAAGCACGGCGCCGGCTTTGTACGCAGGCTCTTTCTCGTCGTGGTTGTCGCCCTGATTTCGAAGATGGCGTACGACATGATGTGATCCACGTTTCACGTGGAACATAAAGCTGACCCTGCGGGCTGTGGGGTGGTAAAATCGATCGTTTAATCAATCCGTTATGGATGGGGATGACATGCAAGGTCTTCATCTCATCGCCGATCTTTATCAGTGCGGTTGCAATTCAAAGTTCCTTCTCGATCGTGATGTACTCGAGAGCAAGTGTGTTCAGTTCTGCCAGGATGCCGGGCTGACACCCCTGGGAGCCTACTTCTATCAGTTCACTCACGATTCGGGTGAACAAGCCGGCGTGACCGGCACCGTCGTTCTGGCCGAGTCGCATGTCGCGATTCACACCTGGCCCGAAACCGGTGCCGTCACACTCGACATTTACGTGTGCAACTTTTCGCGTGACAACTCAGACCGCGCCCGAACGGTGTACAACAAGCTCGTTGCCATGCTGAAGCCGGGCACAATACAGTCCAAGGAAGTCATGCGGGGCGAGCTCCCCTTGTCTGCCGCGGCTTGAGGATCGGCTCATGGCTGACCTGACAAAGTCGGATGGCGTGATGGTCGAGGCACTCAACGAGTACGCCGGCCATTACCTGAGCAAGGGCACTTTGCTTGAATCCGGGGAAACACCGTTTCAGGCCTACGAGGTTTGGCAAACCCCTCACTTCGGCAAGCTGTTCCGTCTCGACGGTTACTTCATGACGTCGGAGAAGGATGAGTTTTTCTACCATGAAAATCTCATCCACCTGCCCTGCATTGCCATGACTGCTCCTGAGCGTGCACTCATCATTGGTGGTGGCGACGGCGGCTCGGCAGACGAACTGTTCAAGTACCCCACCATGCAGGAAGTGGTCCTTGTGGAGCTCGACGGGAAAGTGGTCGACATTGCACGTGAGCATCTGGAATGCGTTCACAACGGCGCACTCAATGACCCACGGCTGACGCTGCGTATCGAAGACGGGCTGCATTACGTTCGCGTCGTCGCACCAGAAGAGCAAAAGAAATTCGATCTGGTCGTGCTCGACCTGACTGATCCGATTGGCCCGGCCGAGGCCCTTTACACCGAAGACTTCTTTGCCCAGTGCAAGGCTCTCATGACCGAACAGGGGGCCATGACGCTTCACCTCGGTGCTCCGGTATATCAGGCCGAACGTGTTGGCGAACTCGTCGGTCGTCTGAATAATGTTTTTGCCCATGTGCGCCCGCACTTTCACTACATCCCGCTGTATGGCTCTCTCTGGGGGATGGCGGTTGCCAGCGACCATATCGATCCGGCAACACTCGATCGCGACACGGTGACTCAACGCATCGCAGATCGCGGCCTGGACAAACTGCAGTACTACAATGAAGACACGCATCAGGCGGCGTTCATGTATCCGAACTATCTGCGCGAACTGATCAGCTCATGAATCAGAAGCCGGCCCCCCGGCGCGCGGTATCACGTGGCGGCCAATCGTCGCGCCGCCCGACTTCGCCGCGCCAACCCCTTCCGCCAGACAGCCTTGCCAACAGCCTCAGCCTGGCCGCGCAGCTTGTCGCTGCTGTCATCGAAGGCAAGGCACTGACGGAACAACTGGCGCAACTACGGCACGGGCATCCGAACCCGGACATCAACTGGGGCGCCGTACAGGATCTGACTTACGGCACGCTGCGTGAATACGGTCGCGGTGACGCCATGCTCGCGCCCTTGATTCAAAAGCCCCTCCCCACCCTCATCCACGCACTGCTGCTCGTTGCCTGCCATCGGCTGGAACATCGTCCTGATCAACAACACACGGTGGTTGATCAGGCTGTCAATGCCGCCGCCTTCCACGCCGTCGGTCTGAAGGGTGTCGTCAATGGCGTGTTGCGAAACCTCTTGCGCCGGATTGACGAATTGCGCGCCAAAGCCGACCGCGACGACGCTGCCCGACTGTGCCACCCGGACTGGTGGATCAAGCGTCTGCGCCGCAGCTACCCCAACGAGTGGGAATCCGTTCTCGCCGCCGGCAACATGCACCCGCCAATGGCATTGCGCGCCAACCGGCGACATCTGACTTCAAGGCAGGCTCAGGCCAGGCTTGCCGAGGCCGGGATCGAAGCCCGCCTTCTCGACAATGATGCGCTGCTGCTCGACGCGCCATGCCCGGTGGAGCGCATCCCCGGCTTCTTCGAAGGACAGTTCTCGGTGCAGGACGCCGGTGCGCAATGGGCAGCCCGATGGCTGGCGCCCCGGGATGGCGAGCGTATTCTCGATGCCTGCGCCGCCCCCGGAGGGAAAACGGCACATATCCTGGAGCTTGCCGACGCCAGGGTGACTGCGCTCGAACTCGACCCGAAACGCGCCCGCCGTATCGAAGAGAACCTGAGCCGTATCGGCGCCACCGCCGAGATCAAGATTGCCGATTGCGTCGAACTGGATCGTTGGTGGGACGGTCAGCCATTCGATCGCATCCTGGCCGATGTGCCCTGCTCGGCATCGGGCGTCGTGCGGCGCCATCCTGACATCAAGTGGCTCCGACGCAACACCGATATCCCTGCTTTTGCCGCCCAGCAGGCAAAAATTCTCGATGCGCTTTGGCAGACGCTCGCACCGGGTGGCACAATGCTCTACGTGACCTGCTCGGTCTTCGAAGAAGAAAACCGCACGCAGATCGCACGCTTCTGCACCCGTCATGCCGATGCAAAACGCATGATGATCGACAACCGGATCGAGAGAATCGTGCTGCCCAATGCCGACCATGACGGCTTTTACTACGCCCTGCTGCGCAAGGATGGCTGATCGACTGATCGGTATGATCGTCAGGTTCATGCTGGTCATGAGCCTGGTCACCAGTCTGAGCGCCCACGCCAGCGATGCCGCGATCCGTTACGCCGAGATCGTGACCGAGGGCAGCGAATACGTGATCAACGCCGATGTTTCGCTCAAGCTGAGCGAGGCAGTCATTGATGCCATCGATCAGGCTGTGCCGATCAACTTTGTCGCCGAAGCCAGCATCGAGTCACCCCGCTGGTACTGGTTCGACGCCACGCTGGCGAGCGAGCGCCTCGAGTTCAGTCTCAGCTATCACCCCATGACCCGCAGCTACCGGCTGGCCATCGGCTCACTGCATCAGGACTTCGAAACGCTCGACAGTGCGCTCGAGACCATGACCCGCATCCGCCGCTGGGCCATCACGCCAATGAAGACCCTGGTTCCGGGTGAGTCTTACAACGTCCAGCTCCGCTTCCGGCTGGAAACCGAATTGCTACCCCGCCCCTTCCAGGTCTCCACCATCGGCAGTCGTGACTGGGAGATCGAGTCCGACTGGTTGCGCTGGACCTTCCTGGCGAGCCCGATTCCGGTTCAATGAAACAGATCGCGATCATCATCGCTGCTGCGCTGGCAGGGGCGTCGCTGTTTCTGCTGACCCGGGCAACTGCCAACTCGGAGTTGCTCTCCGGCAGCTACCCGATCCTGCTCGCCATCAACGGCTTCTTCGTGGTGGCGCTACTGGGTCTGGTCGGGTTCCAGATCAATCGCCTGATTCACGACATCAAGGCCGGCCGCTTCGGCTCACGTCTCAAGCGCCGCCTGCTGGTGTTCTTTGCGCTCATGGCCATCGTGCCGGGCACGGTGGTCTACATCATCTCCCTGCAGTTCGTCATGCGCAGCATCGAAACCTGGTTCAACGTACGCGTGGATGCGGCCCTGGAAGGCGGCATCGCCCTCGGGCAGAGCACCTTCGATCACCTGACCAGCCAGCTTGAAGACCGGGCGCGGGAGATGGCGCTCGAACTCTCCGTCAATCCCGCCCTGGCGGTGTCGCGCCTCAACCGTCTGCGTGAGCAGGCCGGCGTGAATACGGCCACGGTGTTCTCGGACGGAGGACGCGTGCTCGCCACCGCATCGTCGGACGTGAGCATGCTCATGCCCACCCTGCCGCGGGCCGATCAGATGCACCAGGCGCGATCAGGCCAGCGTGCCCGCTTCATGAGTACCGACGAAGAAGGCCATATCGAAATGATGGTGGTGGTACCGGTCCCGGCTCAGAACATTGCCTCCGATCCGCTGTACCTGCTGCTGCGCCAGCCCGTGCCCGATACGCTCAGCCGTCACGCCAACGCCGTGCAGGCCGCCTATCGGGACTACCAGCAGCTTTCGCTCGGGCGTGAAGGCCTCAAGACCATCTATACCCTCGCGCTGACCCTCTCGCTCATGCTGGCCCTGCTGGCCGCAGTGGCCATTGCTTTCGTGCTCGCCCGCCGCCTCATCAAGCCGCTGGTGATCCTCTCTCAGGGTACGGCAGCCGTCGCCCAGGGTGACTACTCCCCCCGCCGGGCGCTGCCCACCCACGACGAACTCGGCGGCCTGCTGCAATCGTTCAACCAGATGACCCGTCAGCTCGACGAGGCCCGGGCCCAGGCTGACCGGCACCAGGCGGCCGTGGAGGCCTCACGCGCATATCTGGAAAGCGTGCTGGCCAACCTGTCGACGGGCGTGCTGGCCTTTGCGGCCGACGGCACCCTGCGCGCCGCCAACCGGGGCGCCACCCAGATTCTCGACGACACCCTCGACGACCACGAGAACATTCCCCTGGCCGAGTGGCCCGGTCACACCGAATTTCGCGATGCCCTGCTCGCCGCCTTCAAACGCGGCGATGACGACTGGCATGAGCAAATCGAACTCCGTTCCGCCGAAGGTGGCCAGCTCACCTTGCTGATCCACGGCTCACGCCTGCCCCAGGTCTCCGGCGGTGGCACCGTGGTGGTGTTTGACGATATCTCACATCTGATCGCCGCCGAACGCACCGCCGCCTGGGCCGAAGTTGCGCGCCGGCTGGCTCACGAGATCAAGAATCCGCTCACGCCCATCCAGCTCTCGGCCGAACGCCTCGGACTCAAACTCGCCTCGCAACTCGACGAAGACGGTCGTGCCATGCTCGAACGTGCCACCACCACCATCGTCAATCAGGTGGAGGCCATGAAGAATCTGGTCAACGCCTTCCGCGATTACGCCAAGCTCCCATCACCCACACTGGGTCGCGTGGATCTCAATGCCCTCATCCGGGAAGTGCTGGCGCTGTACGAGACCTCGGTCGTGCCGATCCGGCCGGAACTCGACCCGGAAATCCCGCAAATCGTCGGTGACGCATCGCAATTGCGGCAAGTGATCCATAATCTGTTGCAAAATGCACAGGACGCCATGGCCGACAACGCATCGGGGAGTATTACCATCGCCACCACCTTGCGTCGCACGGGGCGGGTTCGCATGAGCGTCGCGGACGAGGGCACAGGTTTCCCGCCCGATATGCTCGCCCGGGCGTTCGAGCCCTACTACACCACCAAGAAGCGGGGGTCAGGCCTGGGCCTGGCCATCGTCAAGAAAATCGTTGATGAACACGGCGGAGATATCCGCCTGGTCAACCGGGACACCGGCGGTGCCGAAGTGCGCATTCATTTGCGCCCGGTGGCCGATGAAACAGACTGAACATGCCATCCATATTGATCGTCGACGATGAAGTCGGCATTCGCGAACTGCTCTCCGAAATCCTCAGCGATGAGGGCTTCGACATCACCGTGGCCGAAAACGCGGCGGCAGCCCGTGCCCAGCGCAACAAGGCCCGACCTGATCTGGTCCTGCTCGACATCTGGATGCCCGACTCGGACGGCATCTCGCTGCTCAAGGAGTGGTCTGCCGGCGGGCAGCTCAACATGCCGGTGATCATGATGTCGGGGCACGGCACCATCGACACCGCGGTGGAAGCGACCCGCATCGGCGCCATCGACTACCTGGAAAAACCCATCGCCCTGCAGAAACTGCTAGGCACGGTCAAGCGCGCACTGGAAAGCCGTGGCGGCCAGGAAAGCCAGCGCATCAGCCCCCTGACCCTCGCCGCCTTTCCCCGCTCCAGCATGCTCAAGGACCTGGCCAAGCGCCTGGGCCAGATCAGCCTGCGTGCGCGGCATGTGATGTTCCGCGTGCAAGGGGGCAGTCTGGCCGAACTGGCGGCACGCAGCCTGCCCACCCGGCGGGAGCACTGGCTCGATCTGGGCACCGTCACCGGCCCCATCGATCTCGATCAGCTGCAGGCCGCCCAGGGCGGCATTCTCTTCATTGAAGAACTCGGTCGCCTGTCGCGACTGCAACAGAAGAACCTGGCCTTCACCCTCGAACGGCTCGACCGTTACGATCTGCACCTGGCCGTGGCCTCGGCCAGCGGTGCCGATGACCTCATCGAACAGGGCTGGGATGCCACCACCGTCAAGCGGCTCTTCGAGGTCAGCCTGGCGATCCCGAGCCTGGACGAAGTGCGCGATGACATTCCGGACCTGGCCAACCAGCTGCTGGTCCATCTGGTCGAAAGCGGCGAGGTGCCCAATCGCAAGTTCGACACCGGTGCCCTCAACGCCCTGCGCACCCGTGGCTGGAGCGGCGGGTATGCCCAGTTACGCGGTGCAGTGCGCTCACTCGCACTGGGCACCCTCGACGAGGCCATCACCGGTGAAGACGTCCAGCGCCTGCTCAGCCCGGCACCGCTCACCCATGGTCTGCCACTCGACCTGCCGCTGCGGGAGGCTCGTGAGGCCTTCGAGCGGGTGTATTTCGAACACCACCTTCAGCTCGAAGGCGGCAACATGACCCGCCTGGCCGAGAAAACCGGCCTTGAACGCACCCACCTGTACCGCAAGCTCAAGCAACTGGGCATCCAGTCGGGCCGCCGCAGCGAAGAGCGCTCCAGCTGATTGCATCCGTGCTACCCGCAGTGCGCTCGTGCTGCAACGCACAATAAGGCCTGACGTCGGTTCGGGAAGGGCGTAGAATCGAACACCACTTTCTTCAGGGCAGCACGCACTTACCGTGAAAATCATCTTGCTCGGTGCCGGCCAGGTGGGCACGTCGGTCGCAGAAAATCTGGTTTCTGAATCCAATGACATCACCCTGGTCGACACCGATGCCGACCAGCTCCAGGCCATGCGCGACCGGCTCGATCTGCGCACCGTGTGCGGCAATGCGGCGTCTCCATCGGTGCTCAAGGAAGCCGGCGCGGAAGATGCCGACCTGCTGATCGCGGTCACCCAGTCGGACCAGACCAACCTGTGTGCCTGTCGTATCGCCCGCACCCTGTTCAACCTGCCCACCCGTATTGCCCGCCTGCGCTCGTCGGACTTCGTCGATTACCCGGAGCTGCTCGATAACGACAACTTCGCAGTCGATTTCTCGATCTGCCCGGAACAGATCGTGACTGACTACATCCGCCGTCTGATCGCCTTTCCCGAGGCGCTGCAGGTGCTCGATTTTGCCGGTGGCGTCCTCAGCCTGATCGGCGTGCGCGCCTTCGAGGGCGGCCCGCTGGTGGGCCACCCGATCAAGGCACTGCGCTATCACATGCCCAATGTGGAAGTGCGCATTGCCGCCATTTACCGACAGGGCGAACCGATCATTCCGGAGGGGGACACCTTCATCCAGCCGGGTGACGAGGTGTTCTGCCTGGCCGCCTCGGTGCATATCCGCCAGGTAATGCGCGAACTGGCCCGGATCGACCGGCCCATCCGCCGCATCATGATCGCCGGGGGCGGCAATATCGGTCTGCGGCTGGCCCGCTCCATCGAGCGCGACTACGAGGTCAAGATCCTCGAAAACGGCAAGCGCCGGGCCGAGACCATCGCCAACGATCTGACACGCACGCTGGTGCTGCGGGGCGATGCCACCGACGAGAACCTGCTCGAGAACGAGAACATCGACGAGATGGACATGTTCGTGGCGCTGACCAACGACGAGGAAGACAACATCATGTCCGCCTCGCTGGCCAAGCGCATGGGCGCGCGTCGAACCCTGGCCCTCATCAACCGCAAGTCCTACGTGGATCTGGTGCAGGGCGGGCATATCGACATTGCCATCTCGCCAGCACAGACCTCGATCGGCTCCCTGCTCGCCCATGTACGCCGTGGCGACGTGGTGGCGGTGCACAGTCTGCGCCGGGGCGCCGCCGAGGCGCTCGAAATCATCGCCCATGGCGACGAGAAGAACTCCAAGGTGGTGGGCCGTCAGATCGAACAGATCCGCCTGCCACGCGGCGCGACCATCGGCGCCATCGTGCGTGAAGTGGGCAAGACCGAGGAAAAGCCGGGTCGTGCCACGGTGGTCATGCCGCATCACGACACGGTCATCGAGCCCGAAGACCACCTCATCGTCTTCTGTACGTCCAAGAAACTGGTGCGCCAGGTCGAAAAACTCTTCCAGGTGGACTTCTCGTTCTTCTGATGGGCCGCTACAACCCCGTTCTCAATCCGCTGGGATTGATCATCCTCATTTTCGGCCTGCTCATGGGCGTGCCGCTGGCTGTCTCCTGGTGGCACGGCGACAATGCCCTGACGGCCTACGACGAGGCCATCGTCATCACCTTCACGGCAGGGCTTGCCCTGTGGCTGGTGACCAAACGCGGCCGCCGCGACCTGCGCGTGCGTGACGGTTTCCTGCTGGTGGCACTCACCTGGGTCACGCTGCCCTTCTTCGCCGCCTTACCCATCTGGCTCTACATGCCGGACATGAGCTTTACCGACGCCTATTTCGAGGCCACCTCGGGCCTCACCGCCACCGGGGCCACGGTCATGGCGGGCCTGGACAACCTGCCCATCTCGATCAACTTCTGGCGCACCTTCCTGCACTGGATCGGCGGCATGGGGGTGATCGTGCTGGCGGTGGCCATTCTGCCGCTGCTGGGTATCGGCGGGCGGCAGCTGTTCAAGGCCGAGATCCCCGGCCCCATGAAGGAATCGAGTCTCACTCCGCGCATCGCAGAGACGGCCAAGGGCCTTTACCTTGTCTATCTGCTGCTCACCATCCTGTGTGCCCTGGCGCTGATGTGGGCCGGCATGGAAGGCTGGGACGCCGTCATGCACGCCTTCTCGATCATGGGCCTGGGGGGGTTTTCCACCAAGGATGCCAGCCTGGGGCATTTCAACAGCGTGCCGCTCGAACTCATTGCCATGGGCTTTGCCCTGCTCTCGGGCATCAACTTCGCCACCCATTTCATGGCACTGCGCAACCGCTCCCTGCGCCCGTACCGACATGATTACGAGCTGCCGTTCTACCTGTCAGTCCTCGCCGTCAGCATCCTCGGCCTGACCCTCTACCTGATGCAGTTCGACGTGTATGTCGACTTCTGGGACACCCTGCGCTACGTCGCTTTCCATGCCATTTCGCTGTCCACCTCGCTGGGTTTCGCCACCTCCGACTACACCGTGTGGCCCATGTTTGCCCAGCTGTGGATCCTGTTTCTAGGTAGCTTCATCGCCTGTTCCGGCTCCACCGGCGGGGGCATCAAGATGATGCGCGCCATCATCCTCTACAAACAGGTGTTCCGTGAGGTGGTGCGCGCCATCCACCCCAGCGCGGTCAAGCCGGTCCGCCTGGGAAAGTCCACGGTGCCGGACAAGATCCTGCACGCGGTGCTGGCCTTCAGCTTCATCTACATGTGCACCATCGTGACCCTCACACTGGTGCTATCAGCCTCGGGGCTGGAGCTGATCACCGCCTTCTCGGCGGTGGTGGCCACCCTGAACAACACCGGCCCGGGCCTCAATGCCGTGGGCCCGGCCTCCAACTATTCGGTGCTCTCCGACTTCCAGACCTGGGTGTGCTCGTTTGCCATGCTGCTGGGCCGCCTGGAAATCTTCACCCTGCTGGTTGTCCTGACACCCAGCTTCTGGCGCAAGTAAGCGGTCGGAGCCGGCCCGGTGCGCAGCTACTATCCGGTCATCAGTGCCTTCGGGCTGATCCTGATGATTTTCGGACTGCTGATGGGCTTTCCGCTCACGGTCTCGTTCTTCATGCACGACGGTGCAACCACCGCCTACGACGAAGCGCTGGTGGTCACCTTTGTGGTGGGGCTGCTCCTGTGGGCGTTGACCCGCCGTAGCGACCGCAAGCTGCGCACTCGCGACGGCTTTCTGCTGGTCTCGGCCACGTGGCTGATCACCCCGGTGTTCGCCATGCTGCCGATCTGGCTCTACCTGCCGAATCTGAGCATCACCGACGCCTACTTCGAAGCGGCATCCGGGCTGACCACCACCGGTGCCACCGTCTTGTCAGGGCTCGACCAGTTGCCCATCTCGATCAACCTGTGGCGCTGTTTCCTGCACTGGGTCGGGGGCATGGGGGTGATCGTGCTGGTGGTCGCCATCCTGCCGATTCTCGGTATCGGCGGGCGCCAGATCTTCAAGGCCGAGACCCCGGGGCCCATCAAGGAAACCACCCTCACCCCGCGCATCACCGAAACGGCCAAGGGGCTGTGGCTCACCTATCTGCTGCTCACCCTCGCCTGCGGACTGGCCCTGTGGCTGGCAGGCATGGATGGATGGAATGCGGTGATCCACGCCTTCTCCATCATGGGGCTGGGTGGATTCTCCACCTACGACAACTCGCTGGCCGCCTTCAACAGCCTGCCGATCGAAGCCGTCACCATCTTTTTCGCTTGTGCCGCCGGGCTCAACTACGCCACCCACTACATGGTGATTGTGCAGCGCTCCTGGAAGCCGTACCGCTACGACCCCGAGGCCAAGTATTTCTTCCTGGTGCTGGCGGCCAGCACCGTGATGCTCACCCTGTTTCTCTATGCCCAGCCCGAACATGGCGACCTGCCCGGCACCTTCCGGGTGGTGCTGTTCCAGGTGGTCTCCATGGCCACCTCGCTAGGCCTGACCACGGTCGACTACGCCACCTGGCCGGTGTTTGCCCAGCTGTGGATCCTGTTCCTGTCGAGCTTCGCGGCCTGCTCGGGCTCCACCGGCGGCGGCATCAAGATGAGTCGTGCCATGATCCTGTACAAGCAGGTGTTCGCCGAAGTGCTGCTGGCCCAGCATCCGGCGGCGCTGAGGCGCGTCAAGTACAGCAAGACGCCGGTGGCGGACAACATCCTCCACGCGGTGCTGGCCTTCGGTTTCATGTACATGGCCAGCGTCATTGTGCTGACCTTGCTGCTCGGTGGCAGCGGGCTGGATCTGGTCTCCGCCTTCAGCGCCGTCATTGCCTGCCTGAACAATGCCGGTCCGGGCATGATGGTGGTCGGCCCGGCGCAGAACTACGCGCCGCTGAGCGATTTTCAGACTTGGGTGTGCTCCTTCGCCATGATTCTCGGACGGCTCGAGATCTTCACCCTGCTGGTGGTGCTCACCCCGGTGTTCTGGCGCAAATGAGTTTCTGCGCAAAGCGTTGACCCAACCGGGTGTCAGGCAAACGCCAAAACACGGATAATCCCGTTTTTGGTTGAACAAGATCAGGATTGCCCGTGAGCCCCCTGCGCAACGACACCTTCCTGCGCGCCTTGATGCGCCAGCCCACCGAATACACACCCCTCTGGCTGATGCGCCAGGCCGGGCGCTACCTGCCCGAGTACTGCGCCACACGAAAGCGTGCCGGCAGCTTCCTGAACCTGTGCAAGAGCCCGACCATGGCCTGCGAGGTCACCCTGCAGCCGCTCGAGCGTTACGACCTGGATGCGGCCATCCTGTTTTCAGACATTCTCACCGTGCCTGACGCCATGGGCCTCGGGCTGTATTTTGCCGAGGGTGAGGGCCCCCGCTTCGAACGACCGCTGCGCGACGAGGCCGAGATCATGAAGCTCACCGCCCCCGATCCGGCCGGTGAGCTCAAGTACGTGACCGACGCGGTCAGCGAGATCCGCCGTGCCCTCGATGGTCGTGTCCCGCTGATCGGCTTCTCCGGCAGTCCGTGGACCCTGGCCTGCTACATGGTCGAAGGCAGCTCTTCGAAGGACTACCAGCAGATCAAGACCATGGCGTATCAGCGCCCCGAACTGCTCCACCGCATCCTCGACGTGGCCGCCGACGCCGTCATCGCCTACCTGAACGCCCAGATCGACGCCGGCGCCCAAGCGGTGATGGTCTTTGATTCGTGGGGTGGCGTGCTCTCCCACGCGGCCTACCGTGAGTTCTCGCTGCAGTACATGGAGAAGATCGTGGCCGGCCTCAGGAAAGAAGCCGATGGCCGACGCGTGCCCTCCATCGTGTTCACCAAGGGCGGCGGCCTGTGGCTCGAAGCCATGGCCGACATCGGCTGCGACGCCCTGGGTCTGGACTGGACCGTCGATATCGGCGATGCCCGTCGCCGCGTGGGCAGCAAGGTGGCCCTGCAGGGCAATATCGACCCGTCCATCCTGTTCGGTACGCCCGAACGCATTGCCAGCGAAGCCACGGCCATTCTCGACAGCTTCGGCAACCACCCCGGCCATGTCTTCAATCTGGGCCACGGCATCTCCCAGTTCACCCCGCCGGAGAACGTCAAGGTGCTGGTCGACACGGTACACGCCCATAGCCGCAAGATTCGCGCGGGCAACTGATCCGTTCGGATCGGAAATGACGTAAATTCTTCTCAAGAGTCAACCCCGAAATCGCGTCTTTTGGGGTTGACTTATACACACGGCGTGAACTCAAGTGCCTGCAGCATGACGTTCGAGCAATCGATTCGGGTAGTTTTACAAGCGATTGTTTTTTAAGGACTTTTTTATTGCCTCAAGATGGTGCACGGTAAGAAAACCCGTGTGCTGGCGGCGACTTAGCGGTTTATCCCGGGCTGTTTCCACAAAGTTATCCACAGCTTTTGTGGACAAGCCCGGATTACAGTTTTATGGCAGGCAGTTAGCGCTTTCTTTACGAAGCTTTTTCTCCACAACACGCGCTAATTCATTGTTTTAATTAACTATTCATCAAATGATCAAGACTCGGCATGCCCATTGTCCGCATCGCCCTTCCGGTCCCATTACCGCAACTCTTTGATTATTCATGTGATTCAATATCACATGCAGATATCGGCCGCTGTGTCCGAGTCAGTTTCGGTCGCCGTCACGAGACGGGCGTCATCGTGGCACTCCCTGAACAAAGCGATGTTCCGCCGGCCCGGCTCAAACCCGTCGAGCACGTGCTGCGTGACGTCCCCGCCCTGCCTGCCGACTGGCTTGAGCTGACCGCCTTCGTCGCACGCTACTACCACGTGCCCCAAGGCGAGGTGATCGCGCTCGCCCTGCCCCCCGATCTGCGCCGTGCCAACGATGTGGATGACACCGACACCGACCCGCTGCTGACGCTGACGCCCGCCGGATGGCAAACACACGATGCCGGGGGCCGACCCTCCAAAGCCCGTCACCTGCTCGAGCAATTGGCCAAGGCCGGCGCGACGCGAAAATCGGTGGTGCGCACCTGGCCCGACGGTCAGGCCTGTGCCGACCTGTTGCGCCGTCAGTGGGCATACGCGGTACGACCCCAGACGCCCGCACGCACAGCAGGTCAGCTGCCGACCCTCACCGAAGAGCAACTGACCGTCGTGCACACCGTCTGCGACGCCGAAGCGGGCTTTGCGCCCTACCTGTTGCAGGGCGTGACCGGTGCCGGCAAGACCGAGGTGTACTTGCGCCTGATCGAACAGGCACTGAAAGAGGGTCGGCAGGTACTGGTGCTGGTACCGGAGATTGCGCTCACGCCCCAGCTCGAACAGCGGGTCATCGGCCGGTTTCCCGACGCCGACATCGTCGCCCTGCATTCCGGGGTGGCGGACGGTGCCCGCTCGCGGGGTTTCGTCCGTGCCATGAAGGGGGAAGCCGACATCGTCCTGGGCACACGCCTGTCCATATTCACCCCGCTGCCGCGACTCGGGCTCATCGTGGTGGACGAGGAGCACGACGCTTCGTACAAGCAGCAGGAAGGCGTGCGCTACTCCGCGCGCGACCTGGCCGTCTGGCGGGCCCGCCAGCGCGAAGTACCGCTGGTGCTCGGCTCGGCAACCCCCTCGCTGGAAACCTGGCGGCATGCCCAGGAGGGCCGCTACACCCGGCTCATGCTCACCCAGCGTGCGATTGCCACCCAGTTGCCCAAGGTGCGTCTGATCGACACCCGGCGCGTGAAACTCGAGGACGGGCTCTCGCCCACACTCATCAAGGCGCTGGAGTCCCGGCTGGAGCGCAAGGAACAAAGCCTGCTCTTCCTCAACCGGCGCGGCTACGCCCCCGTACTCTCATGCAATTCCTGTGAATGGATCAGCGCCTGCCCGCACTGCTCGGCCAATTGCGTGGTGCATCTGAAGGACCGCCGCCTGCGCTGCCATCACTGCGGATACGACACCGCCATTCCGTTTGCGTGTCCGGACTGCGGAGATCAGGACATGAAACCGCTGGGACGCGGCACCCAGAAGCTCGAGGAGGGCCTGAGTGAACGCTTCCCCGAGGCGCGCATCCTGCGCGTGGACGCCGACGCCGCCCGCTCACGGAAACACTGGCTCGATCTGCTGGCACGGATCCATGCCGGCGAGGCCGACATTCTGGTGGGCACACAGATGATGGCGAAAGGCCATGACTTTCCGCGCCTCACGCTGGTCGGCGTGGTGGGCGCCGACGCGGCCCTGTATGCCTCCGACTTTCGCGCGCCGGAACGGCTCTTCCAGCAGATGATGCAGGTGGGTGGGCGGGCCGGCCGCGCCGCGCTGGCCGGGGAAGTGGTCATCCAGACCGAATTCCCGGACCATCCCCTGTTCCAGTGTCTGCAACGGCAGGACACCGACGCCTTCTGCAAGATGGCGCTGGCCGAACGGGAGGAAGCCAACTTCCCCCCCTTCACCTTCCAGGCCATGCTCAGCGCCGATGCGCCGGTACTGAACGATGCGCTCGACTTCCTCGCCCGTGCCAGCGAGTGCATCGCCAGCGACCTGCCCTCGGGCATCTTTGTCTACGACCCTGTGCCCATGCGCATGACCCGGCTGGCCCGCCGCGAACGCGCACAGCTGCTGGTCGAGTCCGCCTCGCGCGCTGCCCTGCAGGGTTTCCTTACCGAATGGATGCGCCGGCTCTACCGGCTCAACACCGCACGCGATGTGCGCTGGCGGCTGGATGTGGATCCGCTGGACGTGTGATCCTTGCGCCACCATTGACACCCCGGGCACTGAGTCACACAGACCAAATATCTGTTTGACATATACTCGCGCGTTCTGATTGAACTGCGGATGGGTCGCGATCGTGGGTAACCGGTCATTCCTTTACATCGAATCGGCAGACGGCGAGAGTGTTGAGCAGATCGCCGAAGCCAATAACAATTTCCCGGGCTGGTGGCAAATTGCCCTGGCCGACGGACTGCCCGGCGAGGCGATCACTGATCAACGCGTATTTGGCGAGAATGGCACGGCCAACCTCACCAGCGACGCGTGTAGTGCACTTGAGCGAATCGAGACAATGTGTGCCTTCGTCCTCAATCACCCAGCCGCCGAAAGCATTCCCCATCTGCGCCTTCAACTCGAAGCGCTGCCGAAGCATCTGGGTGAGCAGATCGGCGCCTTTCAAGACGATGCCGGCCCACCACGACTCTCCGCCAATCTGGACGAGCTGTCATGGCTCGGCGCAGATGACCCGGAAATCTTCATCGAGAAATGTCGTCAGGACTGCAATGTCCTTTGGTCTGAGCTTGTTGACGCGATGCATGCTCGAAACTTCCATCGTTTCAATCAGTTGTTTGGGTTGGACCAATACGGAAACACATCGTCAGAGTGGTCAAGCTGGGCCTGGTCGTTCGGGCTGGCAAGCCTGGAGCATCCCTATTTCTACGGTGGCGATGATCCCCCTGATGTCGCCTTCGAGGACTTCGAAGCGCCACCGCCAGCGCGCTATGAGACCTCCCTCGGCCTCGGCTTCGAGTGCTTCGAAGAGAATGGCAAATGGGGCGTCATTCACGAAGACACCGATCCGCTGCGAACCGTCATTGAAACTCCACAATGGGACAACCTGAGTCGTGCGGGAATCGAGGGGCTGGCCTGGTGCGAACAAGACGAAAAATTTGGCTTGCTTCAACTCACGCTGAACGGCGCCAAAGTGATCGTCGAGCCCCGATTCGATAACGTCTACCCGTTCGAAGAGGGTCTGGCTGCCGTTTCGATCAACGGAAAGCTGGGCCTGCTGACCCCTGACGGTCAATGGCGGGTCGCACCAATGGCAGATAACCTCGGCGATTTTTTCCACCAGCTTGCCACCTTCCAGGTCAATGAGCTTGAAGGCATCCTCGACACGACCGGCCGAATCGTTCTGCCGCCAACCTATGATGCCATTGGTGATTTCTACAATGGTGAAACCACATGGGTGGAGCATCAAGGACGACATGGCATCATCCACCGCAATGGCACATTGGCACTGCCGGTAGAGTACGAATCGGTGGATATGTGGCCCGATGGCGATGGCTACTTCATCACGCGTGGCAACCACCATGGCTGCGCCGACGCGAGCGGGACCATCGTCATCGAACCCTGTTGGGATGACCTGGAACGCTTGGGCGACAACGCCACGTTCAAGGCATGTATCAAGGACCGCTGGGGTGTCATCGACCAAACCGGGCAGGTGCTGGTCGAAGCACTTTGGGATGACATCCATCCCCGCCGATTCATCCAGGTACAACGCGATCTCAATTGGCTCGAGCAGCGACCCAGTGAGTACTTCGTCCTGAGCAAATCAAAGCTTGGACTCTGCGATGGCCAAGGACGAGTCCGTGTACCGCTGCAATTCGATGTGCTCGAGAACCTGAGCAACGCTCCGGTGGACCCACACCTTTGTGATCTACTGCTCGCAGGCAACATCAACACGGCTGAAGAACTGCGTTGTGGGGTTTATGACCTCAAGGCAGATACCCTGACACTAACCCCCCGATTTCTCGCGATCCGCGCCTGCGTCCTTGACGATGACATCGTATATCTCTCCGAATCACCACAAGCAGACAACGAGCAGAACCCGTTGATCGGCATCCACCGACGCGACGGAAGCGCAGTGTTTGAAGAGCGTTTCGCGTGGATTGCCGAACCCTATCTGCTGAGTCACGAGTGGATGGGACAGTGTGTGGTCAACGCCGTGACAGAAGCCTGGCAAAAGAGAGAACCGGTTCGGGCCATGCAATCTGGCAGCGGCACACTTTTCTGGCTCCATGCCGACGGCTCATCGATCTCTCATGAAGACCACCTGATCGAATTGCACAACCGCGGTGACCGGACCGCTGCCCTCTCACTGGGTCGCGCACTAAGGTCAGGCAGCGGGATGACACGCGATCCAGTGCGCGCCCGAGAGTGGCTTGCCCGTGCGGCCGGACTGGAACACCCGTTCGTCCCCGCCCAACAAGCGCGCGAAAGCCTGGTGGCCCGGCTATTCGGCCGCCGCGGAACCGAACCTGCTGGGCGGGTCCGCTCGCCCGATACAAGCTGCAATGGAAATCCAGAGGCCCAATTCCACTTGGCCGAAATGCTTGCCGAAGGCGAGGGAGGCCCTGTTCAGGCCGAAGACGCCCGTCTTTGGCTGTCCATGGCCTTTACCAAAGACAGCGCCACGCGCGCCGATATCGGCGTTTACCTCGGCTACCTGTGGGAAACCGGCGCCGGTGGTGAAGTCGATCTTTCTCGCGCCTTCGAACTGTACCGTCAGAGCGCGAGCGAAGGACATCGCGTGGGTCTGACCAACCTGGGTTTGTGCTACCGCAACGGCACAGGTGTTGCGCAAGACATCGACCAAGCCATAGCACTCTTCAGCGAGGGCGCCCAGAAAGGTTCCATTTACAGCACTTACCTATATGCCTTGACCCTCCACGAAACATCGGAGCACCTTGACGGTGAAGCTCGAGACAAGAGCCTGAACGGCGCAGTCAATGCGCTCAACAAGATCATCGCTGACCCGGACTGCGACGAATACCCGAAAGCCTGTGCCCTCCTCGGTGAAATTCTGCTCTCGGAGCGCTATCCTCACCGAGATCTGATCCTCGCCCAGAAACACCTTGAAAACGGCGCGCGTGCAAGCGATAAAGCATGCATCAGCCATCTGATCAAGGGCGTTTTCGGTAACCCTGCACATCCTTCGTACGATCCGGACGTGGCCGAACAATGGGAAAAGTTGCGGGGGCAAGAGTAGGAGACGTATTCCGGTTCGGCGACGGGACACGGGTCTAAGCGTAGTGCAAGATAACGCGCTCGATACGAGCCCGAACCGGTTCCTCCACGCTGAGTTGATCGGCGTGGTCGGCGCCGGTGTCGCACTCTACGCCACCGACTTCCCCGCACCGGAGCGACTTTTCCAGCAGATGATGAAGGTCGGCGGTCGCGCCGGTCGCGCAGAACTGGCCGGCGAAGTGCTCATCCAGACTGAATTTCCCGACCACCCGCTGTTCCAGTGCCTGCAACGGTAAGACACCGACACCTTCTGCAAAATGGGCCTGGCCGAATGGATGCGCCGGCTCTACCGACTCAGCACCGCACGCGACGTGCGCTGGCGGCTGGATGTGGATCCGCTGGGTGTGTGAAGCGATCTCTTTCGAGAGCCGCTGATTCGATGGCCCCTGCTTCGACCATGTCGCTCACTCCACTCATTAACTATTTGTCATAGACTACACACTCTTCCGAGTAGTAAAGGCGAAAGAAGGACGTGATCACAATCGAGGTCATCAGCAATAACAACGCATCCGGGTTTGAATCCGACTCAAATTTTTTTCTGTGCATCGAATCTGCCGATAGCAGGCGTATCGAACCGCTCGCTCGCTCACCAAGACTGTTTCCCGGCTGGTGGCGGATTGCATTTGCCGGTGCCCGAGTCGTTCCTCAACCGCCGAGTCAGCGTGGCTCAAGCGAGCACCTTAATCTCAGCTTGGTCGTCGATGCCCGTAAAGCGGCGGCGCGACTGAAGCGCGTTATTTCATTTGCTTTGGGCCATCCTTCGGTCAAATCAATAACTCATCTCGGCCTGCAGCTTCGCGCGCTGGATACCTTTCTCAGTGAGACCGTTTCAAAATGGACAGGACCGGGAAACAACCCACGGTTCTGCGTCGATCTTGACGAACTCTACTGGCGCGATAAGACCGAAACTCTCGAACTCATTGATCAGTTCAGAAGCGACTGTGAACACCGCTGGGAAGCAGTCCAGAAGGCGATGCGCACCACCGACTATGCCGAATTCAACCGACTGATTCTACTTAGCGACAAATTATTGGACCCGGGCCAATGGAAAACGTGGTCAAGGTGTTTTCATTTTCAAGGTATTGAGCACTCCTATTTCGCAAGCACGGACGAACCAAGGGACGTCCCCTACGAAGACTACTTTCCGCTGAAGTCGGCAGAAGAAAGTGTTCTTGGTGGAGGATTCGAATGTTTCGCTGAAGATCGAAAATGGGGCATCCGTTACCGAAGCGAGGATGGCGAACTAAGCGTCATCGCACGACCTCGCTGGGATGACGTGCGTTCCAATGCGCACAGCGGACTTGCATGGTTTGTCGTTTGCGGGCAGTACGGTCTATTGGAAGTGACACTCGAAGGGGCGCGCGAGATCACCCCACCCACTTTCGACAGGGCATTCGATTTCGAAGACGGCTTGGCTGTGGTCTCGGTCGACTGGAAACTTGGCCTCTTGCAACCTGACGGCGTCTGGCGTAAGGAACCGTTCGCAGACACCGTCGGCGACTTCCACCGAAACGTCGCAACCTTCAGAGTCAACCAGCTAGTCGGTCTGATCCATTTAGACGGTCACATCATACTGCCTCCCACTTACGACCATATCGGGGATTTCGAGGACGCGGAAACGACATGGGTCGTGAAAAACGATCAACACGGCGTGCTGAAAATCGACGGAACCCTGCTACTCCCAATCGAATTCGACGACATTGATCCACTAGACAACGAAGCGGGGTTCATACTCGAAAAAAACGATCTTTCAGGATTCGCTGACGCAGAAGGCAACATCTTGATCGAGCCTCACTGGGAAGGCTTCTACGCGCTCGAAAGCTCTCGGACATTCCGCGTGTACAACCAAGGTGTGTGCGGTGTCATGGACGCGGCCGGACGACTCCTCATCGAACCGGCGTGGGACAACATAAGACCTCGATTCAGGGCGAAAGAATTGGCCATAGTGCATGAGCCAGAACTCCTGCCTCGCGAGTACATTGTCTCGCGCAACAACAAAGTCGGCCTCTGCAATGAGACAGGGCAAATCAAGATCCCGGTCATCCACGACAACCTCGAAAACCTGGCCCAGTACCCGTCAGAACCCCATGAGCGGGATCTCGTGCTCCTGGAAAAGAAGCTCGACGACTTCGAATCCTTAAAGGGACTTTTCGACCTCTCGAGAGACCAGCAGACGCTCGAAGCGCGTTTTGAGCAGATCAGGCCCTGCGTTGTCGGGGAGCAGATTTTCCTCCTTACCACTCTGCCCAACACCAGTTTCGCAAAGCCACCTGTGTTGGGCATATATACACGGGCAGGGCACGCAATCGCCGAGAACCGATACACTTGGATTGGCTCACCTGACACAACGATACAATCCAAACTGAGCGATCAGGTGGTCGAGGTCGTCAGCAATGCTTGGACAAAGGGAGAGAGCGTCGCGGCACTGGATTCGAAGACCAATGAAATTTTTTTGCTGAGCGCCGACGGGCACTGCGTTTCCCGCCTTTCCTTCCTGCTTGACCAATGCGCTCGAGACGTACCGGGTGCCGACTACCAGCTGGGGCTGGCCTTACGCCACGGTGACGGTATGGCGCGGGATCTGATCTGCGCTCGGCATTGGCTGGCAAAAGCGGCCGGCGTCCGACTGACCACGCCACCCCAAGCACCACCAAAGCGGCGAGGGTTTTTCGCCCGACTCTTTACGCTCAAACCCCAAAGACCAGAATGCAAGATTACCCCTCCACTAAAAAGCACAAAGGGATCACCGATCGCTCAACTGGAGTTGGCGCGCATGCTCATGGCTGGAGAAGGCGGACCAACTCACGAGCGATACGCACGCCTTTGGTTGGAAAAAGCGTATGAGCAAGACACGCCCGCGCGCCCGGAAATAGGCACCGAACTGGCTCGAATGCTGGAATCTGGAACTGGTGGCGACGTTGATCGAAACAGGGCATTCACGCTGACTCAGGAAGCAGAATATGCCAATGCCCTGACCCAACTCGGTCAATACTACCTTGAAGAAAGAGGCGGTCAGAGCGATCACATCCTTGCTATCAAGCACCTCGAACGCGACCACGCAAACGGTTCCGCAGGGAGCAGTTACTTGCTCGCGTCAGCCCTGGTAGAGAAAGCTGAAACACTCGATAAAGATGCGCGGATTGTAGCGCTGTCACAAGCTCACGCCTGCCTCGAAAATGTCATCGACGACTACAGCAACATCGAGCTTCTAACCAAGTCCCTCGCGGTCATGGCCGATATCCTTCTCGATCCTTCATACCCCGACTCAGACCCTTTGATGGCACAGAACCATCTTGAAAAAGGCGCCAAACTAGGATGCCAGAATTGCATCGGCCGGTTGGTCGAACGCATTTATGGAAACAACGAGCACCCGTCCTACGATCCTCAAAAATCCCACGAGTGGAAAAAACGCTGGAAACCGGATTAGGGCCAGGATCGAACGTCAAATCCTGACCACCGTCTGAACATCAGCGTTGCCGTCGAGTTCTGGAACAGGCTATGGAACGCCCCAAAAGGACCACAACCAGCGCACAGCATATGACCCACGCAAAGGACTTCGATTCTGTGTCCACCCTTGAATTCAGGCACAAGCTCGTGCCACGTCCTGCATGATGACAATCCAGTTCTCGTCCTTCATGCCTCAGACGTGTTTTTCAGCCAGGCCACGAATGCGTAAGTGCTGAACCCAGGCTTCGGGCAACTTCAACAAGACCCAGTGCACTTGCACATGACCCGCTTGGTACGCGGCGAACGCGCACAACTACTTGTCGAATCCGCCTCACGGGCCGCGCTGCAGGGCTTTCACACCGAATGGATGCGCCGGCTTTACCGACCCAGCACCGCACGCGATGTGCGCTGGCGGCTGGATATGGATCCGTTGGATGTGTGAAGACGGGACTTGAGGCCGACGGCTGCGAGGAATACTTCAACGTGACGAAAAAAAGCAAAGCCACGAAGATCGCCGAAAGCACATAAAAGCCGACATCCCGAGCGTGCTTGGGATCAGCATCCACGGCCCTCCCGGTCAGATAGGACAGCGCCTCCAGGACGCACTGCCCAACGAATTCAACGACAATTTCACCGAGCGCCAATCATCCAAGATCCTGTCCGAAATCGGCTGATCATATTCCATGAACATCAGGCCGTCAGACATTGCGCGCCAGCCAATCTGCCCGATTCTTCAAGCGTTGCGCCCACTGCGTCGCGAGCCCTATTGCCTCAGCCAGCGTATTGACCTCTTCGACCGAGGGCCGATGCGATTGCTCGAGAGCCCATAGCCGCGCCAGTGTCATGCCGGGGGACGGGCGTTCGACGAGTTCGAGTGCGCCGTCTGGTGGGATGTCGCCTGGGTGAAGCACCCGGAAATACCAACCCGTGAGCCCGTTGTCGGCCACCAGACGCGAAGCCGCATCCACGCCGAGCCGATGGCTGATCTTCCAGCACGGACGGCGCGGCTGGCTGACCTGGAGTCGGGCATCGCCAAGGGCGAAGACATCGCCGATACACACGTCGCTTTCAACAAGGCCGCTCACGGACAGGTTTTCCCCCAGCACGCCAGGCAGCAGAAGGTTGCTCGCCATCGGCATGAGTTCGGCAAGCCGGGTGTAGTGATCCGCCGGGTAGAGGTGCACCGCCTTGTCGGGCCCGCCGTGGACACGTCGGTCGCCCTGGGCGTCGCCGCGCAGGCCTTCGATGTCGCAAAACACCGGGGTGTCGCGGCGCACCTTGTACATGCCGGTCATCTGACCTTCGGGCGGCAGGGGTTTGAGTCCGCCGGTGAAGACGGTCACCGGCTCCCAGTGCTCACGACTCATGGTGTTTCCTCCAACGGCCAGAGCCAGGCCGCGCCGCGCACGCCAGAGCTGTCGCCATGGGTCGGCGGCACCAGCCGCGTGGCGATGGTGTCGGAGAACACATGGGGCACCCACAGGCGCGGCACGTTGTCGTACAGCCGGGACAACTGCGAAAGCCCGCCGCCGAGCACGATCACGTCCGGATCGAGAATGTTGATCACCGTGGCCAAGGCACGCGCCAAGCGGGCCTCGTAGCGCTGCAGGGTGGCTTCCGCCGCTGCATTGCCTTGGGCCGCCGCGTCGGCGATACCTCGCGCATCGAGCGACTGGCCGGTCATTTTCAGATGATCCGCCGCCATGCCGGGGCCGGACAGCCAGGTTTCGACACACCCCGAGCGGCCGCAATAACACGGCCTCGGATCTACCTCGCCACTGAGCGGGTTGTGGCCCCATTCACCGCCGATGGCGTTGGCACCGGTGAGTGGCCGGCCATCGATGACAATGCCGCCGCCCACGCCGGTACCGACAATCACCCCGAACACCACATGCGCGCCCGCCGCCGCGCCATCGCTGGCTTCGGAAACGGCAAAACAGTTGGCATCGTTTTCAATGCGGATGGCGCGCCCGAGCGCTTGTTCGATATCCGCTTGGAGCGGCTGACCGATCAGGCAGGTGGAATTGGCGTTCTTCATGCGCCCGTCACGGGTGGACGGTGCGCCGGGCGTCCCGATGCCGACGCTTGCCGATACACCGAGTTCGGCCTCGACATCACGCACCAGCGCGACGATGGTCGCCACCGTCGCCACATAGTCCGCCTGCGGTGTGGGGACGCGCTTGCGCATGCATTCGCGGCCATCACCATCGAGCGCAATGGCCTCGATCTTGGTGCCGCCCAGGTCGATTCCGATGCGATGCATATAGGCCCTCGCCGTTGGCAATGGGCCTATCGTCTCATGCCCGATAACGGCTGGAAAACCCCGTCAGTGATCGATTCAGCCGCCGCGCGCACCAAACAGGTACGTGCGCTCCCCCGAGTTGGTGCGAACGGTCGGCGTCGGAGTCGGCGGGCGCTGGTCGTCGTCGGTGCCGTAGCGCAGTTGCACCGCGATCGTCACCAGCGTTTCGTCGTTTTCTTCTTCTGCCCTGTCAATCATGGACTTGGCGTAGTCCGCATCTTCGAAGAAACGGTGTGTATTAAGGCTGACGCCAGTGACACGGCGCAGGTGAATCTTGAACCGGGCGATCAGTTGGGGGTCTGTCTGGGTCATGGTGTTGCTTCATGTGGTGCAGAATCACGTTGCACCGCAGCAAACACCATGCCAAGGCTACTACCCAAGCCATATGCCCTGTTCGAGGAACTGTCTGGTGGCTGCCTCGGCCCAACCCCGGTTGGCGGCCGGACTGGCCGGGCTGGGATGCAGAACACGCCCGATCTTGAGCGGCAGATCGCCCACCACGGCCTCCGCCCGCTTCTGGGCCCAGGCACCCACACCCACCACCCAGTCAGGCTCCAGCGCTTCGACCAAGCGGCGAAGATGCGCATCGCAGGCTTCGAACAAGGGCCGCGTTTCGGCCGCAGAGAGCTTGTCGGGGGTGACATTGCGACCACCGTCGAGAAACGCCAGCGGACAGTAATTCGCCACGAAGTGCTCCGCGAAGAACACGTCGGCCACACCAAACCGATCCGCGAAGAGCCCCCACAGACGACGCCCGCTCACTTCGGACCGGGCACAGGCAAAGCCCTCGATGGGGCGCTTGGGGCTCTCGTCACGCGGCCTGCTCACCTCGGCTTCGATCCCCATCCAGCGGCGCACCATCTCGACCTCACCGAAGGGTACGCCGGTCTGCACCATGCCGAAGGGGCCCGGGTTCATCCCCAGCAGCACCACACGCTTCTTGCCGCTGCCATAGCGCTCCAGATACGCTCTATGCGGCGCCCAGGCGTAATCCAGCGGGTTATACACATGGGTGACCGGGGCAGAAAAATGCAGCGCATCGACCGCGTCGCGCAACTGCGCGGCGGCATCGACCAGCGGGTGGGTCATGAGAACATCCTTGAGTCTTCGGGCCGCTCGTTCCACGGGGCGACCTTGAGCAACAGCAACATGCCGGGGAAAGCCAGAAAGAAGCAGAGCCAGAAAAAGGGCAGATAGCCCCCGAGCCAATCGACCAGCCATCCCGCAGAGGCGTTGATGAAGGTGCGTGGCACCGCCATGAGGCTGGTGAACAGCGCCAGCTGGGTGGCCGTATAGGCCGGATGGGTGGTGCGGGCCATGAAGGCGACAAAGGCTGTGGTGCCCAATCCGGCACCCACCGCCTCGCCGGCGATCACGGTGGCCAGCACGGCAAGTCGCCCCCCATCCGAAGGGGCCGGGCCCAGCCAGGCCAGCCACACGAAGCCGAGAATGGTCACCACCTGCACCACACCGAAGATCCACAGGGCCCGATTGATGCCCAGCTTGACCATCCAGATGCCACCTAGAATGCCACCGATGACCATCGGCCAGAGGCCGGCGTTCTTGGCGATCACCCCGATCTCGGTCTTGCTGTAGCCCATGTCCAGATAGAAGGGCGTTGCCAGCGCGGTGCATAGTGAATCGCCGAGCTTGTAGAGAAAGATGAACAGCAGCACCAGCAGGGCGGACTGCACACCGTGGCGTCCGAAGAATTCGTGGAAAGGCTCGACCACTGCATCGCGCAGGGTGCGGGGTCGGTAATCCGCCGCTTTCGGCTCACCCACCACGAGCGTCATGATCATGCCCGGCAGCACGAAGGCCGAGGTGATCATGAAGACCTGATCCCAGGGCAGATAATCGGCCAGGATCAACGACAAGGACCCTGGCACCAGCCCGGCAATCCGGTAGGCGTTCACATGAATGGCATTGCCCAGCCCCAGCTCTTCATCGGGCAGGATTTCGCGGCGAAAGGCGTCGAGGGCGATGTCGAGGGTCGCCGAGGCCAGCGCGATGATCACGGTCAGCCCGACCACCAGGGTCAGATCATTGGACGGTGACAGGCGGCCCAGCCAGGCGATCGAGGCCAGAAGTGCGACCTGGGTGACCAGCATCCACCCGCGCCGACGCCCCAGCTTCGGCAAGATGCCGTATCGATCGAGCAGCGGCGCCCAGAGAAACTTCCAGGTGTAGGGAAACTGGATCAGGGCAAACGCACTGATGGTCTTGAGCGACAGGCCTTCGGTCCGCAACCAGGCGGGAACAAGATTGAACAGCAGGTAGAGCGGCAGGCCGGACGCGAAGCCGGTGAAGATGCAGATGAGCATCCGCCGGTTCAGGATCACATCCTGCCAGCGGCGCCGGGGTACGGCAGAATCGGTCATTCGGGCCTGGGTGGGTTGGCTGGGGTCTCGGTGGGCGCAGGCCCGGTCTCGCTCCCGGCCTCTGATGGGCCCATCGTATCACTGGAGGTCTGTGCTTTGCCTTCATCCTTGCGGAAGGCATCGACCATGCCGGCGCCCGCCTGGCGTACACGCTCGGCGGCGCGGCGTGTGGCTTCCAAAATCTTTTCCTTGGCCTCCTGGGTCGCCACACTGGCATCACGCTCGACCTGAATATGCTGCGCATCTTCGAGCTGTTGCGTCTCGTCCGGTATCGGTTCGATGGACGACACCGAATCCGCCGCAGGCGGGGCCCCCTCGGGCGCCACGTCCGGCACGGGTGGCGCCACCACGGGCTCGACCGCCGGTGCCACCGGATCAATCTCGGGTACCGGTTCGACCGATGCGGCATCGGTGTCGTTGTCGGAGCTACCACCGCCCAGGCGACGCAGGGCCTCGCCGGCCTTCTTGACTGCGTCTCTCGCGGCCTGACCAGCGTCGCGCACCGCTTCGGTGGTTTCGACTGGCTGCGGAGGGTCCGGCGGGTCGGCTTCAGGCGTGCAGGCGAACAGCGCCGTGCAGGCAGTGAGCAAAACCAGCAAGGGCACCCGGCCCATGGACGCCTCCATGTAATTCGAATGAAACGGGAAAGGCCAACATTGTCCCACAGCTGGACTCATGTCATCTGTGAGCGGTCTCACATCACAAAACTTGAAGAAAAAAAAGCCGACCTGATGAGGTCGGCCACAAGCGAGGTAATGACACTGGAATCAGGCAGCGTCCAATGCTGCAGCATGATGCCGCAGATGGTCCTCGATGAACGTCGCAATAAAGAAGTAGCTATGGTCGTAACCGGCCTGCATGCGGATCGTGGCTGGATGGTCAGCGGCCTTCGCGGCCTCGACGAGTCGCTCGGTGAGCAGCTGCTCGGCCAGGAATCCATCCTCTCCACCCTGATCCACCAGCAAGGGCAGGCGCTCCGGTGCGTTTGGAATGAGCTTGCAGGTATCCCACTCGGCCCAGGCGTCCCGGTTGTCCCCCAGGTAGTTGCCCAGCGCCTTCTGACCCCACGGACAATCGCTCGGGCTGACGATGGGAGAGAAGGCGGAAACCGACAGATAACGCCCGGGGTTCTTCAATGCACAGATCAGCGCACCATGACCGCCCATGGAGTGACCACTGATCGAACGCTTGTCGGTGACCGGGAAGTGCTGCTCGATCAGTGCCGGCAGCTCCTGCGTCACGTAGTCATACATGTGGTAATGGCGGTTGTACGGTGCCTGCGTGGCATTCACGTAGAAACCGGCGCCCAGACCGAAGTCGTACGCACCCTCCGGATCGTCCGGCACCCCTTCGCCGCGCGGACTGGTGTCCGGCGCGACGATGGCGATACCCAGTTCGGCTGCCATGCGCTGGGCGCCGGCCTTCTGCATGAAGTTTTCATCCGTGCAGGTGAGGCCGGAGAGCCAGTACAGGACGGACACCGGTCCGGTCTCGGCCGCTGGCGGCAGATAGATCGCGAAGATCATGTCCGTGCCGGTGGCCGAGGAACGGTGCCTGTAGCGTTTGTGCCAGCCGCCGAAGCTCTTGTTGCTGGCAATCAGTTCCAGGTTGGCATCCATGGGCATTACTTGTCGAAGTGGATGACGGTACGGATGCTCTTGCCTTCGTGCATGAGATCGAACGCTTCGTTGATGTCATTCAGACCCATGGTGTGGGTGATGAAGGTATCGAGCGGAATCTCGCCTTTCTGGGCACGCTCGACATAACCGGGGAGCTCGGAACGACCGCGCACGCCACCGAAGGCGGAACCACGCCACACACGACCGGTCACCAGCTGGAACGGACGGGTGGAGATCTCTTCGCCGGCACCGGCCACGCCGATGATGACCGACTCGCCCCAGCCCTTGTGGCAGCACTCGAGGGCCGAACGCATGACCTTCACGTTGCCGATACATTCGAAGGAGTAATCCACACCACCGTCGGTGAGATCGACGATCACTTCCTGGATCGGCTTGTCGTAGTCGAGCGGGTTGATGCAGTCGGTCGCGCCCAGTTGCTTGGCGATTTCGAACTTGCCCGGATTCACGTCGATGGCGACGATGCGGCTGGCCTTGGCCATGGCGCCGCCGATGATGGCAGACAGGCCGATGCCGCCCAGACCGAAGACGGCAATGGTGGCACCCGGCTCGACCTTGGCGGTATTGAGCACGGCACCGATCCCGGTGGTCACACCGCAACCGAGCAGGCACACCTTCTCGAGCGGCGCATCCTTGCTGATCTTGGCCAGGGAAATCTCGGGCAACACGGTGTACTCGGAGAAGGTCGAGCAACCCATGTAATGGAAGATGGTTTCGCCATCCTTGGAGAAACGGCTGGTGCCATCGGGCATCAGGCCCTTGCCCTGGGTGGCGCGAATCGCCTGACACAGGTTGGTCTTGCCGGATTTACAGAACTTGCACTCTCCGCACTCGGGCGTGTAGAGCGGAATGACGTGGTCGCCCACGGCCACGGAGGTCACGCCCTCGCCAATGGCCTCGACGATGCCGCCACCCTCGTGACCGAGGATCGACGGGAAGATGCCTTCCGGATCGGCGCCCGACAGGGTGAAGGCATCGGTGTGGCAGACACCGGTGGCCACGATACGGACCAACACTTCGCCCTTTTTCGGCGGTGCGACATCAACTTCGGTGATTTCCAGTGGGGCGCCAGCCTTCCAGGCCACGGCAGCACGCGACTTGATCATGATGTATCTCCCTATTTTTATATGCGGGTATGGGGTGGGGGTGCATGGGTATAGCCCAAGCAGTGTAGTAACTCGCTCAGGAAAAATAATTAGCTAAAATGGAAAACATTGTTTTCATACAGCAACAATAAGGACGCGCTTGATGAACCGATGGGAAGGCATGGAGGCCTTCGTGGCGGTGGCGCAGCACAGCCACTTCGCCCGAGCGGCCGAACAGCTGGGGGTTTCCACCTCCCACATCAGCCGCCAGATCGCTCGACTGGAAGAATCACTGCAGACGCGACTGTTCTATCGGTCCACCCGTCAGGTCTCGCTCACCGAGTCCGGTCAGGCCTTCCTGCTGTACTGCCGTCAGCTGCAGGACGGCTACGATGAAGCAATCCGGGTGGTTCAGGACCTGGCCTCCACCCCGAAAGGCCTGTTGCGCCTGACCTGCGCAGTGGCTTACGGCGAGCGCTTCATCGTGCCGCTGGTCAATGAGTTCATGGCCACCCACCCCGGCCTGCAGGTGGAGATGGACCTGTCCAACCAGACCGAAGACATCGTCCACGAGGGGCTGGATCTGGCCATCCGACTCGGCCGGGTGCCGGACTCGCGCCTGGTCGCCACCCGCCTGGCGCCACGCAAGATGTATCTGTGTGCCTCGCCCGAGTATCTGGATCGCTACGGCGCACCTCACAGCCTGTCCGAACTGGCCCGTCACAACTGCCTGATCGGCACGTCTGACGTCTGGCACTTCCAGTCCGGTGCCCGCGAAATCAGCTTTCGTCCCCACGGCAACTGGAAGTGCAACAGCGGCAGCGCGGTGCTGGACGCGGCGCTGCGGGGTTTCGGGCTGTGCCACCTGCCCGACTATTACGTGATCGATCCGATCCGCGAGGGGCGCTTGCGCGCCCTGCTTCCCGGTCATCAGGTACCCGACACCGCCGTGTGGGGCATGGTGCCGCAGCAACGTCACATCTCACCCAAGGTGCGTCTGCTCATCGACCACCTCAAGACCGGGCTGGCAGCGCTGCCCGTGTACCAGCAAACCGAATGAAAAAGGGCACCCGAAGGTGCCCCTTTCTCCCGTCATCGAGCGAACCGGATTACTTCACGCGGTTCTTGTACTCGTCGGTGCGGGTGTCGATCTCGATCTTGTCGCCGATCTCGACGAAGGCCGGCACCATCAGCTCGTAGCCCGTGGTGATCCGGGCCGGCTTGAGCACTTTGCCCGAGGTATCGCCCTTGACGGCCGGCTCGGTGTACTCGACTTCGCGGACCACGGAGTTGGGCATCTCGACGGAAATGGCACGACCGTTGTAGAAGACCACTTCGCAGGGCATGCCGTCTTCCAGGTACTTGAGGGTATCGGTCATGTTCTCGGCCTCAACCTCGTACTGGTTGTATTCCTCGTCCATGAACACATACATCGGATCAGCGAAGTAGGAGTAGGTCACTTCCTTGCGATCGAGCATGACCACTTCGAACTTGTCGTCGGCCTTGTACACGGATTCGGTGCCCGAACCGGTCAGCAGGTTCTTGAGCTTCATCTTCACGACCGCCGCGTTGCGGCCGGACTTGTTGTATTCGGTCTTCTGCACGACCAGCGGCTCGCTGCCAACCATGATCACGTTGCCGGAGCGCAGTTCCTGAGCAGTCTTCATCTTTACACCTGGATCCTTGAAACGGCCCGACTGGCCGAAAGGGTATTAAAAACCCGTTATTTTACAATGCGATCAACAAAATCCACCAGCCTTCTGGCGAGATCCCCCTGACGACCCAGTTCCCGGCACCATTGACGGGCGTGACGAGCCTGCGTGGCCTGGGTCGCCGCGTAGTCCTTCCACAGGGCCGAGACGTCACCGCCCTGATTCCACGCCATCCAGAAACGCTGAACCCTTGCACGAGCGTCCGCGTCCAGCGCCGCCGCGTAGCGTGCCAGAAATGCATTCACCTTCACCAGGTGTGTGGCGTCCGACTGGGGGTAGGCCTGCCACACCATGGGCCGCGCCGCCCACTGCGCGCGCACGAAGGAATCCTCACCCCGCACGAAGTTGATGTCACACAAGGCCAGCAGGGCGTCGTAATCACGCATCGACAGGAACGGCAGTGCCCGCACCGTCAACGCCCCGGCGCGCACATGCGCCCCGGCCTCGGCCGCCATCCCGAGGCAGTCCGCGACCTGTCGCAGCGCCTTGCCTTCCGGAACCCACAACAAGGTCGGCTGAGCATCGGTCTGCCATGCCTCGAGCAATCCGGCCAGCGCGGGATTCTCGTAGCTGAACAGGGATACCCAGCGCGACGCGGCCGACGCACCGGGCGTGGCGTGGCGCGTCTGCCAGAGCAGGCGACCGTCGAGTGCCTGGGCCGCGTCTCGCCGCTCGAACACGTCGCATTCCCGGATCAGCCCGCCGGTGCGCGAGGTGAAGCCGGGAAAAAAGAAGGCCTTTGCCAGCCCGGTCGCCGGATCGGGGGAGGGCAGGCCGTGACAGTCCTCGATCCACGCCTCGGCGCTCAGATACTCGAGATTCACCCACACCGGCGCCGGGCGCCGGCAGCGCATGGCATTCAGGTACGCCGACGGCAGTTCGCAGGCGAAGGCCTCGATCACGCAATCCGCGGCATCGGTGTCGCCTTCGGCCAGCGACCAGGGCAAGACTTCCACCCCATCCAGAAGGCAGGCAACAGGTCGTTCAGGGGCCTCGGGCAACAGACGACGCAAGGCCATCCAGTCATCCACATACAGGCGTATCCAGCGTCCCTGCTCGTTCACCAGCTGTCGCGCCAGGCGCCAGCACACACCGATATCCCCAAAGTTATCCACAACCCGGCAGAAGATGTCCCACCGCATGAAGTCTCCCTGATGTCAACCCGGCGTTCTGTCGACAAGTCCCAGTGAATCGCGGGGACGAATTGTGGACAAGCCCTGATTTCAGACCGGCCGAAAAATTCATCGACAATGCATCCACAGCGGTTCCCGTGGCTTGTCCCCAAGGTTGCCAAGTCCACAAGCTTATGATTTTTATGGATTAAAAGTGCTTTTCCACAGAAAAGCGCTGAGCGTAAACATTATTGTTATTTATATTAATAAAACAGTTAACACCCCTGTGTACTAAACGGGTGTGCCCCAAAATCACCAGCCATCCCACATCAGCTTGGCCCCTGCCAGCAGCAGGGACACCTCGATGATGCGATAGAAAACCGGACCATCGAACCACTTCAGGGACCTCAGACCGAGCCAGTAACCCACAGGCGAGACCACCGCCAGCAAGGCGCCCGCCATGAGGGTGTCCAGGGGAAACAGGTCGAGCCAGATGTAGGGAAGCCATTTGCTGGCATTGATGACGGCAAAGAAGACGGCAGACGTCCCCACGTAGATCACACGGTCCATCTGCTTGGGGATCAGGTACATCGACAGGGGGGGACCGCCCGCATGCGCCACGAAACTCGTGAAACCGGAGATCAGGGACCAGAATCGACCCAGCCAGCGATCCTGGCGCGCTGACGCCGCAGCATGCATGCGGCTGGCAATACCGCTCCAGCGCTGAAGCACGAAAAGAATGGAGAGCACCCCGAGCGTGAGCTTCAGGCCGTCAACGCTTACCCACTGAAAGGTGAGCGCTCCAATGGCGATGCCGGTCAGACCGGCCGGGATCATCTGCTTGAGCAAGGCCATGTCGATCCGGCGGCGAAAGACCACCAGACCGAGGATGTCCATGACCATCAGGGAGGGGAGCAGGAGGGCGACCGCATGGGCCGGGGTGGTGGCCAGGGCCACGAGCGGGACCGCCAGATTGCCGAAGGCGGCCCCGAAGCCGGATTTCGAGATACCGACGATGATGACGGCGATGACGGCCATCGTGATCAGGAAGGGATCAGTCATCCCCGCCGGAGAAACTGGCCAGGGCGGTGAAATGCTTTTCGGTCATCCACGCCCAGTCACCCGGTTCGAGCACCTCGGGCAGCTCAAGCCCGCCCACGCTCTGGCGATGCAGGCCTTCGACCCGGTTGCCCGCCGCTGCGATCATGCGCTTGACCTGGTGATATTTGCCTTCGGTGATGGTGAACCACAGGTGCAGTTCGTCGATCACCTCGATCGCCGCGGCGCTGATGGGTTCGGGCTCGTCATGCAACTGCACGCCGGTGAGCAGGGCGTCGATGAGTTCAGGGGTGTGGGCATGCTTGAGCTCAACCCGGTAGCGCTTGGGAATCTTCTTCTTGCCCGAGCTCCAGGTGTGGATGAACTGGCCATCGTCCGAGAGCAGCAGCAGGCCGGTGGTGTCCTGATCGAGGCGCCCCACCGGCTGCACACCCCGTTCGGCCAGCTGCTCGGGCAGCAGGCTGAAGATCGAGGGGTAGTACTCCGGCTTGCGGGTGCATTCGTGTGCCGTGGGCTTGTACAGCATCAGGTAGGCTTTTTCCCGGTATTCCCAGGGTTCGCCATCGACCGTGAATTCGAAACCGTCGGCATCGAACTCGGCAAACGGATCGTCAATGACCTGACCGTCGACTTCGACCAGGCCGCTGCGGACCAGGGCGCGGCAATCGCGGCGGCTGCCAAAGCCCTGTGACTGAAGGATTTTATGGATTTGCATGTCTGTGATCGTAACTGAAAGCAAAGCACTGTCGTGAAGCGTCGTCGCTTTGCGCTAAACTTCCGCCCTTCCTGACGGGTCGCACCTGTCGACGACAGCGCCGATCCGAGGAGCAAGCCGATGCATTTTGAACACCTGATCGAGATCAACGACCTGGCCGACCCGATGGTGCCGAACCTGACCCGCGATGAGGTCTGGTTCGGTCTGTTGTGTCGCGCAGAAGACCCGCGTCCTTTCCTGCCGGGCCTGGAGGCGTGCGAGATCCTCAGCCGCGAGGAAACCGCTCTCACCCGCAAGCTCGACTTCGGGCAGGTCGTCATCCATGACACGGTGCGCTGGGAGCCCCTGCAATGGATCAGCTTCGAATCCCATGCCAACGAGGAGCATCCGGCCGGCTTGCTGACCATCACCATCGAACACCCCGAGCCGGAGACCCACGCGATCTTCCTGCGCTTTGCCTACCGCACCGGCCTGTCCGAGACCGTGGGGGAAGACGCGAAGTACGCTGAATTCATCCGCTCGGCCTATCACCAGTCGGACGTGGACACGGTGCGCGTGATCCGCATGATCGCCGAGTCCACCCAGACCGACTAAGCAACAGACAAGACAGAGCACACATGTGGTTTCGTAACCTGCAGCTGTACCGCCTGCCCGCGCCGTGGCAGATGAAGATTGAAGACCTTGAAGACCAGCTGACCAAGCGCCGTTTCGTGCCCTGTGGCAGTCAGGATCCGGAGTCCCGCGGCTGGGTGCCGCCGATGGCCGACGGCGCACTGGTGCATAGCGTGGCCGGCCAGTGGTTGATCTGCCTGTGCAGCGAGCACCGCCTGCTGCCCTCCTCGGTGGTCAAGCAGGAGACCGAAGAGCGCGCTGCCGCGCTGGAACTGACCCAGGGCTTCAAGCCCGGCCGCAAGCAGATGAAGGACCTCAAGGAAGAGGTCACCCGTGAGCTGATGCCGCGCGCCTTCACCCGCAAGCGCAAGGTCTTTGCGTGGATCGATCCGAAGGACGGCTGGTTCGCGGTGGACGTGCCCAGCGTGACCCGCGCCGAAGACGTGCTCGAAGCCTTGCGCCAGACGCTCGACGCCTTCCCGCTCACCCTGGTGCGTACCGAGAACAGCCCGGTCAGCGCCATGAGCGACTGGCTCGCGGGCGGCGATGCGCCGGCCGGTTTCACCATCGACATGGACTGCGAACTCAAGTCCGTGACCGAAGAAAAGGCGGCCGTGCGCTATGTGCGCCATTCCCTCGATGGGGACGAAATCAAAACCCACCTGACCGAAGGCAAGTTGCCCACCAAGCTGGCGCTGACCTTCGATGATCGCATCTCGTTCCTGCTGACCGAAAAGGCTGAAATCAAACGTCTGCAGTTCCTGGATGTGGTCAAGGAAGAAGCCGACGGCAGCGGCGAGTCGGCGCAGGAGCTGTTCGACGCCCACTTCGCCCTCATGGCCGGTGAGCTCAAGCGGCTGATTCCGGCGGTGCTTGAAGCCCTCGGCGGCGAGACCAGGGCCGACTGAACATGACCACGAGGCTCTTTCGCCTCGCCTTTGTCACCGCCTTGGTGGTGATCTTCGTCCTGTCGCTGATGCCGGTGCCCGAGGGCTTGATGGTGTTCAGCTGGCAGGACAAGGTCGAGCACGTCCTGGCCTTCTTCGGTCTGGGCCTGCTGGGGCTGGCCTCCCGCCTGGGGCGGCCGGTGGTCACCATGACCGGCCTGCTCGCGTATGGCGGGCTCATCGAACTGGCCCAGGGCATGACTTCCTACCGCATGGCCGACCCGGCCGACTTTCTCGCCGACGCTATCGGTGTGGCGTTGGCTGCGGTAACAATTCGGGTTTGGATGCAGCGCACAATCTGATCTAAGTTGAAGGTGACATTATCCTATTTGGGATTGCCGCCCGATATGAAGACCGTGATGATTATCAATGGCGCCTATCGCCCCGATGGCCACACCGACCGGGTGATCGCCGAGTTGTCGCGGTTGCTGACCGGCGCCGGCCTGCGTGTGGAGACCGTGATGCTGCGTGAGACGAGCATCGAGTTCTGTCACAACTGTCGCGAATGCACCCAGGTGCCGGGCATCAACCCGCCCCCCTGTGTGATCGACGATGACATGAATGGGCTGGTTGAGCGCATGGAGCGCGCCGATGGTTTCATCTTTGCGGCCCCCACCAATTTCGGTACCGCGACCGCACTCTTCAAGCGCTATCTGGAACGTCTCACGGTCTATGGCATCTGGCCCTGGGGTGCACGGATGCCGAAGCTGCGCAAGCAGGGCGTGGTGCCGAAACCGGCGCTCCTCATCACCTCGTGCAGTGCGCCGGCGTGGATCGGCCGGTGGGTGTTTCATGCGATGGGCGAACTGAAGCTCGCTGCCCGCACCGTGGGCGCCACACCGGTGGGCCGGCTGATCAGCGGTCAGGTGCTGGCACCGCCCGGCACCGCGCTGGATGGGCCAACCCGGCACCGGGTGGCCCGTCTCGGCCAGCGGCTCATCAAGGCCATGGCCACCTGAGGCGTCGCTCAGCGCATCTGTTCTTCCAGGTTGGCGAACAGGTGTTCGTAGATATCCACCAGATGCTTGCGGTCGCCGTCATCGTTGATCCAGCGGCGGTTGGCGGCAATACGGGCGGCTTCCTGCTCCATCTCGCTGAGCGTGCTCACGTCCACCGGGTCGCCATTGATGATCAGGTTGGCGTCCGAGCGCGCCTTCTGAGCCGTCGCCACGACGTTCATGGACGTTTCCATGGTGTGGGCACCCGTGACGATATCGGTGGCCATGTCGCCCACCTGACGGGCCGAGGAAGCCGCTTCTGCCAGGTCCTGACCAAACTCGTTGGCGGTCTGGCGGGCTTCCGACACCGAACTGGTGAGCACCGAGGTCTGTTCGATCGCCGACTTCATCGACTGGGCCATGGCGGTGATGGCACTGGCGATCTCCTCGGCCGAACGTTGTGATTCATCGGCCAGCTGGCGCACTTCGTCCGCCACCACCGCGAAACCCCGCCCGGCTTCACCAGCCCGTGCCGCCTCGATGGAGGCATTGAGGGCCAGCAGGTTGGTTTGCTTGGCAATGTTGTCGATGGTGCCGGTGAGGTTGCGGATGGCGTCTGCCTTGGTGGCCAGGTCGGCCATGGCACCGCTGCTCTGATTGGCCGAGGTTTCCGCCTGACCGAGCGCGGCCGACATGCGTTCGGCGGCCTGGGACATGCTCATGGCCGAGCTCGAAAAGGTGTTGGCTAGCTGCCCGGAATCCGTGGCTTGCTGGCAGACGCTGTCGAGTGAAGAACTGACGTGATGAATGGCCATCGACAGGCCTCGTTCCGAGCGCATGAAGATACGCGACAGCAGGGCTTCGCGCGCCACCGCCACCTGGGCGGTGTGCAACTCGTCGAGCATGTGCTGCATCTGGTCGAGCACGCGGGCAAAGATGCCGTGCAGGCCCGAGGTCTGCAGCCGGCGCCACGGACGACTCTTGGCCGTGCCTTCCATGCCGCCGAGCATCTCGCGAAACGCGGTTTCGGTCTGGTCGAGCGCCGAGTTGAGGTTGATGCGCATGGATTCGAGCGTGGCGTCGGAGAACTCGTGCGGCAGACGATCGGTCAGATGCCCGCGGCCGACCTCATGGAGCAGGGCATCGAGTTGGTCCAGCTCCTGATTCGAACGACCGCTCGGCCACATCAGCAATGCGGCGGCCAGACCCAGCACGAGCGCGCCTGCCCAGGCCGCCCAGAAGCTCGCCCCGGCGCCTGCAGCGATCAGGGCGAGCACCGCCCACCGGCGGTCAAAGGGCGAAGATGAGTTCTTCATAGCTCATTCCCTTGTCGTTGAGGACCGACAGCAGTACATCGGTGCCGGCAGCGATGGCGTCGCGGGCCCCGGCGGCCTTTTCGGCGGCCAGCATGGAGGCATAGACGGATGAGATGATCTCGATCGCCGGCCGCTTGGGGCAGCGGCGCACCGAGGTGTAGCCCAGGATCTGACCGTTGGCGTCAAAGTCGGGCGTGATGTGGGCAAAGACCCAGTAGTAGCCGCCGTCCTTGGACATGTTCTTGACGTAGGCAAAGAACTCCTTGCCTGCAGCGATGGTGTCCCAGGCCAGCTTGAAGGCGGAACGGGGCATGTCGGGATGACGGATGATGTTGTGCTGGGAACCGAGCAGTTCTTCTTCCGTGTAGCCCGAAAATTCGACGAAGATCGGATTTCCGTAGGTAATGATGCCCTTGGGGCTGGTCTTTGAGACGATGAAGTCGTCATCGCGCATCACCCGCTCGACCTGGGTCGGTGTGATGGCTCTTTTCATGGAGTTCTCCCCGAGTTGTCCACTCTGACAACGACGGGTCATGCGAAAGCTTGAGCATAAAAAAACAGGCCCGTTCAGGGCCTGTTCCCGGATGTTCGCGACGCGATGGCAACTTCAGCGCACGTACATCTCCACGCGACGGTTCTGAGCACGGCCTTCAGCCGTTCCGTTGTCGGCCACCGGCATGGTCTCGCCCTGGCCGGTGGCGGTCATGCGCGCCGGGGCCACGCCCTGCATGGCCAGGTAGTTGGTGACCGACAGGGCACGATCCTGCGAGAGCTTCATGTTGTAGCTGTCGGAGCCGGTGCTGTCGGTGTGACCGACCACATTTACGGTGGCGTTGGGGTGCTCCTGCAGCGTGCCCGCGATCTGGTTCAGGGTGCTCTGGAAGTTCGGGTTCAGCTGGGCGCTGTTGGTCTGGAACAGCACGGCACCCGGAATATCGAGTTTCACCGAGCCGTCGGGCTGCTCGGTCACGCCCACCTTGGAGCCGACCAGATAGCCGAAGGCACCCCCCAGCGCGGCACCGACCACGGTACTGCGGGTACCGCCGACCTGATTACCGATGACGCCGCCAAGCACTGCGCCGCCTACTGCGCCAATGGTCTTGTTCTGGGTTTCGGTCGTCTGGCAGCCGGCTGCAACCAGGGTCGAAGCAAAGGCGATGGCGAGAATACGTTTCTTCATGAAGAGACCTCCTGGGTGTCTGTCTGTTATTTACGCCGCCAGAGGCCAAACCGGTGCAGCACGCTGGGGCTCGAACATCTTGCTACGGGTGTGTGACACGGTGAAGCGCAATTGATTCCGCCGAATTTTTCCCGTCACCCAGAGAAATAGCACACGCGCCGCCGGGATGCTGCAAAAAGAGATTGCGGCATCGTTCGCACGGATCGGTGAAAAACCCCTATATTCAGGGCATGCAGATCTGGATCGATGCCGACGCCTGTCCGGTCACCATACGGACCATCATCTTCCGTGCCGCGGAGCGCGTACAGGTGCACGCGACCCTGGTGGCCAACCAGTACATCCGCATGCCGCCCTCGAAATGGGTGAGCTCAGTGCAGGTGCCCTCCGGCTTCGACGTCGCCGACAATTACATCGCCGAGCGTGTGAGCGAAGGGGACCTGGTCATCACCTCGGACATTCCGCTGGCGGCGGACGTGGTCGAGCGCGGCGGCATTGCGCTCGATTCGCGCGGGCAGCGCTACACCCGCGAGAATGTGCGCGAAGCGCTGGCCATGCGTGATTTCATGATGCAGATGCGTGACACCGGTCAGGTCAGCGGCGGCCCCCCGCCCCTGTCCAAGGCGGATGTGGCCGAGTTCGCGCGTCAACTCGATCAATGCCTGGCCCGGCGGCCGAAACCCCCGGCAAACACCGGGCGCACGCCGTGAGTGTGCCCGGGGCCCTCACCCTCAAGCCCTGGCTGCCCGCCATCCACATGGGTCGCTCCGGGCGTTTCTACCTCGACCTGGGCTTTGCCTGCCGCTGGTCGACGCCGGAGAAGGCCGAATACGCCTGTGGTGACGTGGCCTTCATCCTCCATCACGACTACATGGCAGTGGTGGCCGAGAACACCGTCATGCGACTGGAGGTCGACGACGTGGAGCGCTGGTGGCGTCATGCACACGATCAGCGACTCAACGACGTGTACGACGTGAAGCTCGGGCGGGTGATATGGCAGGACGGTGAGGGCATGTTCACCCTCACCGATCCGGCCGGTGTCCTGTGGCAGATCGTCCAGCCGCGTCCGGGCGACTGAGTTACCGCTGACGCAGCACCTGCGCCAGCAAGGCGGCCTGGGTGCCGGGGTCGGCGCCGATCAGTTCGTGCACCGTGGTTGCATCGCCCAGGGGGTGACCGGCCGCGTCAAAGCGCTTGCTCAGGGTTGCTTCGTCCACTCTGGCCACCTGCGCCAGCACGCCGATGGGGGCGTCCGCCAGGGCACCGGCGGTGGCCATGAAGGCTGCCTTTCCGCCCGGGGCGTTACCGCCGAGGGGGAGAAAGCTCAACCCCAGCACGAGGACAAACAGCCCTGCCAGGATCTGGCCGCGGGGCTGGGACAGCTGCCGCTTGAGCCCCTTGAAATTGAGTGTCAGATGCAGCGCAACGGCGGCCAGCAGCACCCACCCGAGCCATTCGTGGGCGAGCTTGTTCAGACCGGTGTCGAGATGAAAGAACATGAGGACGCCGGTGACGCCCAGCAGCACGAAGGCGCCGGCAGTGACGGGGGTAATCCATTCGCGATCGAGTTTCATTGTGGTGGCCGTGAATCGGGATGACAAATCGGTGATGACCAGAGCTTAAGCCCGGTCAAATCGGGCTCGCGAGCGTTTTTACCTGTTCTTACCCGGGCTAACCTTTGCCAACGGACGGACATGAAAAAGGCCACCCGCAGGTGGCCTTTTCGTTGCCTTGAGGGGGATCAGTCGTCGCCGCCCTCTTCCCGGTCTTCGGCCTTCCTGGCGACCACGAACGGCTTGGCGTCGCCGGTCTTGTCCGAGACCTGATGCACATGCAGATCGGTCTGCGGGTAGGGAATGGAGATGCCGTTGTCGTCGTACGCGACCTTGATCTTCTCCTTCAGGTCGCACATGGTGGCGAAGTAGTCGGAGGACTTCACCCACGGGCGGATGTGCAGATCCACGCTGCTGGCGCCCAGATCGGCCACGCCGATGAACGGGGCCGGGTCTTCGAGCACGCGCTCGTCGCCCTTGATCACCGCCTCGGCCACTTCCTTGGCCTTGCGGATGTCGTCGTCGTAGCTGATGCCGATCACCAGATCGATCCGGCGGGTGTCACGGGCCGAGTAGTTGGTGATCACATCGGAATAGATCGCGCCGTTGGGGATGATGATCGAGCGGTTGTCCGGGGTGCGGAAGGTGGAACTGAAGATGCTGATGGTTTCGACCACGCCCGACGTGCCTGCGGCCTCGACGAAATCGCCGGCCTTGAACGGCCGGAAGACGATCAGCATCACGCCGGCGGCGAAATTCTTGAGCGAATCCTGCAGCGACAGGCCGATGGCCAGGCCGGCGGCACCGATGAGAGCGACCAGGGAGGTGGTGTCCACACCCAGTCGGTCGAGGGCCGCGACAATCACGATCAGCAGCAGAACACCGCTGAGAATCGACAGGACGAAGTTGACCAGCATTTCGTCCATGCGCGAGCGCGACAGGACGCGGCGGCAAACCTTGATGATCAGTTTGGCGACCTGGCGACCGATGAAAAAGATGGCCAGGGCGAACAGGACGTTGATGGCCCAGTCTCCTGCGGTATTGAGGACGTTGTCCATGAAATCTCCGTGTTGAGGTTGAGCGGATCAGCAGGCCGGCGTCATGGGCAGGCTCTGCTGCTATGCAGCACGATTCTAAACTTTGTGCGCGCGGGGGGTATGATCCGCGCTTTGGGCAATGGGTTCCGACCATGGATCGACAGGGCACCGGCACCGAGCAAACGACCATCGCCGTGATCGGCGGCGGACCGGCCGGGCTGATGGCCGCGGAGACACTGGCGGCCTCGGGCCTGTCGGTCGATGTCTATGAACGCATGCCCACGGTCGGACGCAAGTTGCTCATGGCCGGTCGCGGTGGGCTCAACATCACCCACCGGATGCCGCGGCCCGAATTCGATGCCCAATACCATGCGCAGGACGGGCGGATCGGCCACTGGCTGGACGTGATGGACGGGCCCGCCGTGTGTCGATGGCTCGAAGGGCTCGGTATCAAGACCTTCACCGGCAGCTCGGGCAAGGTCTTTCCGGTGCAGATGAAGGCCGCCCCCATGCTCCGCGCCTGGCTGCGCCGCCTCGGTGAGCTGGGGGTGCGCGTTCACGTGCGCCATCGCTGGCTGGGCTGGACCGACAACGGTGCACTGCGCTTCGAGACCCCGGACGGTGAGCGGCACGTCCTGGCGGCGGCCACGGTGCTGGCCCTGGGTGGTGGGAGCTGGTCGCGTCTTGGATCCGATGGTCGATGGCTGCCGGTGCTCGATGCCGCCGGGGTGCCGGTCACCCCGTTGCAGCCGGCCAACTGCGGTTTTCATGTGGACATCAGCGCCTCGACGCGCGAGCGCCACGCCGGCGAGCCGCTCAAGGCCGTGGCCCTGACCGTGACCGCGCCGGACGGACACTCAAGGACACGCCGGGGCGAATGCCTGGTTACCCGTCACGGTCTGCAGGGGCCGCTGGTGTATGCCTTGTCTGCGTCGCTGCGTGCATCGATCAATGCCGGTGACGGCCGGGTGGTGATGGATCTGATGCCCGATGTGACTGAAGTGCAGCTCGGTGCGCGACTGTCGGCCCCGCGGGGCAAGCGAAGCGTGAGTGGCCACTGGCAGCGCACCATCGGGCTCAAGGGCCTGAAGGCCGATCTGCTGCGTGACGCACTCGCCCGCGAACACTGGGACGACCCCGCGCGGGTTGCCCGCACGCTCAAGGCGCTGCCGCTGCACTTTCTTTCACCGCGCCCCATCGACGAGGCGATCAGCACCGCCGGCGGGGTTGCACTGGACGGGGTGGATACCGCACTCATGATCAAGTCGCGTCCCGGGGTTTTCGTGGCCGGCGAAATGCTCGACTGGGATGCCCCCACGGGCGGTTATCTGCTCACCGCCTGCCTGGCAAGCGGCCGGGTGGCGGCGCAAGGGGTGATCGCCTGGGGGCACGACCGCTTTCAAGGCGGGTAAGCGGCCGAAATGTCATCTCAAGGATGCCCCCGGGGTGTCGTTCAGCTATAACGGAAGCTGACTCACCCGCATTGCCCGGCGCTCCACGGGTCGCCCGACCGGTGCGCGCCGCTTCTGTCCCGCCCATCACCCAGGAATGTATTCCCATGTCCGTTGCCGTCGTCCTGCGCCATGCCGCCTTCGAAGATCTTGGCTTGTTGGCGGTGCCACTGAAAGAACGCGGCTACCGGATCGAAGTGCTCGACGCGGGGGTCAATGCCCGGCCCGAGCGCTTGCGTGCCGCCGACCTGCTGGTGGTGTGCAGCGGCCCGATTTCGGTGTATGACACCGAGCGCTATCCCTATCTGGGCGAAGAGATCCGCATCGTTTCCCAGCGGCTGGTGGCCCATCGGCCAACCCTGGGGATCGGTCTGGGGGCGCAACTCATGGCCTCGGCCATGGGGGCACGCGTCTATCCGGCTACCCATCGCGAACTGGGCTGGAGCCCGCTGCAACTGACCGAACATGGCTGTGCGTCCCCGATCGCGGCCGTGGGGGACCTGCCGGTCCTGCACTGGCATGCCGACACCTTCGACCTGCCGGCCGGCGCCCGCTTGCTGGCCGCCTCGACCGACACGCCGCACCAGGCCTTCAGTGTCGGGCGTTTCGGTCTGGCCTTGCAGTTTCATCTGGAAGTCGATCCGGCGCGCATCGAACAGTGGCTGATCGGCCACGCCTTCGAACTGCATGAAGCGGGCATCAACATCCCGGCTCTGCGCTCGGCCACCGCGCTGCACGGCCCGCGTCTGGTGCCGGTGGCACGCGCCATGATCACCGACTGGCTCGACGCCATGGCGCCCCGTCGCACGCGCTGATCGCCGGTTTGCCTCCGCTGGCCGAAGCGGCGTAGGCTGTGGCCCGCAGCCAACGGAGACATCATGAAGCACCGCAAAGAGGCTTGGGCCCGCGTGCTTCCGGAGGAGACCTTCCGGGTCCTCTTCAAGGAAGCGACCGAATGCGCCGGCACCAGCCCACTCAATGATGAAAAGCGCCCCGGCACCTTCGTGTGTGCCGCCTGCCACAGTCCACTCTTCACCCAGCAGACCAAGTTCAACTCGGGCACCGGCTGGCCGAGCTTCTGGCAGGCCATCGAGGGTGCAGTGGACACCAGGACCGACTTCAAGCTGATCCTGCCGCGCACCGAATACCACTGCGCCCGATGCGGCGGGCACCAGGGGCATGTGTTCCGCGACGGACCGGCACCCACCGGCCTGCGCTACTGCAACAACGGTGTGGCCCTGCGCTTCGTGCCCGACGGCGAAGCCCTGCCCCCGGTTCGCGAGCCCTAATGGTTCAGGCGGGCACGCGCAGGTCGAAGTGCGTGCCGATGATCGAGATCACATGGGCGAGGTCGAGATCCTCCTGAGCCAGGGGCACGCCCATCAGTTCGGCCAGACCCGCCTCGGGAAACTTCAGCTCGATGGCGTAGCGCCCCAGCGTCTGCCCGTAGGTGTGGACGAAAGCCGCCAGGCCCGGCTCTTCGGGCAGCTCCAGCCCGAGGCCCTGCTCATCGTCACGCCAGTCGTCGCTGATGCGCACCTGCCGGTGCGCCAGCGCGTCATGCAGACAATGAATGAGCGCCGTCAGGCTGCGGTATTTCGGCGGGGTTGGGGTCGTTGTCATGATGCACCTCTGAAGGGTTATTTGACGGTATGACGAAGCAGACTCAGACACTCGCGTGAGGCGGCCAGATCGCCGGCACGCAAGTCGTCGAAATTGGTGATCATCGGGTCGGCCCCAAGTTCAAGCAGCAGTGCGACCAGATCGGTCTTGCCGGCCGAGGCACAGAACATGAGGCTGGTGGCGCCCATGTCGTTACGGTTGTCCAGATCGATGCCGGCACCGGCCAGCCGGCGCAGCAGTTCGGCCTTGCCTGACACACAGGCCATCCACACGGCGGTATTGCCGTCCATGTTGCGCTTGTCCAGATCCACACCCAGGCGGATCAGTTCATCGGCCAGCGGCACGTTGCCCAACAGGCTGGCCCGCATCAGCGGGGTCAGGCCATGGTCGCGCGGGGCGTCCAGATCGTCGGGATTGAAGCCATGCGCCGAAATGAAACTGACCAGCGCCGCGCTGGCGTTCGTGGCCCGTGGCGGATCGACCCGGCCCGCCTGGCGGGAGCCCAGGTGAGCCGACAGTTCCTCGAAGCCGCCATCGACACTCCAGGCCTCCACGAAGCGGAAATCCACGAAGGTCTGCGCCCACACCTGGCTGGCATTGCCGTGATAGCAATAGACCAGAATCGGCGTGTGTTTTGTCAAACCGCGGGTGAGGGTCGGAAAGCTGCTGTCGGTCAGGTGCTGGGCGCCGGGCACGTGCACCGTCTTGAAGCTCATGGCGTCGCGCACGTCGAAAATCGCCAGTTCAGGCAGTGCCCCCTCACGGAAGCGCATGATCATGTCGGCAGCGTCGTGAGGGCTGATACGGCGTTCGCGAACCGGATGGGTGGCCAGGGGCATGGCAATCATGCGGTTGGCTCCTTTTGGGTGGTATAGGCCGGCGTGGTCTCGATGCGTGGATCGTCCAGCGCCTTGCCCAGGGTGAAGTGATAGAGGGTGGTCAGCCCCTGGTCCTGCAGCGCGAGACTCTCGCGCACCGGGCCATCGAAGAAGCAGCCGATCCCGGTGCCGCGCAGGCCCAGCGATTCGGCCACCAGATACAGGGTCTGACCGATGAGCCCGGCCGCCCGGTGCAGGTCACGGTAGCTGGCCGGGTCGAGCTTCAGGGCGGATTCGAGCGGCACCACCATGCCCAGCGCCAGACAGGCGGTGGCGGCGATGTCCTGCTGGCAATGCAGGGTGCGGCTCACGCGCTTGAGCACCTGGGGTGAAATGGCCCGCAACTCGCGCAGCGGCAGGTCGGGGATGGGGGCCAGGTCGGAGAACTCGGCAAAGGTGTCGGCCAGCCGCGATGGCGTGTCGGTGTCGTTGTGACGCTCGACCAGATACAGCCCGCTGGGCAGATCGGCCACCCGGTGGATCATCATCACCAGATCCACCCGCGCCTGCTCGGGCAGTACGTCGAAGGGTACCGGCAGACGGGCGTCGAGCACCTCGAGCACCGTACGCAGTTCGCGTCGCGACATCACATGCACATGATCGAAGCGCTGTGCGCTGCGTCGCTGCAGGATGAGATCGGTCACGGCAGGGCCCTGGTCGGGCGGCGTGACGTTCGGACGGATGGCGGTCTGCTCGCTGCGGTCGGGGGCAGGTGTGCCGTCGCGCCGGCGGGTCCGCGTGGCGACATCATCGATGACCGGCCAGCGATACATGGGGTGCGGATCGATGGTGCTGGCCGTGCCGAACCAGGTGGCTTCATCGGCACGGGCGGCCACGGCGACCGGGTCGAGCCGGGGCGCGTCGGCACCGAGGCCGACACTCAGGAGCACTTCCGGCTCCTCCCGCTCGGCCGTGGGCTGCCGCCGGGCCGGGTAGTCGGCCTCGCGATCCAGACCCAGCCGGTGCGCCAGTGTGTCATGCCCCACCTGCCGTTGCTCGGCGAGCGTCCAGCCCAGCACGGCGGCGGCATAGCGGAGCGACCCGAGGGCGTGGCCGACGTCGAGCTGGCAGTAGCGAAAGGCGCGCTCGCCATACTTCCACGCCTCGCGCCACATGACGCTGGAGATCGCGATCGACAGCGACGGGGTGGCCTCGACACCCGGCGCATCCGCGGCGCGCAGGCTCAGGGCATGGCGTTCGGGGCGGTAGTGGTGGACACCGTCGACCAGATCCGGCACGCCGCGGGCGATCACCCAGGCTTCGACCGGGTGCAGGTTGCCACTGGACGGATTGGCGCGTAGCGCCCATCGGTCAGGGCCGAACGATTTCCAGGCAGTCAGGCCGAGCGACAGCTGCAGCAGGGCGCCCAGGTGCGCCAGATCCAGCGGCTGGACGGTGGCGGCCGACTGGATGGCGCCGAAACCGCGGCGCAGGTGTGTGCTGTCGAAGGTGTCGAGGCGGGGCAGGTCGACGGTGTTGCATCCGACGTAGTGGCGGAAAGGGGCCGGCTGGGCATCCCAGTCGAGCGATTCGGGCCCCTGGGCAAAGGCCTCGAAGCGGTGCGCGGTGCGCGCATGATAGGAACTCACGGCACCGCTGTGCGAGCTTCGGTCGTCGGCAGGAGGGCGTACGGTCTTCGTGTCCATGCCCTGTTCGCAGCAAAAGCGATACCAGTTTGAGAATCGAGCCGAATCAACGACTTGTGCAATGCATCATGATTCCCTGATTGTCACGAAACCGACAATCAGCGGTCGGTCTTCACCCGCGTCCCCAGGCCCTCGACCTTGTCGCTTGCCACCACCCGGATACCCACCTCCACCGTCGGCTTCTCGAGCAGGTCCGGCAGGCGGAACACCCGCGCCACATCGGCCTCGCCACTGTGCCAGTGCTCTTCCATCATGCGCCGACCGAAGTTGTAGTCCTTGCTGTCGTGTTCATACGGCCGGGCCTGGTAGATGAGATGGACGATGGTTGCCACGCCGCCGGCGCAGTCGGCCTCGAGCTCTCGCATGAGGGCATCGGCTTCTTCGTCCTCATGGCGCAGGCGGTCGAGCAGCTTGCGCACCCGGCGCTTGAGCTGCATCTCGCGAACGGCCTGGGTGCTGTTCAGGCGGGTGCGGCTGGAATACTGGATCTCCTTGGCGCGCTCGCCCACGTCGATGATGTTGCGCGGAAACTCGCCCTTGGCCGGCCACAGGTCGATCTGGAACACCAGGGTGTCCGGTCGGGGAGTGTCGTGCATGATGTAATCGAGCGGGGTGTTCGACGCCAGACCACCGTCCCAGTACCAGCGTCCCTCCACCTCCACCGGCGGAAAACCCGGTGGCAGCGCGCCCGAGGCCATGATGTGCTCGGGCCCGAGACGGCGCTCCCGAGTGTCGAAGTAGTGGGTGTTGCCGTTGTAGATGTCCACCGCCCCCACCGAGACCCGCACCGGACCGTCGTTGAGGCGGTCGAAGTCCACGAACTCGAGCAGCGTGTCACGCAGGGGAGTGATGTCGTAATAGCTCAGCGCCTGTTCCGTGTCCTGCGGCCAGAACAGCGGCGGCGGCACACGGGGTTTGAAGAACGCGGGCTGGCCGAACATGAGATTGCGGCTGGCGGTGATCCAGTTGGTGACGGCGGGCGACACGGGCAGGTCGGGCAAGGCGAACTGACCCGGCATGAAGCGGGTGATGCGATGCCAGAACGCGTCGATGGCCTGGATGCGCCGTTCGGGTGGATTGCCTGCAATGAGCGCGGCGTTGATGGCGCCGATGGAGACGCCGACCACCCAGTCGGGCAGCACACCTTGCTCGAACAGGGCTGCGTAGGCGCCGGCCTGATAGGCCCCGAGCGCACCGCCACCTTGCAGGGCGAGGGCGACCCGGTCGAACTCGTGCTCGAGGCGCCGCGGTTTGACCCGGGCGTCCATGCCTTACTCCATGCACCAGCCGTGGCTCACCAGCAAGGACTGGCCGGTGAGTGCCGCGCTCGGGAAGGCAGCGAACAGCAAGGCGATCTCGGCCACGTCCTCGATGGTGGTGAATTCCTTGGTGACGGTGCCGCCCAGCATGATGTCGTTCACCACCTCTTCCTCGGAGATGCCGAGGTTTTCGGCCTGCTCGGGGATCTGCTTGTCCACCAGCGGGGTGCGCACGAAACCGGGGCAGATCACATTGGCGCGCACGCCCTTCTCGCCGCCTTCCTTGGCAATCACCCGGGCCAGACCCAGCAGGCCGTGCTTGGCGGTCACATAGGGCGCTTTCAGGGCCGAGGCGAGTTTGGAATGCACCGAGCCCTGGAAGATGATCGAGCCGCTGCCCTGTTCGTACATGTAGGGCAGCACGGCCCTGGAGGTCAGGAAGGCGCCGTCCAGGTGGATGGCGAGCATCTTCTTCCAGGCATCGAAGGGGAACTGCTCCACCGGATGCACGATCTGCACGCCAGCGTTGGAGACCAGCACGTCGATCCTGCCCCACCGGTCGGCCACGGTCTTGACCCCGGCGTTGACCGCCGCTTCGCTGGTCACGTCCATCTCCACGGCCATGGCCCGGTCTTCGCCGAACTCGGCGGCGGCCTTCCGGGCCGCGTCCATGTTGATGTCGGCGATGGCGACCTTTCCGCCGGCGGCGACGAAGCGCTTGGCGATGCCGAATCCGATGCCACTGGCTGCGCCGGTGATGATGCTGACCTTGTCCGTGAGTTGCATATGACCTCCTAGCCTGTTGTCGGGGAGGCGTCGTCGAACACGGCCCCGATCAGGGCCGGCAGGACAACGCCGGCTGCCCCGACCAGGTTCCAGTCGGCAAGGGAATCGAGTGCGGTGGCCTGGGGATTGATCTGCAGGACACGGGCACCCTGTCCAGCCGCGATCCGTGGCAGCTCCGCCGCCGGATACACCATGGCCGAGGTGCCGACGGTGATGAACAGATCGCAGCCCGCGGCGGCCCCGAGCGCCCGCTGCCATTCGTCCGCGGGAAGGGGTTCGCCAAACCAGACAACACCGGGCCTGATGGGGCCGGCGCATTCGGGGCATTCAGGCGGTGTGACACGGCGGCCGTCCTCGGGTTCATTCGGCATTCCATCCGGATAGCGCCAGGGGGTGCCACAGGCGAAGCAGCGCGGCTGCATCAGGCGTCCGTGCAGGTGCGCCACGCTGCGGCTGCCGGCACGCTCATGCAGGTCATCCACGTTCTGGGTCACCACGCTGATCGCCGGCACATGGCGGGCGAGGCGGACAATGGCCTCGTGGGCCGGATTGGGCGCGGCGCGCATCACCCGTGAGCGACGCCATTCGTACCACCCCCACACCAGCGCCGGATCGGCCTCGAAGGCCTCGGAAGTGGCCAGCGCCGTGGGCTCGAAGCGTGCCCACAGGCCGGTGTGAGCGTCGCGGAAGGTGGGTACGCCACTTTCGGCCGACACACCGGCGCCGGTGAATACCGTCACATGGCGGGCGGTTTTGAATGCCTTCACGAGGCTGTCGGGCAAGATCAGATCGAGGCTCATCGCAAGGTTTCCAAAAGGCTGGCGCGTGAGCACATTCGACCATGCACAGCGCCCACCGCAAAGCTTGGTGCCTTGCTATGATGCATCGCATCACCGCCCATCCGGGCGGTTTTTCCGTTCCGGGGCCGCGTCATGGTCGAATTCCTCACCGATCCACAGCTGCTTGTCGCCTTCTTCACCCTCACCGCGCTCGAACTGGTGTTGGGCATCGACAACATCATCTTCATCTCGATCCTGGTGGACAAGCTCCCGCGCGAGCGTCGCCAGTTCGCCCGCCGGCTGGGCCTGTTTCTGGCCATGTTCATGCGTATCGGCCTGCTGGCGGTGCTCTCCTGGCTGGCGGGCATGACGGCGCCGCTGTTTACCGTGCCCTTGATCGAGCATGGCATGTCGGGTCGCGACCTCATCCTCGCCGGCGGCGGGCTGTTCCTGGTGTGGAAGAGCACGAAGGAAGTCCATCAACTGCTCGAAGGGGAGGCGGGCGAGGCTTCTTCTGCGGTCGCCAGCGGATTTGCTGCGGTCATTACGCAGATCATCATCATCGATCTGGTGTTTTCGCTCGATTCGATCATCACCGCCATCGGCATGGTCAATCACCTGGGGGTCATGGTTGCGGCCGTGGTCGCCTCGGTGGGCCTGATGATGTTCTTCGCCGGGCCCATCGGCGAGTTCGTTTCCGGGCACCCCACGGTCAAGATGCTCGCCCTGTCCTTCCTGCTGGTGGTGGGTGTGGTGTTGATTGCCGACGGTTTCGGTCATCATGTGCCCAAGGGCTACATCTATTTCGCCATGGCCTTCTCGTTTGTGGTCGAGATGCTCAACATCCGTCTGCGCAAGCGCGGCACCCCGGTCGATCTCCACGCGCCCTACGCCACCGACAAGGACAGTGCATGACCCAAGCAGTGAATACCACCCCCTTCGCCAGCCTCACGCCGGACGCGCTGCTCGACGCCCTTGAGGCCATCGGCCTGCCCTGCGACGGCGGCGTGATGGCCCTCAACAGCTACGAGAACCGGGTCTATCAGGTGGGTGTGGAGGACGGCCCGCCGGTGATTGCCAAGTTCTACCGGCCGGGCCGCTGGACCGACGCGGCCATCGAGGAAGAGCACGCCTTCCTGCTCGAACTGGAAGAACGCGAAATTCCGGTCGTTACCCCCATGCGCCTGCAGGGCAAGACCCTGAACGAAGCCGGCGGTTTCCGGATTGCCGTGTTTCCGCGTCGGGGCGGTCGCGCGCCGGAACTGGAGGACGAAGAAGTGCTGCGCTGGATGGGCCGCTTCATGGCCCGTATCCACGCTGTGGGCGCGCTCAAGCCCTTCGAGTCACGCCCGAGTATCGACCCGGTGACTTACGGCTCGCAGGCGCGGGATCTGCTGCTGAAGACGCCCTTCATCCCCATGGAGCTTGAGACGAGCTGGAAGAGTGTGGTCGATCAGGCGCTGGAGGGCGTGGCCCGCTGTTACGACCGGGCCGGCCCGGTGGAGATGCTGCGGGTGCATGGCGACTGCCACGGTGGCAACGTGTTGTGGACGCCCGAAGGCCCGCACTTCGTGGACTTCGACGACGCCCGAATGGCCCCGGCCATGCAGGATCTGTGGATGCTGCTCACCGGCGAGGGCGATCTCCAACGCCGTCAGTTCGAGGTGGTGATGGAAGGCTACCGCCAGTTCCGCGACTTCAACCCGGCCGAAAAACACCTGGCCGAAGCCCTGCGCACCCTGCGCCTCATCCACTACGCCGCCTGGATCGCCCAGCGCTGGGAAGACCCGGCCTTTCCCCATGCCTTCAGCTGGTTCGACAGCCCGCGCTACTGGCAGGATCACATCCTCAACCTGCGCGAGCAGATCGCGCTGATGGATGAACCGCCGCTGGTGTGACGCATCGTGCCCGTTTGAGTATCGGACCCAGACCCATGAACGACGACTCAGTTCAAGACATCATGTTCGAGATGGGCTACGCCGTGTATTCGGAAGACCACGAGTGGATCAACGTGCATGATGGCCGGTGCCTCAAATCGGACGTCGTGTTGGCCTTAATCGATTCCGTCATCAGTTCTGACTTGGTGTACGTGCAATTCGAGGACGTGCCCCCTGAGCTGATGGATCGCAGAAGCGCGGTCGAGCGTGTCGAAGCCAGAGTGCTCAGTGGTGAAGTACGAATTTCTGCGCCGCCGTTCGAGGCAATGGTGTTCATCGCGCATAACGGGGTCGCGACTGCCTGGACGAAGGTGCCTCGAACGGGCGTATCGCCAGCGCCAATGCATGATGGATAGACTAAACCAGTAAATGATATGTCATTGAAAAATATGACAAATAACATCAAGATCCGGGCCGCAAACGTCGATAACTGCTGCAACAAGAACAACAGCAAGACAAAGCAGCATGAGACCCAAACGGATGTTGGTGGTAGACGATGTGTCTGCGGTGCGCAAGATCGTTGCCGATGTGGGCCGTGATTTCGGCTTTGACGTGATTCATACCGGCAACGGCCAGATCGCACTGGCGATCTGCTGTCAGCCAGGCAATTTCTTCGATGTGATCGTGACCGACGCGCAGATGCCGCTCATGCACGGCGGTCAGTTCGTACGCGCCCTGCGCGAGTACGGCATCCGTACGCCGGTGGTGGTCATCCCTCTGTCGCCCGAGCAACGCGTGATGCGCGAACTGGCCCGGGTGGGCATCAATGCCGTCGTACCCAAGCCGTTTCGGCTGGCTGACCTGTATCGCGCCTTCTCAGGACTGGGCCATGTCCGGCGGGCGGTGCCGCGCTGGGACGGCTGGGCCCTGCCTCACGCGGCCAGCAGCTCGTAACTCTTCACCCGCGCGCCAAAGTCGTGGGTGACCGTGACCACGGCGATCTCGTCGGTGCCGAAGGCCGTGGCCAGTGTCTCGATTTCATCGCGGCACTGCGCCGGCGCGCCGATGGTGTAGCCCGACTCGATATGGCGGTAGGTGGCCTCCTCGGAGGGCGAGAAGCGCTTGCGCTGGTCCTGCACCGCCTCGGGTGAGAGCAGCCCATCCTGGCCGCCGGCCTGCATCATCATCTTGCGGTAGACGGCGGTGCCGGCCAGGAGTCTGGCCTCTTCGAGGGTGTCCGCGCAGAACCCGGCGATGGCGAGCATGCGCTTCGGCTTGCCGGTGTGGCCGGCGTCCTGCCAGCCCCGGTCATGCGCCTCGAAGATCCCGGGATGGCAGTGGTCGGGGGAAATGAAGCGGGCCAGGGCCAGGTTCATGCCCAGCTGGCCCGCCAGCGCGGCGCTTCCGCCACCGGAGCCAAGCATCCACAGTTGCGGCGGCGTATCGATGGTGGGGCTGATGTGCAGGGCTGACCAGGGGTGATCGGCGGGCAGATTGCCTTCGAGCAGGCCCTTGAGCGTGGCCGCCTGGGCCGGGTAGTGGCCGGGGTCGAGCGGCGGGCCCGGCCAGGCCATGGCGGAGGAGGCCAGCATGTCGCCGCCGGGGGCGCGGCCGATGCCCAGATCGATGCGGTCCGGAAACAGGGCGGCGAGCATATTGAACACCTCGGCTACCTTGTAGGGGCTGTAATGGCTCAGCATCACGCCGCCGCTGCCCACCCGCATGCGCGTGGTGGCGCTGGCAATGCTGGCGACGAGAATTTCGGGGCTCGGGCCGGCGAACTGCGGGCTGTTGTGGTGCTCGGCCACCCAGTAGCGGTGATAGCCGAGCGGGTCGCAGGCTTTGGCCAGCGCGATGGACATCTGGCCGGCGTTGGCGCAGCCCGGCGCGGTCTCGACCGGATGGATGGGGCTCTGGTCGAGCACGGTGAGTCTGATCTGCGCTGCCATGGGCGTGTCCTCGAAGCGTGAACGCTTAAAATCTCGAGAATTTAGCACAACACCGGGTCAGCGCCCAAGGATGGTGGCCCTGCTCAGCGGCCGGCGGCCTCCAGGGCCTTGTCGCGGTCCCGCTGCAGTGCTTCGGCCGAGTGAAGCTGGGACTTGATGTCTTGCATCTGGCGCTGGGCCTGTTCGGCCTCACGGGCCTTGGCCGCGGCGGCCGTGGCGGCCGCCGTGCCGGATTCGCCGACGCCGCAGGCGGTGAGGGTCATGCTGCTGATCGCGATCAGCCAGAAGAGGTGCCGTTGCATGTCAGTGCTCCTGTGAATTGAGCCGGCATGTTCGCGCCGGGGTGTTGCCATGTTCTACCACCGCCTCGCGTCCCTTGGTCCAGAGCGAGACCGGCGTGTCCAGAAAGCGGCCCGCGTATCGGCTGCCCGATGCCACCGGCGTCGCTGTCATTGCAATACCTTCCGTGTTCCATTGCAGGTAGGCATACGGCTGCGATGCGGTCACGAAGATGACCGAGGCGTTGATCTGCGCGTCGTTGCAGTCGAGGAGAAAGGGGGCGGTGCTGATGTCGTCCGTGCCCGCACGCTCCGGGACGCCGAGGGGGCGCAGTTCGTGAATGCGCATGAGCATGCTGGCGAGCACGCACTGGCGCAGGTCGTCGGCCTTCCAGCAGTCGTCCCGGCCCTTGATCCAGCCGCGCTGGGTCGCGATCAGGGTTTTGCGCGCCGGCTGCGGCATGGCCGGTGTCTTGAGTGCCCGCGCGTAGAGGCGCGCCAGTTCTCGATCCAGTGCGGCCAGTGTGGCGTCGGTGCAGATGAGTTCGGTCGCGGCGCTGTCGGCACGCTCGCAGTCGAAACTCGGATACTGAAGCGGCGCCCAGGTGTAGATGCCGCCATCGGCCATGAGCGAGAGGTGCAGGCGGTCGTCCTTGAGCCGGTAGCCCCGGATGGACTGGGCGTCCCGGGCCAGTTTCGGCCCCAGGGTGTCATCGGGGCACAGGGCCCGGGTGACGCCGAGCGGGCCGAGGGTGAAGTTGCCGGTGGCACCGTCGCCCGCCGGTTGTGAGGCCCATGGCCCGCGGGCGCGGTTGCAGTCGAGCTTGAGGGTGGCGCGGCCATCGGCGCCAAGGGCCATGGTGTAGGCCAGCGGTTGCGGGTTCTCGCTGCGGCCCTGGGTATCGTCCATGGACTGGAAATCGACGAGGAACCAGCGCGTGTCCGCCAGGGGCGAAGTCACTGGCGGCCCGGGCGGTGCCTCGGCGGCGGCAGTGCCACTTCCCAGTGCCATGACGGAGAGGATCAGGACGGTCAAGATGGGCATGCGGTGTCGACTCCGTACGGGTTCGTTGAAGCTGTGCAGTCAGGGCGGTCGGGGCGCAAGGACGAAGCCGCATTCTGCACGGGTACGACCATGCTGCGCGATGCCCGGCCCATCTGTCCACCGTGCGAGTGTCACGATGCGTGGGCGGGTGTGACCGCCCGTCCGATTGACCCGGCCCGCGAGTTCCCGAACACTGGCGAGACGTTTCACCACGCCGAACCGAGTTCATGGACCCGCAGCTGCTTTCCATCCACTACAGTGACCCGCTCTGGATCGCGATTGCCTTTGCCTGCGGTCTGGGGGTCAAGGCAGTCGGCATGCCGCCGCTGGTGGGCTTTCTGGGGGCCGGTTTCGTGCTCAACCTGTTCGGTGCGCGGGGCGGCGAGTTCCTCAGCGCGGTGGCGGATCTGGGCATTACCTTGCTGCTCTTTTCCATCGGGTTGAAACTGCGGCTCCGGTCGCTGGCCGAGCCGGTGGTCTGGGGCGTGGGTATCGCCCACATGGGGCTGACGACGCTCCTGATCGCGGCAGTGGCTGGCCTGCTGGCGGCCACCGGGCTGCCGCTGCTGGCCGGGCTCGATCTGCCCACGGCCTTGCTGATCGGCTTTGCCCTGTCGTTTTCGAGCACGGTGTTCGCGGTCAAGGTCCTGGACGAACTCGGGGCGACCAATGCCATGCACGGTCGCGTGGCCATCGGGGTGCTGGTCATCCAGGACATCGCCGCCGTCGTGTTCATGGCCATCTCCCTGGGCAAGCTGCCGTCGGTCTGGACCATCGCGCTCCTGGCGCTGATCCCGGCCCGCCACCTGCTGTTCCGGGTGCTCGAACGCGTCGGCCACGGCGAACTGCTGATCCTGTTCGGCTTTACCCTGGCCCTGGTCGGGGCGGCGGTGTTCGAGCTGGTGGGCATCAAGGAAGACGTGGGGGCGCTGGTGTTCGGCATGCTGCTGGCCAATCACCCCAAGGCCAACGAGCTGGCCAAGGCCTTGCTCGGCTTCAAGGAGCTGTTTCTGGTCGGCTTCTTCCTGAGTGTGGGCATGACCGCGCTGCCCAGCTGGAGCGAGGTCCTGGTGGCGCTGCTGTTCATTCTGGTGCTGCCGGTCAAGGTCGCCCTGTATTTCGGTCTGTTCAGCCGCTTCAGGCTCAGGGCCAGCACGTCGTGGCGCACGTCGCTCAACCTCGCCAACTACAGCGAGTTCGGGCTGATCATCGGCGCCATGGCCGCCACCTCGGGTGCCTTGCCGGACGCCTGGCTGGCGGTGTTTGCGGTGGTGGTGTCCCTCTCCTTCATGCTCTGCGCGCCGCTCATGAGCGTCCGCGACGCGCTCTACCTGCGCTGGCGCCCCCTGCTCAAGCGCTTCGAGCATGCCGAGCGCCTGCCGGGCGAGGAGAATCTCGATCTGGCCCACGTCAAGGTGGTGGTGTTCGGCATGGGGCGCATGGGCACGGCGGCCTATGACGCCATTCAGGACAGCTACCCGGATGCGCTGGCCGGGGTCGAGATCGATGCCGGCAAGGTGACACGCCACACGAGCGAAGGGCGTCAGGTGGTCAACGGGGACGCCACCAACCCGGATTTCTGGACCCGTGCGCCGGCGCTGCTCGACGGTCTCGAATGGGTGCTGCTGGCGCTGCCGGCACATACCGCCAACCTCAACGCCGCCCGACGTCTGCGGGACATGGGTTACGCCGGCCGTATTGCCGCGACCACCAAATACCGGGATGAGGAAGAGGCGCTCAAGGCCCTGGGTGTCGACCACACCTTCAACATCTACACCGAGGCCGGTCTGGGCTTTGCCAATGAACTGCAGGGCTGTCTTGCGCGCCCCGCCGATCATGCCTGAACGCGGGGCCGGGCGACCCTGACCGACCCGCGCTCAGACCATCTCGGGCAGGGGGGCAAACAGGTGGCCGTCCGCCGTCAGGGCGGCGCGCAAGGCACGCGCCATGTCCACCGCGTCCGGGTTGTCGCCGTGCACGCAAATGCTGTGAATCGGGCTCGCCAGGGTCTTGCCGTGGTGGGAAACGATGCCGCCGGCGTCGAGCATGCGGCGGACATGGTCGATGCACACCGCCGGGTTATGCAGCACCGCGCCCGGCTGACTGCGCGGCACCAGGTGGCCCTCGTCGGTGTAGGCACGGTCGGCAAAAATCTCGCAGGCCACCAACAGCCCTGCCTCTTCACCCGCCTGGACCAGTGCAGAGCGCGCCGGGGCGAGCAGGATGAGGTCGCGGTCAAAGTCGCGCACCGAGCGCGCAACGCACTTGGCCAGTGCCGGATCTTCGCAGGCCTGGTTGTTGAGGGCGCCATGGGGCTTCACATGGGTGAGCATGCCGCCCTCGGTGCGGGCCATGCCGGCCAGGGCGGCAAGCTGATAGATGATCGTCGCTTCCAGTTCGGCCGGCGCCATGCGCATGGGCCGGCGGCCGAAGCCCTGCAGATCCGGGTAGGCCGGGTGGGCGCCGATGCTGGTATCTGACGCGATCGCAGCGCGCACCGTGTCGCGCATCACCTTGGGGTCGCCCGCATGAAAACCGCAGGCGATGTTGGCCGAATCGACGATGGGCAGCAGGGCCGCATCGTCCCCCATGGTCCAGGCACCGAAGGATTCGCCCAGATCGGCGTTGAGATTCAGTTTCATGCGTCTGACTTGTCTCCCGTGTCCGGATTCAACGCATTGACCATGCCGCTGAGCAGATTGTTGCCGTAGAGGGCGTCCAGGTCCACCACTGAATCGTCGCGCACGCTGCGGATGCCGGAAATCAGCGTGGCGCGCTGGGCCGCGGCCACGCGGGCGGCCTCGATGGCGGCGTCGACGCCGATCCATTCAAAGTGCACCTGGGTGCCCGGTTTGAGCGTGCCCATGCGCCCCAGATCGGCAGAGATCACCGTGCCGATCTTCGGGTAGCCGCCGGCGGTCTGGCTGTCGGCCAGCAGCACGATGGGCAGGCCGTTGCCCGGCACCTGGATGGCGCCGGGTACGACGGCGTCGGAGACGATTTCGCGATGCGCGGCATCCACATGGGCGAGCGCCTCGCCCGCCAGGCGCAGGCCCATGCGGTCGGCCTCGGGGCTCACCTGCCAGGTCTGCGAGACAAAGCGCTCGCGCGCCGCGCCGGTGAAATGGTCCGACTGCGGTCCGGGCACCACCCGGATCGGCGTGTTCGAGACCGTCGGCGGCGATGGCAGCAGGCGGATGGGGCCCGCTGCATCCGCCGCAGGCAGGCGGTCGCCAGCCGCGAGCGCGCGACCGTCAAAGCCGCCCAGGTGGGCGCGGGCATAGGTGGCACAACTGCCCAGCACCGGGGCCAGCGAGAGGCCGGCGACGCCAATCATGCACACCCGGCGGTCGCCGGTGTCCCGCAGCCGCAGCTGCTCTCCGGGAGCCAGCACATGGCTGCGCCAGGGGGCCATGGACGACACCGCGCCGCCTTGGTCGATGCGGTCGATGCTGGCGTCACCCGCAATGGACACCATCACCGGCCCATCGGTCGCGCCCAGCTTGAGGCCGCCGTCCAGGCATTCGATGGCCGGCGCATCGAGCGCATTGCCGACCAGCGCGTTGGCCAGCGCCAGCAAGGCCGCGTCGAGCGCGCCGGACCAGGGCACGCCGGCCCGTCGCCAGCCTCGGCGACCGACATCCTGGATCGTGCTCATCACGCCGGGAGACAGGACCGTGAGCTGGCTCATGACGACACCAACCAGTCCTGCGGGTCCAGCCGCCCTGCGGCCAGATCCGCCTCGATGTCCGCCATGTCGGTTGCGCTCACCGCCTCGAACCCCACCCGATCGCCAGCCGCCAGCAAGGCCGGCACCTCGCGTGCCGGGTCGAACAGCGGCGCCGGACAGCGCCCGAGCAGATGCCAGCCCCCGGGGCTCTCCCACGGATAGATGGCCGTCATCGCATTGGCGATGGCCACGCTCCCCGCCGGCACCCGAACCCGTGGCTCGGCACGCCGGGGCAAGCGCAGCGCGCTGGGCACATCGCCCATGAACGGAAAGCCCGGCAGAAAGCCGAGCATGTAAACCACATAATCCTGTGCCGTGTGACGGGCGATCACCTCGTCCGGCGTCAGCCCGGCGGCCTGAGCCACGGAGACGAGATCGGGGCCGCTTTCACCGCCATAGATGACGGGAAGGCGCCATTGGCGGACGGGTGTGCTTTGGGTGTCATGGTGGCGGCTGAGACAGTCGCGAACCAACGCTTCGATGGCCGTGCGATCCGCGACAACCGGATCAAGAATCACCGTCAACGACCGAAACGTCGGCACCCACTCGATCAGCCCGGGCAAGTGCCCCGCCCCGGCCGCCGCGCTCAGCGCGGCATCGAGCGCATTGACCTGCGCCTGCAGCGCCGGATCGATCCGGTCGCCAAATTCAACGGTGAAGGCGGTGTCGCCGAGGTCGAGAATGCGCATGGAGGGATTTTGGCACGGACATTCCCGGAACGTTTGGTTTGAAGCCGCAGCCCGGAAGCAGCGAAGCAGAATCCGGGATCAGTGGCGGATGAACCGATGATTACCGGAGTCGGGCGATCGCCCGGGTTGCCTGCAGGTCGATCCCGATGGCGCGGTATGAGCGAATCATCGCGTTGCTACTACTGTCATCGTTCGACGGTGAATAGCTATCTCGGGAACGTCATCGTCGTCCTTGGCGACTCAGGTTTTGGCGAACAAACCGCAAAGGGTGTGAGCAGCGCTCTCATGTTTTGAATCCATTCGGTCGCCCTTGACGGCACATGCTCAGCATTGACAAGTTTGACTTCACATGGAAATCCTATTTGCATTAACTATAGTTACGAGAAATACCTTAACGATATCAAATAGGATGGTGTGGATGATCTCAAAAATGAGGGCCTGTCTTCTGGTTGGCGGAGTCGCGCTGACTACGTGCGCCCAAGCAGCACTTCATGACCGTGGTGGTGGCTTGATCTACGATGATGTCCTGGATGTAACTTGGCTGCAGGACGCCAACTATTCCAAGACCAGCGGTTACGACGCCGATGGAAAGATGACCTGGGTTCAGGCGCAGGCCTGGGCAGACGCATTGACGTTCTTCGATGCGGTCAGAGGGGTCAGCTACAGCGACTGGCGCCTGCCCTTTGTCATCGACACCGGCAGTCCGGGATGTAACCACTCCCAAGGTGGGGCCACCGACTGCGGATTTAACGTCCAGACGGTCAGTGGCAGTAACGTCTTCAGCGAGCTTGGCTACATGTACTACGTCAACCTTGGCCTGACCGGCACATTCGGAACCGACGCTCTGCCGAGAGGTGATTTCGGTATTTTCGGGAACGGAACCCTGAATGGAACGGACGCGACATCCGCAGGACAAAATGACATCGGGTTGTTTAGCAACATCCAGGCAAGCACCTACTGGAGTGGAACGGAGTACGCCCCTTTAGCGAACGACGCTTGGTACTTCCAGTTCGGAACAGGCGAGCAGAATCGAAACACCAAGGAACATCTCGCGTTTGCCTGGGCTGTTCGTGCAGGAGACGTATCAGCCGTGCCAGAGCCTGAAACGTCTGTCATGCTGCTTGCCGGACTCGGTTTTATCGCTTCGGCCGTGCGCAGGAAAAAGCGCGGTTAACGTGATCCTCGACGCGTAGGTGCTCACATCTTTCGATGAGTGCGGGTTGGCGTGGGATGAAAATGAAATGACGTACCAACCCTCAATCCGCCGCCACGCACCGCTCTGACGCCCAGCACCGCAGTTCGGCCACCTTGTCCGACATCACATGTGACAGCGGCCGTGTGCGCCCCGCTTCGCTCACCAGCCGGTCCGTGTCCAGCGGCTCGCCGTCGGCGAGTGACTCATACATGCCCGCCACCACCAGCTGTTCCAGCTCCGCGCCCGAATAGCCGTCGGTGACCAGCGCGAGCGTGTCCAGATCGAAGTCGTCGGGCTTGAGGTCGCGGCGCTTGAGGTGGATGGCGAGGATGATCTTGCGCACCTCGGGGCTGGGCAGGTCGACGAAGAAGATCTCGTCGAAGCGGCCCTTGCGCAGCAGTTCCGGCGGCAGGGCGGAGACGTCGTTGGCGGTGGCGACGATGAACAGGCGGGCCTTCTGTTCGGCCATCCAGGTGAGCATGTGGCCGAGCAGGCGGCGGGAGACGCCGCCGTCGCCTTCACTGCTGCCGCTGGCGAGCGCCTTTTCGATCTCGTCGATCCACAGCACGGCGGGGGCCATGGCCTCGGCAGTGCGCAGGGCTTCGCGCAGTTTGCGCTCGGTCTCGCCGGTGTATTTGTCGTAGAGGCTGGCCACGTCGAGGCGCAGCAGGGGGACCTTCCAACTGCCGGCGACGACCTTGGCGGCGAGTGATTTGCCGGCGCCCTGCACGCCCAGCAGCATCACGCCCTTGGGGGTGGGCAGGCCGGGGGCTTCGCGCTCGCCGGTGAAGATGGGGCGGCGGGTGTCGAGCCAGCGCTTGAGGGCGGACAGGCCGCCGATGTCGTCGGGGCCGAGGGGGCTCAGTTCCACGTCGAGCGCGGTGCCGCCGAGCATGTCCTGTTTGTAGCGGGCGACACGGGCGAGGTCCTCGTCGGTGATGCGGCCGTCGTCGCGGATGGCGTTGCGGATGAGGCGGCGCACGTCGTCTTCGGGCAGGCCGATCACCTGGTGCATGAGGGCATTGGCCGTGGTTTTTTCGCCGCGCACGCTCTCGCCCTGCTGGTGCTTGTACAGATCGACTTCGTCCCGGAACAGCTTGCGGATCGCCTCCATGTCGGGGATGCGCAGGTTCATGTGCGCGGCATGGCGGCTCAGTTCCGGGGTGAGGGGCAAGGTGGGTGCCACCAGCACCAGCGTGCGCTCCGAATTGGGGTGATCGAGGATGATCTCGCGCATCAGGCGGATGACGATGGGGTCTTCCAGAAACGGGTGCGGGTCGAGCAGCACGTAGAGGCCGCGGCCGGCGTCCTTGTCGATATGGTGCAGGGCGTTTTCGAGCTTGCGGGTCTCGGGCTCCGGGCGGCGGTGGCTTTCGGTCTGTTCCATTTCCGTGGGCGCACGCTCGACGGTGCCGAACAGGCTGTTGACGCGCTTGGCCGGGCCGTAGCGGAAGTTGGTCTGGGCGAGGCCGTCGGCCACACTCCACACATGCAGGTCGAGGTTTTCGTCGCGTGCGAGGCGCTCGAGCAGTCGAAGCACCTTGGGCTCCTCGACCGTTTCGATGCACACCATGGGCATGCGCGAGCGCACGAGGGCGGACAGTTCTCTGAAGTCGGGCATTGCTGTTCTTTTTCGGTGTTGTCTGGGTCAGGTGTCGGCGAAGCGGATGGCGATCTGCCGGAACACGTCGGCCATCTGGGTGAAGGCCTCGACCACATCGGGGTCGAAGTGCAGGCCCTTGCCCGCCGTGATGGTGGCGACCGCATCCTCATGGCTGTAGGCGGCTTTATACACCCGCTCGCTGATGAGAGCGTCATACACGTCGGCCACGGCCATGAGCCGCGCCGAGATGGGAATCTGCTCGCCCTTGAGGCCTTGCGGGTAGCCGCTACCATCCCACTTTTCCTGGTGCGAGAACGTGATTTCCTTGGCATATCGAAGAAAGCTCACTTCGCTGCCCATGGTGGATTCGGCCGCCAGCAGGGCGTCGCGGCCGAGGGTGGTGTGGCGCTTCATGATCTCCCATTCGTCCGCGTCGAGCGGACCGGGTTTGAGCAGGATGCTGTCGGGAATGCCCACCTTGCCGATGTCGTGCAGCGGGGCCGACTTGTACATGAGGTAGATGGACTCGTCGCTCAGTTCGTGGGCGAAGCGCGGGTGGTTCTTGAGCGTGTCGGCCAGGGCCTTGACGTACAGCTGAGTGCGGCGGATGTGGTTGCCGGTTTCGGCGTCGCGGGTTTCGGCCAGCGAGGCCAGGGCGATGATGGTGGCCTCCTGCACCGCGTTGAGTTCGGTGATGCGCCGGTCGATCTCCTGCTCGAGGAAAGCATTGCGGTCGGTGAGGAAGTCGCTCGCGGCCTTGAGGGTCAGGTGGTTGCGGATACGTGCCTTCACGATGGGCGGCGAGATGGGTTTGGTGATGTAGTCCACCGCGCCCACGTCGAAGCCGTGCTGCTCGTCGGCCGCGTCGGTGCGCACCGTCAGGAAGATCACCGGAATGCCGTTGGTGCGCGGGTCGGCCTTGAGGCGTTCGCACACGTCGTAGCCATTGAGCCCTGGCATCATCACGTCGAGCAGGATGAGGTCCGGCAGGGGTTCGACCTGCGCCAGTTCGAGTGCCCGCTCGCCGGAGGTGGCGATGCGCGTGCGGTACGGGCCCGCGCGCAGGCAGTTGACGATGGGCTCGATGGTGTCCGGCGCATCGTCCACGATCAGGATGGTGGCGATCCCGAAGGAGTTTTCGTCGTTCATGTGTTTGAACTCGTGGTGGTGTGGCCTTCGAGCGCACGGGTCAGCAAGGTGGCTGCGCGGTCGAAGTCGTAGATCTGAACGGCCTGGGCCATCTCGCCGACCGTGCGTTCACCCAGCACGTCGATGAGGGCAGGGCGCACCTGACTGAAATAGCTGTTGGTGTCGCCGTCAGCGGCTTTGAGCAGCACGAGGAGTTGATCCACCATGGTGCTCGGCGCCAGATCGCGGCTCGGCGGACGCAGCGGTGCCTGCGCTGAGGGGCGGGGCATCTGCTCGCCGATGCGAGCCACAAGGGCGCGCATGACGCGCTCGAGGGCGGCAAGCTCGTCCCGGGCCGTGTCGCCCTTGCGCAGTGCGGCTTCGGTGTCGGCGGCACACCGCGCGAGCGTCACGGCGCCGATATTCGCCGCCAGGCCGCACAGGGTATGGGCGGTGTGTTCGGCGCCCACGATATCGTTGGCGCGTACCTGTTCGCGCAGGATGGCAGGCACCTTCGCCTGACCCTCGGCAAACTGGTGAATCAGCCTCAGGTACAGCGACCGGTCACCCCCCATGCGCCGCAAGCCGGCAACCACGTCCAGGCCTTCGACCTCCGGCAAGGGTGCCGTGGTGGCGGCGTCACGGGCGGCGTCATCGTCGCGCGCGCACCACTTGGCCAGGGTGGCAAAGAGCAGGTCGGGATCAATGGGTTTGGGCACGTGGTCATTCATGCCGGTGATCAGGCACTGCTCGCGTTCATCGGCCAGGGCATGCGCCGTCATGGCGATGATGGGCAGATCGGCAAAGCGTGGCTGGGCGCGCAGCAAGCGGGTGGTTTCGAAGCCGTCCAGCTCGGGCATCTGCAGGTCCATGAGCACCGCGTCGATGGCGGGCTGATCGGCGTCTTCGAGTCGGTCGAGGGCAACGCGTCCGTTGCAGGCCACTTCGGTCTCGATGCCGCGAGAGGCCAGCAGGCTGGTGGCGATCTGCTGGTTGATGTCGTTGTCTTCCACCACGAGGACGCGCAAGCCCTTGAGCGAGGCCAGGTCGGGCAGTCTGGGGGCCGGCAGCGCGGCCATGGCGCGCTCCAGTCCGTAGGCGTGCATGATGGCGTCGAGCAGGCTGGAGGCGGTCAATGGTTTGAAGACCTGGGCCTCTGCGCCCACCTCGGCCGCATCCACCGCCACATCCCCTGTCCCGAAGGCGGTGACCAGAATGACCACCGGCGGGTGTTTGAGGCGCGCATCGCGCTTGATGCGCCGGGTCGCTTCGAGCCCGTCGATGCCGGGCATGCGCCAGTCCATGAGTACCAGACCATAGGGGTCGCTCGCGTCGGCCTCGCCAATGGCGTCGATGGCGGCCTTGCCGGAGGCGACCGCCTCGGCGCGGAAGGGCAGGGAGCGCAGCATGCTCAGCAGCACATCGCGCGCCGCCGGATGATCATCCACCACCAGCACGCGCAAGCCTTCGAGCTGCGGCGGCAGGTGTGTGGGGGCGATCTCGCCCTGAATGCCGAATTCGAGCGCAAAGGAGAACGTGCTGCCCGCCCCCGGGTGGCTGTTGACCTTGATGTCGCCCCCCATCAGCTGAACCAGATGCCGGCTGATGCTCAGTCCCAGACCCGTACCGCCGAAGCGCCGGGTGGTGGAGCCATCGGCCTGTGAAAAAGCGTCGAACAGATGGGGCTGATGCTCCGGATCGATGCCCAGGCCGGTGTCCTGAACGGCAAAATCCAGTGTGGCCCGGCCCGCGCTGCGCCGGGGCAGGCGCACGCGAATGCTCACCTCGCCGTGCTCGGTGAACTTGACGGCATTGCCGACCAGATTGGTCAGAATCTGACCGAGGCGGAACGGGTCGCCCACCAGATGGTTCGGGATCTCGGGGTCCACATCAAGCAGCAGTTCCAGCCCCTTCTCCTGGGCACGCTGACCCACCAGGGTGGTGACCTGTTCGAGCACCTCGTCGAGGGTGAATGGCGTCGATTCGATCTCCACCCGCCCGGCCTCGATGCGCGAGAAATCGAGAATGTCGTTGATCACCCGCAGCAGCGTCTTGCCGGCGGTCTGGATCTTGCCCACGTAATCGTGCTGCAGCTCATCCAGCCCGGTTTCGAGGGTGAGGTGCGACAGGCCGATGATGGCGTTCATGGGCGTGCGGATTTCATGGCTCATGTTGGCCAGGAAGCGGCTCTTGGTCTGCGCGGCCTCTTCGGCCATGCGCTTGGCGTTGCGCAGCGCGGTTTCGGTGGCCTTGCGCGCCGACACGTCTTCGAGCACCCACACGCAGTGGGTGATGGCCCCAGCATTGTCCTTGAGCCCGCTCACCGCAATCGATACCCAGAAGTGTTCGCCGTTCTTGCGGGTGCTCTGGCATTCGGCCCGCCACACGCTGCCCTGGCGCAGGGTGTCCCAGAGGGTGGCGAACACGCCATCCTTGTTGCCGCTGGCGTCGAAGATGTCCGGCGGGTCGTTGGCCACGTCGGCCTGCGTGTAGCCGGTGACCTTGGTGAAGTGCGGATTCACGTACTGAATATCGCCGCGCGGGCTGGTGATGACCACCATCACCGGGCTTTCCTCCACGGCCAGGGAAAGTTTGCGCAGCTCGCGCTCGACCTGCTTGAGCGGGGTGATGTCGTAGGTCCAGGCGAGGATGACCGATTCGCTGCCCAGCTCGGCCCGTTCCATGGTCAGCAGCGCCCAGCGCGTCTCGCCGCTGGCGTGGCGCAGGGCCACCTCGCGGTCACGGACCTCGCCCTGGGTGTCGAGCAGGGTCAGGGCCTGGTCGCGCTGCTCCGGATCGATGAAGCGTTGCGACACCGGCAACTGCATGAAACGCTCGTGGCTCATGCCGGCCAGCTCGCAGGCCCGGGAATTGGCGAACAGCGGCATGCCGCTGGTGTTGCTGATGACCACTGCGATGGGGCTCGATTCGAGAATGGCGCGCAGCTGGGCCTCGGCGTCGCGCGCGCGACGCTCTGCGCGCTTGGTCGCCGAGATGTCCACGATGATGCCCAGCAGGCCCCCGGGCTGTCCGTCCGACAGGGTGAAGCCCGACACCCAGTACAGCGTGTCGTGCACCTCGCCGTCCGCGAAGGGCATGGCGATTTCCTTCTGTACCTGTCCCACGCTGCGGATCACGCGCATGTCCTCGTCGTGATAGAGCACGCGATCGCTGGGTGGCAGGTAATCCAGGTCGAGCACCGTCTTGCCGTTCAGATAGGCCCGGGTGGTACCGAAGGTGGCCTCGTAGGCCCGGTTGCACCCCAGGAAGCGGCCATCGGGCCCCTTGTAGAAAATGGGGTTGGGGACGGCGTCGATGAGGATCTGAACGAACAGCAACTGATCGGTCAGGGCGGTGCGCTCGCGGGCGAGCTCATCGGTGCGTTCGGCGACCTGGGCCTCGAGCAGGTCGACCGCCTGATCTTCTGCCGCGCGGGCGGCGTCGAGCAACTCACGGGCCTTGTTCTGGGCACTGACCAGGGTGGCCAGCTCCTGCCAGGGGGCATTGATGGGTTCGCCCGGGCGCAGGTCCAGTTTGCCGATGCGTTCGCTCTGGGCCACCAGCGCCCGCAGCGGGCGTTTGACCCGTTGCGCCAGCCGCGCGGCCAGCAGCACGCCCAGCGCCATGACCGCCAGCAGCAGGCCGGCGAAGATCGCCATGTCGCGGGCGCCGGCCGGGACGAAGTCTTCCTCGGGGGCGAAAGCGGCAATCCACAGGCTGTGCCCGCCGAGTTCGACCGGCTGGAAGTAGCCACGCCAGCGTGTCTGTTCGGCATCGAAGCCCACCGCGCCCGAAACACTGCCGGCCGTGTTCCAGGCGGCCACGCCGGCGGTGACAAATTCCACGCCCAGCGCGTCGGCGGGCTGGAACACGGCATTGCGGATGGCGGTCGGGTTGGCAAAGCTGGGGTAGCGCGGCAAGCCGATGGTCTCGCCGTCCTGGGTGAAGACCATCACGCCGCCGCGCACGCCCACCGAGATGGCGGTGGTGATGCGCGACAGATCGGCCAGCAGGACGTCGAGAGCCACCACCCGGGTTGCGCCGTCGGCACCGGTCCAGCGGGTCGCGAGCGTGATGCCCGGTTCGCGAGTGGTGAAGAACTGGTAGGCCTCGGTCCAGAAGGGGCGCATCTCCTGTTCGAGCCCCATGGCGCCCTTGAACCAGGGGCGCGTGCGCGGGTCGTAATGGCTCTCGCGGGTCTCCTCGCGTGGCAACGGGTCGCCTTCGGTCCACACCAGCCATCGGTAGCGATTCTCGCTGTTGGCGGGCTGGGTCAGGCGATTGCTCCAGCGCCCGCCACTTTGCTCGAGCAGCATGATCTCGCTGCCATCGTCCTGCGCCACCAGCACGGTGGACAGACGCGGGTCGTTGGAGAGGATGGGCTGCAGGAGCCGGTTGAAGCCGGTGACGTCACCGCGCGAGAGCAGCCCTTGCTGAGACCACTCGGCCACCGTCATGAGGGTCTGCTCGAGCTGGGTGACGTCGTGGCGCAGCCGCACCGCCACCTCGCGCGCCGCCTGGCGCACTTCGTTATCGGCCAGCTCGCGGGTGGCGGGTGCCACGACAAAGAGATAGAGCGAAATGCCGAAGACGACAAAGCACAACACGATCACCGAAGTGAAGCGCCACATGAGGGCGCTGACCAGGGAGTGTTTTCGGGCCTGCGGCTGCGTTGTCTGGTTCATGACTTCGGCACGCGAAACGGCTGTTGATTTTTGTCGAACCGACAGAATACGGAAGTTTACACACTGTCAAAAGGGTTTTTATGCCGTTTGACAGAGCCCGCCAGTCGCACAGACTTGCCGCGGCGCCCTGCTTTCGGTAAAAGCCCTGCTTTGTCTTCCATGCTTCGAAAGTCTGTTTTTCGGGGCAAACCATCGATCGCGACCATGACCGCCACCCCCTATCCGCCCGAACTGGTCAAACAGACCCAGCGCCGGCGCACCTTTGCCATCATCTCGCACCCGGATGCGGGTAAGACCACCCTTACCGAAAAGCTGCTGCTGTTCGGCGGCGCCATTCAGCTGGCCGGGACGGTGAAGGCGCGCAAGAGCGCCCGCCATGCCACCTCCGACTGGATGGAGGTGGAAAAGCAGCGCGGCATCTCGGTGAGCTCGTCGGTGATGCAGTTCGAGTACCAGGACCACACCATCAACCTGCTCGACACCCCGGGCCACGAGGACTTCTCGGAAGACACCTACCGGGTGCTCACCGCCGTGGACGCGGCGGTGATGGTGATCGACGCCGCCAAGGGCGTGGAGGCGCAGACCATCAAGCTGCTCGACGTGTGCCGATTGCGCAACACGCCGATCATCACCTTCGTGAACAAGTTCGACCGCGAGGTGCGCGAGCCCTTCGACCTGCTGCAGGAAATCGAGGAAACGCTCAAGATCGAATGTGCCCCGGTGACCTGGCCGGTGGGCATGGGCAAGAGCTTCAAGGGCGTGTATCACCTGCTCGACAACCGCCTGCTGCGCTTTACCGCCGGCGAGGAGCGCAAGAGCAGCGCCGAGATCATCACCGAGCTGTCCAACCCCAAGCTCGACGAGCTGTTCCCGAACGAGATCGGGCAGGTGCGCGATGACGTGGAGCTGATCGAAGGGGCGACCGAGCCCTTCAGCATCGAGCGCTTCCTGGCAGGCCAGCAATCGCCGGTGTTCTTCGGCTCCGGTATCAACAACTTCGGTGTGCAGGAAATTCTGCAGGCGCTGGTGGACTGGGCGCCGCCGCCGCAGCCGCGGGACGGCTCCGCGCGCATGATCGCGCCGGCCGAACCGAAATTCTCCGGCTTCGTGTTCAAGATCCAGGCCAACATGGACCCGAAGCACCGGGACCGTATCGCCTTCTTCCGTGTGTGCTCGGGCAAGTACGAGCCGGGCATGAAAACCCGCCACCAGCGGCTGGACCGGGAGTTCAAGATCGCCAGCGCCCTGACCTTCATGGCCAACGAACGGGTGCACATGGAGGCCGCCTACGCCGGCGACATCATCGGTATTCACAACCATGGCCAGCTGCAGATCGGTGACACCCTGACCGAAGGCGAAGCGCTGCACTTCAAGGGCATTCCGTACTTCGCGCCGGAAATGTTCCGCGCCGCGCGGCTCAGGGACCCCCTCAAGACCAAGCAGCTGCAGAAGGGCCTGCAGGAGCTGGGCGAGGAAGGCGCCATCCAGGTGTTCGAGGCCATCGGCGGGCAGATGCTGCTCGGTGCCGTCGGCCAGCTGCAGTTCGAAGTGGTGGCCCAGCGGCTGAAGGACGAGTACAAGGTGGACGCGATCTTCGAGACGGCCGACATCTACACCGCCCGCTGGCTGGTGTTCCCGGACGAGGCCACCCGCCGCAAGTTCGAAAAGGAACAGGCCATGCGCCTGGGCAACGACGTGGACGGCAACCCGGTCTATCTCGCCAGCACCCGCTACAACCTGCAGGTGACCATGGAGAAATGGCCGGACGTGGGCTTCAATGCCACCCGCGAACATGGCCAGAAGGTGGAAACCGCCTGAGCCGGTATCAGATGCTCACAGACAGTGTCATGTGCCTGCGCTAGAATGCCGCGCAACACGACTTTTGCATAAACGCTCGAATCGAGGTCAGTAAACATGGACGAACAAGACGAACTGGGTATTCCCCTTGGCGTGGTTTTCTTTGTCATCGCGCTGGTGATTGCGCTGGTGATCGGCCTGGGGATCTGGAAAGTGAACCAGGGCCAGGGGGTGGAAGTGGTCGAGGTTGTGCCGACCCCGGTGGGCGAGATCAAGGCCGAAGCCGCTGCCGAGGCTCAAGCCGAAGCGCAGCCCTATGCGCCGGTGACCGAGACCACCATGGTGTTCTCCGACATCGCACCGGTGGGTGATGCTCAGCTGAAGGTGTACTTCAACGTGGGCCAGACCGACCTGTCCGACGATGCCCGTGCCAACGTGGCGGCCCTGTCCAAGGTCATCACCAAGATGGAAGCAGGCGACGCCGTGGTGCTGATTTCCGGCTTCCATGACGAGTCGGGCACTGCCCAGGTCAATGCCGAAGTCGCCAAGAACCGCGCCATGGCCGTGCGTGACGCACTCATCGCCGAGGGCGTGCCTGCGGCAATGATCCAGCTGCGCAAGCCTGAAGTGACCCTCGGTGAAGGTGAGCCGGCTGAAGCCCGTCGGGTGGAAGTGCGGGTGCAGTAAGCTGGGGTCGCTGTTCAGCGAAATGAAGAACCGGGCCGTGTGCCCGGTTTTTTGTTGGCTGCGGGGGTTGTGGCTGTGCCTGGCTTGCCTTGGCCGGGTCTCGCCCCGGCGGGCGACCTACTTTCTTGCTTGTGCAAGAAAGTAGGCAAAGAAGCACAGCCCACGGTCGCGTCGCCTGCGGCGATCCCCAACCGCCAAACCCCGGTGGCGGCGTGCTTCGCCAACTCGCCCTTCGGGCTCAGACAGCGAAGCCCGTTTCCCCGCCCCCGGTGCTTGTCGATTGGCGCTTTCGAGGGCACTCCGGGCGTGCCTTTCGGGTGGGTTTCGTCGCCCGGCCGAGCGCAGCGACGCCGGGAACAGCGAAACTTGAACGTACGGCCGTAACAGTTGGCACGGCCCCAATCCCTCTGTCGTGCCGAGTCGTCCGGATGATCAGCAGAGTAAGTGACTTCGCTGTCTGAGCCCGCAGGGCGAGTTTGCGAAGTCACCTGCTGAGCGTTCGGGCAGGGAGGGCAGCCCGAAGGGCCACGAAAAGCGGGATGCGTCTCTTTGCCTACTTTCTTGCGCGCCAAGAAAGTAGGTCGCCCGCCGGTGCGAAACCCCACCAACGAACAGGCAAGGTCAATCCTTCCGCAATCGCAATTGCATTCGAGGTCACGCCACGGCCATTGCTGGCAGCACGCCTGCTCAGACGATCTTCGCCACCTCATCAAACGCCAACCTCGGCCCCCGCGGGTGATTCCCCGAAGGATCTCCATAGCCGAGATTGACCAGGAAGTTCGCCTTCCAGCGCCCATCGGCGAAAAACGCGGCATCGAGCTTGTCGGCGTCGAAGCCGCTCATCGGCCCGCAGTCCAGACCCAGCAGCCGGGCCGCCATGATCAGGTAGCCGCCCTGCAGGGTGCTGTTGCGAAACGCGGTGGTCTGCGCCAGAGCCTCGTTGTCGGCGAACATTGCCTGGGCGTTCTCGGCATGGGGAAACTGGCTGGGGAGGTGCTCGTAGAAGCGGGTGTCCTTGGCCACGATCACCGTCAGTGGCGCCGCCATGGTCTTGGCAATATTGCCTTCGGCAAGCGTGCTGGTGAGGCGCTCCTTGGCGGCGGCGCTGCGCACGAACACGTAGCGTGCCGGCTGGCAGTTCATCGAGGTGGGGCCCCAGCGCAGCAGGTCGTAGAGCTTGAGGATGGTCTCGTCGTCGATCTGGCGGGGGGTGAAGCTGTTGTAGGTGCGTGCGGACAGGAAAGCCTGTTCGAGCACGTCCTGGCTCAGTGCAGTGGTCACGCGTGTCTCCTGTGTGTCGATGCGTGAAGCATGGTCTCCATGCTGCCGCATCATTCTGTCAGTTTGATGGCAGGGCGTTCAGCCGATCACCGTCACGACGACCTTGCGCCGGTGCCTAGCAGTGCGGTGTTCCCAGAGGAAAATGCCCTGCCAGGTGCCCAGCAGCAAGCGGCCGCGACCCACCGGCACCGTCAGCCCGGTGTCGGTCAGCACGCTGCGCGCGTGGGCCGCCATGTCGTCGGGCCCCTCAAGGTCGTGCACGTAGGCCGGATCGCCATCCGGTGCCAGACGCGCGAGGACCGTTTCCAGGTCGCGGCGCACGTCCGGATCGGCATTCTCGGTGATGGTGAGCGAACAGCTGGTGTGTTGCACGAACACGTGACACAGCCCGGTATCGACTCCGCTGCTGCGCACCACCGCGTCCACCGCTTCGGTGATGTTGCGGGTGCCACGTCCGCCTGTCTCGATTGAAATCTGTTGCTGATAGGCCATGACGTCCATGATGCGACAGCCGCGCGCTTCAGGGAAGAGCGACTCGTGACCCTCAAGGCCACGGGCCGATGGTCGTTATTGTCGACTCGACCTTCCATTGCGGGCATTTTCATGGCGGATAAACGGATTCTCGTTGCTGACGATATCTCGGTCATCCGGGGCTTCGTCAAATCCGCACTCGTGGAGTTGAAGGTGAGCATTGCCGAAGCGTCGGACGGGCGCCAGGCACTGGACATGCATGAGTCAATGCCCGCCGATCTCATCATCTGCGACATCGGCATGCCCAACATGGGCGGTGAGCAGGTCGTCAAGACCCTCCGCGAAAAGGGTGACACCACGCCGATCATCATCCTGACCGCGGAAGCCGACAAGGGCATGATCGGACGCTTCGTCCAGCTGGGTATCCAGGGCTACGTGATCAAGCCGTTCAAGCCCGGTGTGCTTGCCGATCGGGTGATCGAATTGCTGTCGGGGACCGCTCCGCCGCCACCGCCGCCTTCTGCGGCCGCCGAAACCACAGACGAGACGCCATCGGCCGACGCTTGAGCCGCGCACCGACACGGTGGATGGCGTCGGGGTCGGCAACACACAATCAGTGATCCGGTGGATCAGGTGGCAATGATCACCTAAAGCCCGCGTGCCCATGCCGGGCGCAGGGGCGCGGCCTCGGGCGCTTCAATGGCGCTGCGTACCTGCGCCAGCAATCGCGCCTTGTCGGCCCCCAGTGTCCCTTTGAGCACCAGCCAGTTACTGGCGTGGTCGGAGCGGAATACGGTCTTGTTAAGCTCAAGCGCGGACAGCAAGCGCTCCATCTCGCGAAACAGGCCGGGCTGATCCAGCGGCGTCCATTCGGGAAAATCCGCCCGAAAGCGCTGCTCGCCCAGCGGAAAGCTCACCACCAGCGTAGAGAGATACTCCGGCTGGGTGGCGTTCATGAGCCGGGCCGAGTTGTCGGCATGCTGGTCGCTCAGTGCCGGGCCGCCCAGGCCGTTGAGAATCATCACCGAGCGGGTGATCCCCGCCTGGCCCAGCTTGTCGAGCGCCTCGCGGGTGGTGTCGAAGGTTTCGCCCTTGTTGACCCTTGCAAGCACCTCGTCGTCACCCGACTCGGCACCCACATAGACCATCTTCAGCCCCGCCTGCGCCAGCGCGTCGATCTCGGCCTGCGACTTCTTGCGCAGATTGCGCGGCAGGCAGTAACTGGAGATGCGCCGTACCGACGGCATGTGGGTGCGAATCGCCTCGAGAATGCTCAGCAGCCGTCGCGTCGGCAACACCAGGGCGTCGCCATCGGCCAGAAACACGCGTTGGACGGCGTCGCCCAGGCGCGCGCCGGTCTCCTGAATGTTGCGCATCACCTCGTCTTCGTCGCGCGCGCGGAATTTCTTCTGCGGCGCGGTGTACATCTCGCAGAAGGTGCAGTGGTTCCAGGAACACCCGTCGGTGACCGGCAGGATCAACGAGCGGGCCTCGCTGGGCGGGCGGTAGACGGGTTCGACGTAGCGGATGGGGAAGCTTGAGTTCATGTTGCGTGACACGAGTGAGCCGTTCGGGTGCGTCGTTGCTGACGCCGACCTGCGGGGCTATGCTGGTGGCAAGCCGGGCGGTGGTGCAGTGAGCCCGGCCGACGGGAATACTGGGGAAATCTGCGTGAAACTGCCTCCGAACATCGGTCCTGATGAGAAGGTCATCCTCTTCGATGGGGTCTGCAAGCTGTGCAACGGCTGGAGCCGGTTCATCATTCAGCATGATACGGCGCATCGGTTCAAGCTTTGCAGCGTCCAGTCAGACGAAGGCCAGGCCATTCTCGCCTGGTTCGGTTACCCGACCGACCACTACGACACGATGTTGCTGGTCGAGGACGGCAAGGCGTTTGAGCGCAGTGACGCTTTTCTTCGCGTCGTCGCACGCTTGCCGACGCCGTGGCGGTGGCTCGCGAGCTTGCGCGTGGTGCCCGAAAGTCTCCGGGATTTTCTGTACGACCGGATCGCGCTGAACCGCTATCGGCTGTTCGGCAAACACGAACAGTGCGTCGTGCCCTCGGCACGTGACAGGCTGCGCTTCGTTCAGGGTCCGCGTGTCGCCGACAATGAATGAGCGCGGATGAAAGCCGAGGTTTCTTCGATCGTTGAGGACGATGCACCGGTGTCGTTCTGGCTGTTGCAGGACGACGAACGTCGCTCCGGCGGCACCCGTCTCCCCGGACTGCGATGGGTGTTCGAACCTGTCCTGGCGGCATTCGGGCAGTGGGTGCTCATCACGCCAAAGGTGGCTCACCCTTGATCCATATATTCGAATTCCTGCGCTACCCGCTCGCGCTGGTCTTGATCGGTTACAGCCTGTACGGCGTGCTCAAGGGCTCGATCCGGGTCGGGTCGCGCTCGCACACCGGGGGGGTGACCACCATCCATCGGGCCGCGTCGCCCCTTCGCTTCTATTTCTGGTGCGCTTTCTTCATCGCGATCGGCCTTGCATGCCTGTTCGTCCCCTTCGTCGATGAGTCCTGACGCGCTTCACGCCCGTGATTCAGGGCCGGGGCGTTCGGCCGCGTATTTGTAACCCACCCCCCACACGGTGAGGATGCGCTGGGGCTGGGCCGGGTTGCGTTCGAGCTTGTTGCGCAGGCGGTTGATGTGGGTGTTGACCGTGTGCTCATAGCCCTGGTGGCGATAGCCCCACACCTGGTCGAGCAGGTCGACCCGCGAGAACACCCGCCCCGGATGCCGCACCATGAAGCGCAGCAGTTCGAATTCGCGGGTGGTGAGCGTGACCGCCGTGCCGTCCACCCGCACTTCGCGCGTAAGCAGGTCAATGCACAGATCCCCGTTGCTGACCGCCTCGCTGCCGGCCTGGCGGAAGGCTTCGGCGCGTCTCTCCAGCGCCTTGATGCGGGCGGCCAGTTCGCGTACGGACACGGGTTTGGCCAGGTAGTCGTCGGCGCCCTGATCGAGACCCAGCACCCGGTGCGCCGCATCGGCATTGGCGCTGGCGATGATCACCGGTGTCAGCGGGTCGGTCTCGCGCAACTGGTTGATGAGCGTGAGCCCATGCACGCCGGGCAGGTCCAGCTCGAGCACCACCGCCCGCCATCGGCCATGGCTGATGCGGTGCGCCCCTTCGAGACCATTACTGGCATGGGTGACGGAAAAACCCAGCGCTTCCAGCCGGGTTCGCAGCAAGGTGGTGGTGCTCTGGTCGCTGTCGATCAGCAGGATGTCGTCGTTGGCCATGGCGAATGGATGTCCGGAATGCCGAATACATGAAGTCTGACCCCTTGGCCTGTCGAAAACTTACATCCATGTTGCGCCGCAAAACTATCACGGAAAAGTTAGACATCCGTGAGGACTGCGTGACGTGCGCCGCCGAACAATCTCCCCGAACTTCAGTGCTCGGGCGCCCGTCGGCGCCTGCGCTGGTGCTCGAAACATTTCCAAGGAGAATTGCGCATGACTTCCCGTTTCGTTTCACGTCCGCAGGTGTGGGCGCTCGCCGCCGGCCTGCTGGCCAGCTCCGCTTCCATGGCCGCCCAGGTGAATCTCACCGTCACGGTTGAAAACTTCGCGCCCGAAAACAGCGTGACGTTTGCGCCGCTTCGCGTCGGTTTCCACAGTGGCATCTTCGACAGCTTCGATCTGGGTGGCGTGGCCGGCCCGGAAATCCAGACCATCGCCGAAGGGGGAAGCGATGCCCTGTGGCGCCCGGCGTTCGAAGCCGCCGACCCGGATGCCGTGGTCGGCTCCATCCTGCCCGGACCGCTGCTGCCCGGTCAGACCGCCACCACCACCTTCACCATCGATACCGAGCTGAACCCCTACTTCAGTTTTGCCGCCATGGTGGTGCCGAGCAACGACTTCTTCATCGGCAATGACGACCCCACCGCGTATCGCCTGTTCGATGACAGCGGTGTGCTGCAGATCGACCACATTGCCCAGTACGGTCGCGACATCTGGGATGCCGGCTCCGAGCAGTTCGATCCCACCGCGGCGGCGTTCATCGAAGGCTCCACCAATGCCAACCGAACCGATCAGAACTCGGTCGTCGCCTTCAACTTTGCGGAGTTTTACGGCTACAACGGTCTGACCACGGCCGCCGGCTATACCTTCGACGCACAGCTCGAAGGCGCCACGCCGATCTACGGCATCAGCTTCGCCATCGCGCCGGTGCCGGAGCCCGAAACCTACGCCATGATGCTGGCGGGTCTGGGTCTCATGGGCACGATCGCACGACGTCGCATGCGCAAGTAAGTCGCACGCATCAACGCACACAACCCGGTGACAGGCAGTTGGCCCGACACCGGGTGTTCGTGCGTCAGGCCTCGACCGGTGTCGCGCTCATGGCCTCACCCATGCGGATCGCCCCGGCGGGGTGCCAGGCCAGATTGAAGTGAAAGCGATCCTCAGGGAACAGCATCACCACGGTCGAGCCGAGCAGGAAGCGGCCCATCTCCTCGCCCTTCTTCAGGCTGACCTCACCAGCCGCGTAGCGCCACTTGGTCACATCCGGCCGACGCGGCGGATTGACGGTGCCGTGCCATACGGTGGCCATGCTGCCCACGATGGTCGCCCCCACCAGCACCAGCACGAAAGGCCCTTCGACGCTGTCGAACACGCACACCACGCGCTCGTTGCGGGCAAACAGGCCGGGCACGCCGCGGGCGGTGGCCGGATTCACCGAGAACAGCTCCCCAGGCACGTAGATCATCTCGCGCAGATCGCCGTCGCAGGGCATGTGGATGCGGTGGTAGTCGCGCGGGCTCAGGTACAGGGTGGCGAACAGGCCGTTCTCGAACTGTGTCGCCAGCTGATGATCGCCGCCGACCAGCGCGGTGGCCGAATAGTCATGCCCCTTGGCCTGAAAGATCTGTTCGCCCTTGATGGGGCCGAACTGGCTGATGGCGCCATCGACCGGGCACAGCATCTCGGCGTCGGCCAGGGGCCGGGCGTCGGCGCGAAGGGCGCGGGTGAAGAACTCGTTGAAGCTCGGGTAGCTGCCCGGGTCGGGGTTCTCGGCTTCGGACATGTCCACCTGGTAGCGGCCGATGAACCACTTGATGACGCCGGTGGTGGCCTTGCCGGCACGGGCGCGGGCCAGGCGGCCGGCCAGTTGGGTGAGTGCCTTCTTGGGCAGCAGATACTGCGACAGGACGAACAGGGTGTCGGACACGGTCACCAGCGATGGAAGTGGATCAGCCGCCGATTATAGACAACTCGATGCCCCCTGTTTGGCCTTGAACCGTCCGTGGCGCGATCGCTTCGTGTTGAGTTGCATCAAATCGTCCGGCACCCAAAATGTGTATCAGTAGAGTCTGATATACACGTATGCTTCGCAGCGCCCGTCCGTTGGAGCCACCTGCCATGAAATTCGCCCTGGGCCGACGCTGGCCGCTCATTCTGCTGGCTGTCGTGCTGCTTGGCGCCTTCGCTTTTGCCATGTTCCGTACCGGCCCGCTGGCACCGATCCGGGTGACCGTGCACACGGTCGCCGATGGCACGGTCACGCCCAGCCTGTTCGGCATCGGTACGGTCGAAGCGCAGCGCAGCTATGCCATCGGCCCCACCGCCGCCGGCCGCCTGCTCAGTGTGGAGGCGGACGTGGGTGACACGGTCACGGCCGGACAGGTGCTGGGGCGGCTCGACCCGGTGGATCTGAACGCTCGCGTCGCCGCGCTGGACGCCTCGCTCGCCCGCGCGGGCAACGCGGTGGTCGCGGCCCAGGCCCAGCAGCGCGATGCGGCCGCCAAGGCCAAGGTGACGGCCATCGAGGCCAAGCGCTACGACACCCTCGCCGACCAGAAATTCGTCAGCCCCAGCGCTGTCGAGGCCCGCGCCCAGGCCAACACCTCGGCGCGCGCGGCGGTCGATGCGGCCGCAGCCTCGGTGGCGGCCGCCCAGGACGACCTGACCCGCCTGCAGGCCGAGCGCGAGGCGCTGGTCGCGCAGCAGCGCAATCTCACCCTGGTGGCGCCGGTCGATGGCGTCATCACGGCTCGCCAGGCCGAACCGGGCAACACCGTGGTGGCCGGTCAGGCGGTGCTGCAGATGATCGACCCGAGCAGCCTGTGGGTGCGCACCCGCATCGACCAGAATCGGGCCAACGGGCTGGCCGAAGGGCTGGACGCACGCATTGAGCTGCGTTCGCACGCCGGCGATGCCCATATGGGCAAGGTGGTACGCGTCGAGCTGCTGAGCGACCCGGTCACCGAAGAGCGCATCGCCCGGGTGCGCTGTGACCGAGCCTTCAAGGAAGGCTCGGTGGGCGAGATGGCCGAAGTGACCATCAGCCTGCCACCGTCGGATGCCGGACCCATCGTGCCCAACGCGGCCCTGCGCCACATCAATGGCGAAAAGGGCGTGTGGCGCATCACCGAGGGCAAGCCGCGCTTCGTGCCGGTCAGCACCGGGGCAGAGAGCCTGGACGGCAACATCCGCATCCTCAACGGCCTGTCGTCGGGCGACACCGTGGTGGTGCACGCCGAGCGCCCGCTCAAGGACGGCGCCCGCATCAAACCGGTGGAGGTCATCACGGGGCTCAAGCGATGATCAGCCTCGCCGGGCGCGACATCCTCCACGGCTGGGGCAAGTTCGTGTTCACCGGCATGGGGCTGGGGCTGCTCATTGGCGTCACGCTCTCCATGGCCGGCATCTACCGCGGCATGGTGGACGACGCGCAGGCCTTGCTGGGCAACAGCGGCGCCGACCTGTGGGTGGTGCAGCAGGACACCCAGGGCCCCTACGCCGAATCGTCGAGCCTCCGCGACGACGTGGTGCGCTCGATCAAGGGCCTGCCGGGCGTGGCGCAGGCGGCCAACGTCACCTACTTCACCATGCAGGTGGCGCTGGGCGAGCGCGACGTGCGCGCCATGGTGGTGGGTTTCGAGCCCGGGGAACCCGGCGCCCCGGCCTATCTCATCGACGGCCGTCACATCACCCGCGGCCACTACGAGGCGGTGGCCGATGTGCGCACCGGCTTCCGGCTGGGTGACCGCATCCGCATCCGCCGCAAGGACTTCACCGTGGTGGGGCTCACCCGCCGCATGGTCTCGTCCGGGGGTGACCCGATGGTGTTCGTGCCGCTCAAGGACGCGCAGGAGGCCCAGTTCCTCAAGGACAACGACGCCATCGTGAACGAGCGCGAGCGCCTGGCCGCCAACCCCAGCTTCAATCGCCCCGGCGTGCCCGGCCTGCTCGACTCGGTGATCGACGCGCAGACCGTCAACCACAGCGTCAACGCCGTGCTGGTGCGCGTCGCCACCGGTCACTCGCCGGACGCCGTCGCTGACACCGTGCGCCGCTGGAAGCACCTGAGCGCCTACACCCGCGCCGAGATGGAGCAGATCCTGCTCGTGAAGCTCATTGCCACCTCGGCCCGCCAGATCGGCATGTTTCTGGTCATCCTCGCTGTGGTGAGCGCCGCCATCGTGGCCTTCATCATCTACACCATGACCCTCGGCAAGATCCGCGAGATCGCCGTGCTCAAGCTCATCGGCGCGCGTGACCGCACCATCGCCGGCATGATCCTGCAGCAGGCGCTGGGCCTCGGGGTGATCGGTTTCGTGGTCGGCAAGATCGCCGCCACCGTGTGGGCGCCGATCTTTCCCAAATACGTGCTGCTGCTGCCCGAAGACGCGGTGCGCGGCTTCATCATCGTGATGGTGATCTGCGGGCTGGCCAGCCTCATGGCCATCCGCGCCGCCCTGCGGGTGGACCCGGCCACCGCCATCGGAGGCTGAGCATGGCAGGCAACGGCATTCTCATCGAAGGGGTGCGCAAGCGCTACGGCGAGGGCGACACCGCCGTGGACGCGCTCAGCCATGTGGACATGCAGGTGGCGCCGGGCGAGGTGGTCGGGCTCATCGGCCCTTCCGGCTCGGGCAAGAGCACCCTGCTCAAGTGCCTGGGCGCGGTGATCGAACCCACCGCCGGGCGCATGACCCTGGGCGACGAGGTGATCTTCGACAACCGCTGGACCCTCCGCGACCTGCGCGCCCTGCGCCGCGACCGCATCGGCTTCGTGTTCCAGGCGCCCTACCTCATCCCCTTTCTGGACGTGACCGACAACGTGGCCCTGCTCCCCATGCTCGCCGGCGTGCCCAATGGCGAAGCGCGCAAACGCGCGCGGGAGCTGCTCGACGCGCTGGATGTGGCCCACCGGGCCAACGCCCAGCCCTCGGCCCTGTCGGGGGGCGAACAGCAGCGCGTGGCCATCGCCCGTGCGCTGGTGAACCGGCCCCCGGTGATCCTCGCGGACGAACCCACCGCGCCGCTCGACTCGCAGCGGGCGCTGGCGGTGATCCGCATCCTCAACGAGATGGCCGAGCGCTATCGCACGGCGATCATCGTGGTCACCCACGACGAGAAGATCATCCCCACCTTCCGGCGCATCTATCACATCCGCGACGGGCGCACGAGCGAAGAGGCCGGCGAGGGCCGGCCGATCCCGCGCGACTGAGGCCGCTCAGGCCGGGTGTTCGGACTCCGCCGACAGCACGGGCACCGGCGGCGTCGGTGTCTCCATGAGCGGCATGAGCGTCGGTGACAGCGCCCGCAGCAGTTGTACCGCCAGCGCGCTGGTGAACACATAGCGCTCGGCGTCCGCGCCGCCCACATAGGCGGTAAGCGTCCCGAAGAAGCGGTCGCCGATCAGGAACACGAAGGTCGCCGAACGGCTCACCACCTGCTCGCTCACCTTGTGGCCGGCGCGGTCGAAGCGCTGGATGCGGTGATCCCCGGTGCCCGTCTTGCCGCCCACCGGCACCACCGTGCCGTCGGCCAGCGTGAAGGCGCCGGCAATACGTCGGGCGGTGCCATGGGTGGCCACATCGATGACCGCATCGCGTACCACCTCGGTCAATTCCACCGGTAGCAGGCGCTCGCCCTGGGGGGGCGTGTGTTTGAAGCGGCGCTCGTACGGGGTGTCGGCGGCGAAATGAAGCTCGTCGAAGCGCACTACCGGCAGCTTCACCCCCCCGTTGACGATCAGGCCCATCAACCGGGCCAGCGCCGCCGGCCGGTCGCCCGAGCTGCCGATGGCACTGGCGTACGAGGGCGTCAGGCTGTCGAAGGGGTAGCCCAGGCGCTGCCAGCTGCGGCCGATGGCGATGAAGGCTTCCACCTCCAGCAGGCTGCGGATGCGCACGTCCTGCGCATTCTTGTGGCGGGTGCGGAACAGCCAGGTGTAGACCGCCTGGCGCTGGTCCACGCTGGCCTCCAGGCTCTCGGTCAGGGTGGCCGCGGGGTGTTCGCTCAGGTAGCGCACCAGCCACAGCTCCAGCGGGTGGATGCGCGCCAGATAGCCCTGATCGGGCAGGTTGAGTTCGGCGGGGTCGAAACGCTTGTACCAGCCGGCAATGCGCGCGTCGTCCAGCGCAGCCGAGTCGCCCACGTAGGCGCGCAGCTGTTCGCTGTAGTCGGCCAGGCTCAGGTCGGGCCGGATGCTGCGCAAGGCGGCCGCAGCGCGCTTGGGGCTGCCGGCGGACTGCATCAGCAGATCGCGACGGGCTTCGGTGGTCTTGCCCGCGTACTTGCGATAGAAGCCGCTCAGGAAGGTGCGCCCCTCGCGGTCGGCAAAGCGCGACAGGTAGTAGGCCCGGCGCGGGTCGTCCGCATCGCTCACGATGGCCTTGTCGGCCGCGGGATTGATATGGATGTAGTACTGCACGATGTCGCGCATCATGCGGATGAAGGCCAGATTGATCGAGTGGCGCAGCGCCTCGCGCACGGTCACCACCCGATCGTCGTCGCGGCGGTTGAAGTTGCCGAAGTAATGCTGCCCGCCGCCGGTGTAGAACGGCTCTTTCGGGCTCGCGGAATAGCTGCGCTCCATGGCGGCGTCGAGCAGGGTGCGCAGGTCCATGTCGGGCTGACGGCGCAACTGCCCCAGGGTCCAGCGGCTGAGCGTGTCGGCGCCATCGGCGGCCTCGTCCAGGGCCTCGGCGCTGCGCCCCGCGTAACGCTGGTGAACTTCGGCAATCACTTCCAGATACGTCACCAGCGTTCGCAGCTTGGCGGTCGAGCCCAGATCGAGCCGGGCGCCTTCGTTGATGTCGAAGGGCTGGTCGTAGTTGTCGGCCTGCACGCGCAGGGCGTTGCCCGCGGCGGTGCGCTCGAAGAGGGTGAAGCTGTAGATCACCTTGCCCGGATCTTCCCCACCGCCGAGCATGCGCTGGCCGTCCAGCCCCGCATCGCGCGCCACGTCCGGGTCCTTGAGCGCCTGCAGCATGTGGATCACCCCCTGCTGCACGCTGGCGTTCAGCGTGGTGGTCACGTCCAGATCGAGCCGGTCGAGGGCATAGAAACTCTTCACGCCCAGCATGTCACTGAGGTGACTGCGCAGCGCCGTGGCGGCCTTGCGCTCCACGAATGAGCTCGATTCGGGCACCAGGGGCGCGGTGTCGAGCCGCATCTGACGCACCAGCGCCGCGTCGCGCAGCTGCGGGGAGATCGTGCCGTCCTGGGCCATGAGGCGCAGATAGCTGTCGGTGAGCGACTCGAGCCGTTCGGCGCCACCGCCCAGATACCAGGCCGGACGGCGCTGGGCGATCATGAGTGACAGCGCGGCGCGAAACAGCCGGCCGCGCTCGCGCACCCTGGCGGCAGAGGCATCGCGAAGCGCGCGGTTGGCGCTGTCGAAATCCATGCCGTACCAGGCAAACAGGCCGTCGCCCATGCCGTTCACCTCGCCGAAGCCCGCCTTGGCGGCCAGGGGCACGGTGTTGAGATAGGCCAGCACGATGGCTTTGCGGGCCGCTTCGGTGTCCGGGCCGCTCAGATAGGCGCGCACCGAGGCCGAGGCCATCTGGCGCAGCTTGTCGCGTTTGGTGGCGGTGCGCCCCTCGGGTGAGTGGCGGTATTTCTCGATCTGGGTGGCCAGCGTGCTGCCGCCGCCGGCATCGTCCTGCGTCATGCCGGCGGTGGTCATGAGCTGGCCGACCACGGCCTGGGCAAAGCGGTCCCACTCGACAGCCGGGTTGCGCTGGGCATGGCGTTTGTCGAGCAGCTCCTTGTTTTCGATGAAGAGCAGGGCGGAGACCAGCACCGAAGGAATGTCCTCGAAGCGGGCGTAGGTGCGCTCCGGGTAGCCGGCGGCATGCAACACCCGGCCGGCTTCGTCATGGATGCTCAGACCGGTTCGGTCTTTTTCCCGAAAGGCCGGGTAGAGACCTTCGTCGCTGAGCTGGTTCATGCGCGCCGACACGCGGGCCGACTCGGCCACTTCGAACCCCCGCGCCTGAAGGCGCTGGCTGAAGTCGGCAATGTGGGTGTAACCGGTGCGCTCGTCGTAGGGCCCGACCGGTGCAGTCAGCACCGGGGCATCACCCGGCTTGAGCGTGAAAGACAACTCGTCACCCAGCTCGGACAGGTAGTGCGCCTGCAGGCGTGAGGTACGCATCTCGTCCGCAACAAACCAGACAAGCAAGCCGATTGCGGTCAGAACCAGAGTGATACGGATGAGGCGGAACACAGTGCAGCTTTGCAATCGGGAGGGTCGGCCGACCGGGGACCCGGCCATGCGAGACACATGCTATGCGTTCGCTGTGAGCCTTGCAATCGTCCGCCGGCGTTTCAGTCGAATTCTTACGTTTTGCGGCGCAAAGAACGATTTTTCGCCGTTGCGTTTGAACCCGATGCGGGTGTTCATGGCCGCCCGATGCGCTCAGCGCGTGGTGAAACCCGCCTCTTCCACCGCGCCGCGAATCTCTCCTTCCGAGAGCATGCTGGTGTGCTCCACCCAGGCCGCGCCGGTGGACATGTCCACCTCCGAATGGGAGATGCAGGGCAGATCCTGAATGGCATTCATGACCGTGCGCAGGTCGTCATCGGTTTTCAGGCCGTCGATGGTGAATTCGGTGGTGGGCATGGGGTAGTCCTGAATCGCGTTCGTCGCGACCACCTTACCGTAATCGGCCGTGTCACGCAGGATGTGTCCGGTGACGCCACAATGCGCCGGACGGTGGGGCCAAGTAGTCGCCGAGAGCACGACGCTGAAGAATCCCGCCATGTTGTTGGCCAGCGCCGATTGCCACACGTTGAAGGGTGTCATCCGGAGAATCGGGCGCCGATGTAGACCTGCAGGAATCGGTTTCTCAGACGCTTGAGAGACCAATTACGGCTAACAGGAACGTCACGCATGAAATCAGGCAGATGTATCCGAAGCGCCTACGCCACGGGCGTGGCACCTCGTCTCGGCATGCGAAGAACAGTGAGGCCCCTCCGAGCAGGATCAAAAGCACCCAACCCTTGAACCAGAACACAAGCATCGCGAGTAGACACAAGGCACTGCATGAATTGAACAGCATACCGTGCCACTCAAAGGGCTTGCTCAAGCCCACCAATACCGCACGATGTGAAAGAAGATCGGCGCCGAGAAGCTGATCGAATCGACCCGGTCGAGCATGCCGCCGTGGCCTTCGATGAGGGTGCCCCAGTCCTTCACGCCCCGGTCGCGCTTGATGGCCGAGAGCACGAAGCCGCCGAAGAAGCCCACCATGTTGATGGCCAGCGACACCAGCGCCGCCTGCCATACGTTGAAGGGTGTCATCCAGTAGAGCGCGGCGCCCAGGGCCGAGGCGGTGAGCACGCCACCCACCAGCCCTTCCACGGTCTTGGAGGGCGAGATCGCCGGGGCCAGCTTGTGCTTGCCCAGCAGCTTGCCCCACACGTACTGGAACACGTCGCTCGACTGCACCGTGAGCACCAGGAACAGGATCAGCTGCGCATTGCGCCCCTCGAAGCCGGGGATGTCGAGCGTGAGCAGCGCGGCGGCATGCGAGATGCAGTACACGCAGATCATCAGCCCCCACTGCACCTTGGCGGCGCGCTCGAAGAAGCGCTCGGCATCGCTGCCTAGGGTGGCGGAAATCGGCAGCAGCAAAAAGGCGTAGACCGGGATGAGGATGGAGAACATCCCGTACCAGTCGATACCGATCAGGAAGTACTGCGCCGGCAGAAAGAAGAAAAAGCTCCACACCAGCGCCCGGTGGTCGCCCCGCCGGGTGTGGGTGATCGAGATGAATTCGCGCAGCGCCTGGAAGGAGATGAAGGCAAACAGCGCGATGATGCCGCCGTCGCCGATCCAGAAGGCCAGCGCCAGCACCGCCACCATCATCCACCAGGCGTTGGTGCGGGCATTGAGGTTGTCGATGGTGCCGGTGTCGGCGCCCACCGGCAGGCGCAGCTTGAGCAGCGCGGCAATGCCGCTGGCCAGCAGCAGGGCGCCGAACACGGCGGCAAAGACCATCATCTGCAGTTTTTCGGTGCTCATCGCAACGTTCATCGTCCTTTCCTTACGCTTCCGGCGGTGCCAATGCGATCAGTGCTCCGCGGGCGCGTGCCAGAAAGGCGTCCTTGGCTTCATCCGGGGCCACGGTGATCGGGTGGCCGAAGCGCAGCGAGCACAGCAGCGGAATGGGGATCACCGCGCCCTTGGGCATCACCCGGCCCAGGTTGTCGATCCACACCGGCACGAACTCCACCCAGGGCAGCGCCTGCGCCAGGTGGTAGATGCCGCTCTTGAAGGGCAGCAAGGCGTCGCCGGTGTTACGCGTGCCTTCCGGAAACACGATGAGCGAGTCGCCCGCGCGGATGGCCTCGGCCATGAGCCGCACCGGGTCGGGGCCCTGGCGCTCTGGGCGGCGATCGATCAGCACCGCGCGCAACACCTTGTTGATCAGCCAGCGCTTGAGGCCGCTGGTGAGCCAGTAGTCCGCCCCCGCCACCGGCCGGGTCTGCGCCCTCAAGGCCGGGGGCAGCGCGGCCCAGATAAGCACGAAGTCCACATGGCTGCGGTGGTTGGCGTAATACACCCGCAGGCGCGGCACCGGCCCCTCGCCCTGCCAAAACGAGCGCATGCCGGTGATGAGCTTGGCGAGGTTGCACAGGAAGCGGGCCGTAAAGCCGGCGAGGAAGCGTTCGATCATGAGCCTTCTTGTTCTTCGTTCAGGGCCACAGCGCCCAGGCCGTGGCCAGCAGTTGCACGAGCAGACACAGCGCCTGCCTTCGCAGCAGACCCAACGCCCCGCCGCGCCGCCCGGCCAGCTCGGTGAGCACATCGGCCGAGCGCGGTTTGGCGCGCCCCACCCGGGCATCGAAGTCGATCAGCGTCTGCATCACGTCGGCGCCATCATGCCAGTGGCGTGCCCATTGGCGAAAGACCCGCGCGTCGAAGAGTGCGCGGGCGCCATACCAGAACACCCCGGCACCCCCGGCAATGGCAATCAACACGATCACCACGTTGGCCGCACTGGTGTCACCGCGCCATGCGATCCAGTCCAGCAGCAGGCTCGCGCCCAGCAACAGCCAGCCCAGCCGCAAGGCATCCGCCGTGCGAGTCGCCAGCTGCGCGGCCTGTGTCTGGATGGACTCAGCCTTCGCCACGATGAAACCGCTCCAACACTGTCCGGTGTTCGGCACCCAACACCACCTGAGGTCGCCCCTGGCGCACCGTCTCGATGGCCTCATCCACACTTCCCGCCCGGCCGCTGTGCAGCAGCCATGCTGCTACGGTCAGGGCACTGCGCGAGTAGCCCAAGGCACAGCACACCAGAATGCGCCCGGCCTTGGCGTGCAGGGCTTCAAGTGCCTCGGCCGCCCGGCGCAGGCTGGGCAGATCGGGCGTGGTCAGATCGAGCATGGGCTCGCTGTGGTGGTGTTCGGCACGGGTGAGCGGATGGAATTCTGCGGTCAGATCCAGCAGGGCGTCGAAACCCCCGGCCGCCAGATCGCCGCGACCCGGATAGCGCCCGATCCACACCTGTTCGGTGATGGCATCGGCCGGCGCCTGACCGCGCGTCCACAGGCGGCTGTTGATCCATGCCCCCAATCGGTAGGGGGCCAGCAACCAGCGGCTGGCGGTGCTGTGGTGGCCATCATGCTTCTGGAAGCCTTCGGGGCCGACCCAGGCGTAGTTGGCCGCCACCAGCGCCAGCGCCGCCGCTGGCCACAGGGCCAGCCAGCCCCAACCGCCGATGAACGTGAGCGCGAGACAAGCGAGGGCGCTGATCAGGTAGTAGAGCGCCAGCCTTGGCCGCGTGACCGTCTTGCCCATCGCCAACCGCAGCGGCGACTCGCCCCGGTCGGGCCACAACCACAGGCACAGCAGGCCCACCAGCGCCCCGGTGGGCAGGTCGAAGAAATGGTGTTGCCAGGTGGTCAGCACCGAGGCGGCCACCAGCAGCGCCCAGCCGTGCCACACCCAGCGCCAGGCGGGCGAGGCGCGGCGCACCAGCACCCACCAGATGATCACCAGCAGGCTGATGTGCAGTGAGGGCGCCTGGTTGTAGGGCAGGTCGAAGCCCGCCAGCGCGTCGAACAGGGCGCCGAACATGCCCTCGCTGGCCGGCTTCTCGCCGGTGAAGCGCAGCGGAAAGGCCACGAAGCAGGCCACCGACACCAGTTGCGCGGTGAGCAGGCGCAGGCCGTGGTGATTCACCTCGCGCGGCGTGCGGCAGGCCAGGAAAGACAGGCCGTACATCAGGTCGATGGACCAGTAGGGCACGATGGTCCACGGGAGAAAGGGGATGGCCGACTCCCAGCCGAAGACGATGCTGTCGGTCACCCCGCGTCTGGCTGCCAGCTGGTTCGCCCAGCCGTAGCTCAGGAAGAACAGCGGCGCGAGCAGCGCCAGCCAGGCGAGGCTGTGCTTCCAGCGGATGGGGCCCCGCGTCGTGCCAGTGGCGCTCATTTTGCGACGCGGCGGGCCAGCGACACGGTGAAGATGCCCCACTCGTCAATGCGCTGGTCGATCTTCTCGAAACCCGCCTCGCGCACCAGCTGGTCCATCTCCGCCTGGGTGCGACGGCGCATTACCCAGGCCTCGCCCTCCCGGTGGCTGGTGAGCGCGCGGGCGATCATCTCCAGCTGCGGGTGCCACGGCTGGCCGGTGTAGATCAGGTAGCCGCCGTCCTGGATCGCCCCCGCCATGCCCGCCAGCGAGGCGCGGATCAGGTCGTTGTCGGGGAACAGCTCATACAGCCCCGAGACGATGCCGATGGTGGTGCCCGGCTGGGCGCTGGCCACCGACTCGGTATCGAAGGCGTTGCCCTTCACGAAGCGGGCAATATCGCCCATGCCTTTGGTTTCGATCAGCCGGCCGCCGTCGCGCACGTTGATGTCCGAATAGTCGCGCAGCAGCACGCTGCCGGGCCGCTGTTCGCCCTGGCTCAGGGCGTCGAGCACATAGCGGCCATGGCCGGCGGCAATGTCGAGCACCCGTACGGGCTTGTCGTCGGCGCGTACCCGGCGCATGGCGTCCTTGATGAGCGCCTCCAGATTCAGCTTGCGCTGGCGGATGCCGCGCCAGCCGATGGCGTCCAGGTAGTTGCGGTCCACCATGCGGCCGATGGGGCCGGCCCCCTTGGCCTCGTTGCGATACACATAATCGAGCGTGCTGCCCGAATCGAAGCCCGTGCGCTGGCCCAGCGACACCCCTTCGGACACCATGCCCGCCCAGCCCAGGCCCTTGCGGTACATCTTCCAGTACCAGCCGCGGAAGCTGCCCTCGGGATAGGGCTCGGCCAGCGTGCGGGCCTCTTCAAAGGTAAAGCCCTGTTTGTCTGCGTCGTTCAGGTCCACCGCCTCGGCCGGCGTGTCGAACTGGCGCAGGATGAAGCCGCGCACCAGCCCCACCGCGCGGTCGCGGTCGGCTTCGCCCAGGGTGTCGTGAAAGAAGCCGTCCAGCACATGCTTTTCCTTCACGCTCGAACCCAGCCGCTCGAAAAAGTCGTGCTGCGGTTGGTGCTCCACCACCCAGTCGGCGCCCGAGATGAGCATCTGAGTGGGAAGGGTGATCGCCGCCGCATCGGCCACCACCCGCTCGGCCGCCTCATACAGGCCGAGCAGGATGTTTACCGAAATCGGCCGGGTGATGAGCGGGTCGGTGTCGTAGCTGGCCTGCCGCGCCGGGTCGTGGGTGAGGAATTTCGCCTTTACATAGCTGTTCACGAAAAAGTTGCCGCGCAGCTTCTGCATGAGCCGCAGGCCCGGCCGGGCGAAGGGCACATAGAGCTTCACCTTGAAGGCGGGCGAGGCCAGCACCAGCGCGCGGATGCGCGGCGCGTAGTCGTGCGCCCAGGTGCTCACCAGCACCGCGCCCACGCTCTGCGCCAGCACCGCCATGTCGGCGTGCGCCACGCCGTGGGTGTCGCGGATGTGATCCACAAAGGTCTGCACATCGCGCACCGAGGTGCCGAAGCTGGGCGAAAAACCGCGCTCGCCCGGCGAGCGGCCATGGCCGCGGGCGTCCCAGGCAAACACATCGAAATCGGGCAGGTCCAGCTCATCCACCAGATGGCTCATGCGGCCGGAGTGCTCATGCCCGCGGTGGAACATCACCACCGCACCGCGTCGGCTGCCGGTGGCCGGCCAATGGCGGTAGAACAGCTCGACGCCGTCATGGGTGGTGAAGTGGTGTTCGCTCACCGGGCGTTGGGTCGGGTAATCCATGAATTTGATCCTTTCAGTAGACGAACGGGCGCAACTCAGCGGGCAGCCACTTCGGCCAGCCCGGCGCGCACTCGGTTGAAAATGTTCAGGCAGATGCCCAGCGCCATCAGCGGCATCAGCCAGCCCAGCCACGCCGGCAGGCTGCCCGCCGACCCCAGACACAGGCCCAGGGCGCCAAACACGAAGGCACGGTCGCTCTTGCCCACCGGCCCGTCGTAGCGGCGGCTCGCCCCCACCATCGGCCCCAGCGCCCCGGCCATCTCGGACACCGCCGACAGCCAGATCACCAGCCCCACGCCCAGCGCGCCAAACGGGCTCACGAAGGCAAAGGGCAGATACAGCGCTGCGTCGGAAATCACGTCGGTCAGCTCGTTCAGGTAGGCACCCAAGGTGGATTGCTGCCCGTGCTCCCGCGCCAGCATGCCGTCAATGGCATTGAGCGCCATGCGCAGGAACAGCCACACCGGCAACACCAGAAAGGCCACCGGTGCCGGTTGGGCCATCGACAGCCACAGACCAATCGCAACGGAAATGAACATCGCCGTCAGCGTGACGGCATTGGCAGTCACCCCGGCGGCCGCCAGCCGCTGTGTCAGCGGCCGCAGCAGGGCCTGGAATCGGGGCTTGATGTCATAGATGGACAGCATGGGTGTCGTCTCGTGGTACGGGTAGCGCCATCATAGTCAGCGGTGTACCGGGAGGCGATACCGATGTCATTGGGTATCGGAATTTGATGCTTGGGGTGGATCGGCGTGGGATTGGTGGCGGCAAACGAGTCTTTACAGCACATATGTCGCCTTATGTCTAAGTGCTACTTCGAAGGCGTTATTCAATCGCTGCAGCTATTGATTTGCACCCGCCTCGAAGCTGACGTTTAAAGTTTGACTTAGACATCGTTGCTCTTTGCCTGCCGCTCAGGGATAAACCCGCGAAAGGTTGTCGTACTTGAGACGCAAAGCAGTGAACTCTCGTGCTGAAGCAACGGAAATGTCGGGTTCACCAAATCGCTGGCGGAGCAATCGGTCGAGTTCGGATTCGAATTTCTTCAGCTTGCCTGAGTCCGCAGGCTCTTCATACACGATCATAAGATCAACGTCATGGTAGTGCTTTCGCCGTATGAAGGAGCCAAAGGCAAATACTTCTGTTCTTGTCGGCGGGTCGGCCATTCGACTTAGTTGCTTGAGGTCCCCCATTCTTCGCTCGCGATCGGCTCGAAGCAAAAAGTTTAAGTACTGGTCCCCGCTCAGATTAATTGCACCCATGAACTCACCGAGCATAAAGAGCCCAATTCCGCGCTCAATACACAGCTCTTTCGCCGAATCGGAGTACTGGCCGGCGGGGCTTGAGCAGATGATCGCGTTAACCGCGGGATCGACCTCAAGAACGCGCTCTAGCGTGTAGTCGGTGAAGTAGTAGGTATTAGTTACGAAGACCTTGAGTTTTCGTCCGTCTCGGAGTTCAACAAACATGGTGCCGCGATTGATCTCTTGAAGATTCGCTATTGCACTGTGGCCGGAAAGAAATTCTTCGACGAACTTCTTGACCGTGTTGTATCGGAACTCCAGTTCTTCTTGAGCGACAACTTGAGGAGGTGGCGAGTCGATACCAAGTCGCGTCTTGACAAAATGATCAAAGCCTCGCGGGAACAGCTTGTAGTCGTTGATCTTTTGATCAGTTAAACAGTTGTCTTGGAACGCATCGACATGAATCTTGTACTCAAGCATCTTAGGGTAGACGTCCCACGGATATGGGAAGTTTCGCTTGTTGCCTTCTATGAGAGCAATGATTCTTTGGTTGTTTGGGAGAATCGTATCTAGGCAACGCTTCTTCCAAACCTTCAGGCCGTCGCCGCCTAGGCCGCCAAGAACGCTTTCTGAGTACGGGCCGCATTCTCGGAACAGTGCTGCGTTCTCTTCGAGAAGATCATTGACTTCAGTCAGAAGGGCGCGCTCGTCTTTGATACTTGGAACGGAAAACAGCGACGTGATCTTTCTCGCGTGCGCGGTCTTCCAAGATTGCATCTCTTCGACACTGAAGCGCCTGTCCAACTCGTCGACCACCTTGTGGCACTCCAGGCAGAGCATGATGAGGTTAGGGATCCCATCCCTATCAATGTGCTCCGCAAGTTCATGATCGCTTCTCGGGCCAGAGCTTCCATGCCCGATGATGTGCGCTACGTTCGCAAGGCTTACCGACTCCTCTGCAACTTCCCGAAAGAGTGGCTTGTTGCAGGATGGGTTTTGACAGAAGCCACCACACTGTGCCCAAAGCTGCCGGGCAGTATTGAGTGGAATCGACTTTCGCGTGATGGTCATCGGGTGTGAGGTGCTGGGTGCGGGTGGCGATGTCTAACTTGAAAGTAAGGGGCTGCGCTCTAGCTCGCGTAGGGCGCAATAGCCGAAGGGCATTGCGCCGCATGAGGCTCCATAGTGCCTCGGAGCAACGTTCGGCGCAATGCCCGATGGTTATTGCGCCGAATGGCCGCCCATGGTGCCTCGGAGAAACACCCGGCCCTACGCTCGAAGTCGCCCTCAGCACAGCCCTTGTCTCGCGCCCCAGTAGTCCCCCCTGACACCAAAAGAGAACTGAGCAAGAACCACCGCAGGATCGTTCTACCGGTCGATTCGGGTCCGTCCGTAAGCTGAATGCATCCCCAATCGACGAGTAAAGGAGAACGACATGAATCCTTTCAAGACCCTGCTTCGCACCACCCTGTTTGCCCTGAGTTTTGCGTGGTGAGTGCTTCGGCCGCCGGTGGCGACACCGCTGACGAACGGACCGTGTACGGCCCCGAATCAGAGAAGACCTACATTGGCCCGGCCGACTATTTCACGGCGATTTGTCGTGAGCGCGGTACCACGAAGCGATCTCGAGCCTCAGCGACCTGTTGCCGGATGACACAGGCCTCGACATGGTCGTTGACCAGGCCCATGGCCTGCATGAAGGCGTAGACCGTTGTCGGGCCGACGAATTTCCAGCCACGCTTCTTCAGGTCTTTGGCGAGTGCGATGGCCTGGGGCGCGGTGCTGACCGTTTGGGGTTCGGCCGCTTGGGCGGGGTCGATCTCGAAGCGCCAGAAATACGCGGCCAGTGTTCCGTGCTCGGCCTGCAGGTCCACTGCCCGGCGGGCGTTGTGGATGACCGCCTCGATCTTGCCCCGGTGGCGCACGATGCCTTCGTCTGCCAGCAGGGCGTCGCGTCGGGCGTCGTCAAAGCGTGCCACCTGGTGAAAATCGAAACCCTCGAAGGCGCGCCGGAAGTGCTCGCGCTTGGCGAGGATCGTCCGCCAGCTGAGCCCCGACTGAAAGGCTTCGAGGCTCAGCTTTTCGAATAGCCGGATGTCGTCGTCGACCGGGAAGCCCCATTCCCGGTCATGGTAGGCCTCGAATTCGGGCGCAGCGGCACACCAGCGGCAGCGTGGCTGGCCATCCGTGCCCGCAATGAACGGTGGCGTATCACTCACGATTGCGCCTCCGCGACTCCACCGCGCTGGATCAGCGTTGCCATGCCGTCGGCCATGAAGGCGGGTTCGGCCGAGTGGATCTGCACGGTGACCACGTCGTGAATCACGAACGGATCCTGCGCCAGTCGGGCGTCAATTTCGGCGCGTACCCGAGCGGCGGCAAGCACCATCCCGCCCTGGCCTTCGTCGAGCGAACCGGCCATGAGGAAGCATCCATCGGCGATGCCGGTTTCGATCCATTGGCGGTGTTCGGCCATCCATTGGCCAGCCTGCGCCCGGTTGGTACCGAAGCGCAGGAAGATGACGAAAATCTTGAGGTCGTTGTCGTTCATGAGGACTCCTGGCGCGTCAGTGAGAGGTTGATGAGGCAGGGTTCAGTGAGCTGATCCACGCTTCGAGCAGGGCGACTTCCTGGCGGATGAAGGCCTCGTCGTCGAAGGCATTGGCCAGGGTGGCGATGCCCTGGCTTCGGGAGAGCAGGTGCATGGCGAGGCGGTCCGCCTCGTCGGCCAGACCCATGGCGTCGAACTGGGTGCGGAGCCAGGCCCTGAATTGCGAAAAGATCATGCCTGCATCGTCCCGGGACGGGTGCTTGAGCTTGGCAAGCTCGGTGCACAGCGTGCCCACGGGGCAGCCATGACGTTGAATGTTTTCGCGATTGCGGACCAGCATCTGGACAAAGCAGCCGAGACGACCCTCCGGCGTGTCGGCCGCACGCGTCCAGGCATCGAGCATGGCCTGCGTGCGCTGCGAGCGGAGGCCGATGACGGCCTCGAGGATGTCGTCCTTGGTCTTGAAGTGATAGTAGAAATTGCCCCGCGAGAGCTGCACCGCGCGAGCAATGTCTGCAAACGAGGTGTGTTCGAAACCGCGCTGGTAGAACAGGGCGTCTGCCGCCGCGACGATACGCTCGCGGGTATCGGGTTCGACGGCGGCCGGGTCAAGTGATTCGCTCATGACTTGCTCGATGGAATCGTGTGTTCCGGATGCTATAGGACAACTGTCCTAATAGGCAAGTGTCATGAGCTGGCGCCGTCGAGGATCATCGGGACGCGCGCACGAGGCCCCCAGGTGGCGGGCACGCGCCAACGCGCAGAGCAGCAGGGGATACGCAGAGGACCAAGGGAAACAGAGGCCAGACCACGGTTGTCGGGGAAGCAGAACGTCAAGTCGACATTCGTCCCCAAGAAAACCGTTGTCTGACCCTAATGCTGTTCAGTTAAGCGAATCCGAGCCTTATAGACGGGTCCCTCCCTCCCCTTAAAGGGGAGGGTTGGGGTGGGGATGGGGTGAAACTGGGCAGCTCAAACCCCATCCCCCTCCTGACCTCCCCCTTGAAGGGGGAGGAACCGTGCCTTAACTGAACGGCATGACTGTCTGACCCCTGCTGTCTCTCAGCTCAATTCAACCAGCAACTCCTTGGCCTGCACGGTCTCGCCCGGTTTCACATGGATGGCGGCGATGGTGCCGTCTTCCGGGGCGGTGAGCAGGGTTTCCATCTTCATGGCTTCGAGCGAGAGCAGCGCGTCGCCCTTCTTGACCTTCTGGCCCGGTTTGATCGACACGGTGGCGATCATGCCCGGCATGGGGGCGCCGACCTGTTTCGGGTCGCCGTCCTTGGCCAGCGGGCGGGCGGTGCCGGTGCCCTGGAGGCCGGCCTTGGCGACACGCACCGCGCGGGGCTGGCCGTTGAGTTCGAAGAAGACCTTGATCTTGCCCTCTTCATCCACGGTGTCCGAGCGGCCGGTCTGGCGGATGACCAGGGTCTTGCCCTTGTCGATGTCCACCGAGATCTCGTCCAGGTCCGACAGCCCGTAGAAGAAGGCCGGGGTGGGGATGCGCGCCACATCGCCGAACTGCTTGCGGTGGTGGGCGAAGTCGGTGAACACCTTGGGGTACATGAGATACGAGGCCAGGTCGGTGTCGGTCACCTGACGGCCGATGGCCGTCTCCGCCTTGGTGCGGGCGGCGTCCAGATCCACCTCCGCCAGGGTGGCGCCCACGCGCCCTTCCACCGGCTGGGCGCCGCGCAGGATCCGGGCTTCCAGGTCCTTGGGGAAGCCGTCCGCCGGGTAGCCCAGTTCGCCGCGGAAGAGCTGCACGACGGATTCGGGGAAGTCGATCTCCCGCGCCGGGTTGCGCACGTCGGCCGGGGTGAGGTCGTTGGCCACCATGAACAGGGCCATGTCGCCCACCACCTTGGAGGTGGGGGTGACCTTGACGATGTCCCCGAAGAGCTGGTTCACATCCGCATAGGCGCGCGAGACCTCCGGCCAGCGGTGCTCCAGTCCGATGGCGCGGGCCTGCTCGCGCAGGTTGGTGTACTGCCCGCCGGGCATCTCGTGGTTGTAGACGTCCGAGGTGCCGGCACGCATGTCGGCCTCGAAGGGGCTGTACTGGCGGCGTACGCCCTCCCAGTAGTGGGAGAGGCTCTGCATGGCGTCCAGGTCGAGGCCCGGGTCGCGCTCGGAGCCGGTCAGCGCAGCGGCGATGGAGCCCAGGTTGGGCTGGGAGGTCATGCCGCTCATGGCATCGAGTGCACCATCGACCGCATCACACCCGGCCTCGATGGCCGCCAGCACCGAGGCGGCGGCAATGCCGCTGGTGTCATGGGTGTGGAAGTGGATGGGCAGCCCCACCTCCTGCTTGAGGACGGTGACCAGTTCCTTGGCGGCGCGCGGCTTGCACACCCCGGCCATGTCCTTGATGCCCAGCACATGGGCGCCGGCCTTCTCCAACTCCTTGGCCAGATTCACGTAGTACTTGAGGTCGTACTTGCTGCGCTTGGGGTCGTGCAGATCGCCGGTGTAGCAGATGGCCGCTTCGCACAGTCCGCCGGACTCGATCACCGCGTCCATGGCCACGCGCATGTTCTCCACCCAGTTGAGCGAGTCGAACACGCGGAAGATGTCGATGCCGTTCTGCGCGGCCTGCTGCACGAAGTAGCGCACCACGTTGTCCGGGTAGTTGGTATAGCCCACCGCATTGGAGGCGCGCAGCAGCATCTGGAAGGGGATGTTGGGCACCGCTTCGCGCAGGCGGGCGAGACGGTCCCACGGGTCTTCCTTGAGGAAGCGCATGGCCACGTCGAAGGTGGCGCCGCCCCAGCATTCCATCGAGAACAGCCCGGGCAGCATGCGCGCGTAGTGCGGGGCGATGGCCAGCATGTCGTGGCTGCGCATGCGCGTGGCGAACAGCGACTGGTGCGCATCGCGCATGGTGGTGTCGGTGAGCAGCACCTGCTTGCAGTCGCGCATCCACTGGGCGAAGCGGGTCGGGCCCATCTCCTTGAGGTAGTCGCGGGTGCCCTTGGGGATCTGGGTGCGCAGGTTGAGCGTGGCTTGATGGGTTTGGAGAGCGGCAGCGCCGGGGCCACGCGGCCCTTCATCTCCGGGTTGCCGTTGATGGCCACTTCGCCGAGGAAGCGCAGCAATCGGGTGGCCCTATCGCGCCGCTTCTGGAAGTTGAACAGCTCCGGGGTGGTGTCGATGAAGCGCGTGGTGCACTCGCCCGAGCGGAACAGCGGGTGGTCGATCACGTTCTCGAGGAACTGCAGGTTGGTCGACAGCCCCCGCACGCGGAACTCGCGCAGCGCCCGGTCCATGCGCGAGGCCGCCTCGTCCGGCGTGTGACCCCAGGCGGTGACCTTCACCAGCAGGGAGTCGTAGTACGGGGTGATGACGGCGCCCGAATAGGCCGTGCCCGCATCCAGGCGGATGCCGCCGCCGGCGGCGGAGCGATACACCGCGATCTTGCCGTAGTCGGGGGTGAAGTTGTTCTCCGGGTCTTCGGTGGTGACCCGGCACTGCAGGGCGTGGCCGTTGAGGGTGATCTGGTCCTGGCTGGGCAGCAGGTCGTCAGCGCCGATGCGCTTCCCTCGGTGACGCGGATCTGCGCCTTGACGATGTCCACGCCGGTCACTTCCTCGGTGACCGTGTGTTCGACCTGGATGCGCGGGTTCACTTCGATGAAGTAGAACTGTCCGTGTCGTCGTCGAAGAGGTATTCCACCGTGCCGGCGTGGGAGTAGTTTGCTTCGCGCGCCTGGGCGCAGGGCCGATTCGCACAGCTCGGTGCGCTTGGTCTCGTCCATTGTAGGGCGCCGGGGCACGTTCGAACCTTCTGGTTGCGCCGCTGCACCGAGCAGTCGCGCTCGAACAGGTGCACCAGGTTGCCGTGCTGGGTCGCCCAGCACCTGCACTTCCACATGGCGGGCGCGGCGGATGAGCTTCTCGAGATAGACCTCGTCATTACCGAAGGCGGCGGCGGCCTCGCGGCGGGCCACGTCGATCATCGGCGCCAGATCCGCTTCGGTCTCGATGGCGCGCATGCCGCGCCCACCCCCGCCCCAGCTGGCCTTGAGCATGAGCGGATAGCCGATCTCGGCGGCCATGCGCTTCACTTCTTCAATGTCGCCGGGCAGCGCACCGGTGGCCGGTACCACCGGCACCCCGGCCTTGATCGCCACCTCGCGCGCGGCCACCTTGTTGCCCAGGGTGCGCATCACCGCGCCCTTGGGGCCGATGAAGGCGATACCCGCCTTGGCACAGGCGTCGGCAAACTCCGGGTTCTCGGACAGGAAGCCGTAGCCCGGGTGGATCGCATCCACATCGTTCTCTTTGGCGATGCGGATGATGTCGTCAATGTCCAGATAGGCCTGCAGCGGCTTCTTGCCCGCGCCCACCAGATAGGATTCGTCCGCCTTGAAGCGGTGCAGGGCAAAGCGGTCTTCGTTGGAGAAGATGGCCACCGTGCGCAGGCCCAGTTCGGACGCCCCGCGCAGCACGCGAATGGCGATCTCGCTGCGGTTGGCCACCAGAATGCTCTTGATCTCTTTCATGTCGTGTCCGTGCCCGAGGGGCGCGCTACGAACGCGACACCTGACGGGAGAAGCTGAGGTCATCACCAGCGACATGCGCACGGAATCAGCGAATACGCTCGAACCCCTGGCAAGGTCGCCACGTTATGTTGTTATGGATGCAACTCGAGTGCTTCGGCCCTGCCGGCCCTGTGGCCGACGCTCACCGGACGGCCTTGCGGCCCGCCGGTGGCTCCCGTCTCCCGAAGCGTTGTGCACTGCATTAAACGCGGAACGGGCACGCCCCTGTATTGGGGAATACCCCGTAAAATTCCCGACAGAATCGTAATTTCTCGAGATTTATTCGTCAACGTCCATGTTCGACTGGCAGAATACGGCGTATCGCTGTCGCGCCCGAGGACCGAGACACCCATGAACATTCCCGCCAACACCTTCAAGCAACGTCTGCTCGCCGGCGAGAAACAGTACGGCCTGTGGCTGGGGCTGGCGCAGACCATCAGCACCGAGATCTGCGCCGGCGCCGGTTTTGACTGGCTGCTGGTGGATGCCGAGCACGGCCCCAACGACCTGCGCTCCATCCTGGCGCAGCTGCAGGTGATCGAAGCCTATCCGTCCCACCCGGTGGTGCGCCCGCCCCATGGCGATCATGTGCTCATCAAGCAGTTGCTGGAGACGGGCGTGCAGACGCTGATGATCCCCATGGTCGAATCCGCCGGACAGGCCGAGCAACTGGTGCGCGCCATGCGCTACCCGCCCCATGGCATTCGCGGCGTGGGCAGCGCGCTGGCGCGGGCCTCGCGCTGGGGGCGCATCGGCGACTACATGCACACCGCCAACGGCCAGATGTGCCTGATCGTACAGGTGGAGACCGCGGCCGGGCTGGAAAACCTCGATGCCATCCAGGCGGTCGAGGGGGTGGACGGCGTCTTCTTCGGCGCCGCCGATCTGGCGGCCTCGGTGGGCTTTCTGGGCGAGGCCGATCACCCGGACGTGGTGCGCCTCATCGAGGACGGCCTGCGCAAGGTCAGCGCCCACGGCAAGTGGGGCGGTGTGCTGTGCGGCGACAAGGGGCTCATCCGCCGCTACGAAGACGCCGGTGCCCGCTTCGTGGCCGTGGGGGTGGACTCGATGATCCTCTCCGGGGCCACCTCGGCCCTGTGCGATGAATTCATCGAACGCACTGCGGGTGGGCCGGTGGCCGGCAGCTATTAGCGCGAGTGGGCAGATGGAAGGCGGTCACGATGCGAAGCAGTGCGCCGGGCCGCCGGCAGTGCTCAAGGGCGCATGAGTCCCTGGGCGCGTCGTGTCGCGATCGAGCGCGTCAGATCGATGTTGTCGATATCGTCGATGGACATGATGGGGGCGAACATCAGGTCGGCCGGTTCGCGCGTCCGTTGCCAGCCGAACTTCATCTCGCCGACGATGCGCATCAACATGACGCGCATCCGCTTGCCGATCTGCGCGTCACTGGCCGGTGTGCCGTCCTTGCGGTAGAGCAGCCGGGCAATGGAGAGCACCGAGGTTCTGGCCATCGGACGGTGAAGCGAGTACTGAAAGCGGAAGTTCTGTGCCCGTGAGTTGATGTCCCGGTCGGTCAGCACGATGAAATAGGTCCGCGCGCTCGCATCGCCCAGTTGCCGGGCCAGCGCGTCGCCCAGCGGCAGATAGTCCTCGGCCGGATACTGGTTCGTGCCCGGCAGGGGCGATGACACGCCCGACGGCGTCCACAGCGAGGCCTTGACCCACAGGCCGGTGTCCGTGGTCAGCTGGCGGGCAATGGTCGCCGCCACCTGTTCCGGGAAACCATCGGTCGGGACGATGTAGAGCACGACCGAGTCGACCGGGCTGGAGGGCACCGTGCGGTCTGATTGGGCAAGGGCCAGCAGGGGAATGGACAGTGCCCCGAGAAAAACCCGTCTTTTCATCATTGCCTCGCTGGGGCTGTAACGTGAGTGGTGACCCGTCACGCGGCGACGGGTGTGGACCCGGTATCGCGACGTGCCCGTCAAGCATGCCTGATGATGTCGTGAATAGTCCATCGGCATTGCGCATCATGGGCAGTCAGGGCACCATGACTTCGGGACCGGCCCGGCTTCGCGTCGTGTCGGCCCCGCAGGACCAGAACACGATAACGGGTTCGTGAAAGGCGCCAGGACCGCTGCCCTGCGCGCCGGAACGCGGCAGACCCGACATACCATCGCCCGACACGGCGAGGAGGAGACAGAATGTCCGGATCACCGGCGACCGAACGGCCGCCCGTCGTGCTGTTGCACGGCTGGGGCGGTTCCTTCCAGCACACCTGGGTGCGGCTCGGCTGGGCCCATTGTCTTGAAAGCAACGGCTTTCCGGTCATCGAGCACGACCTGCCCGGTCACGGCGTGCCCGAGGCCCCCCGCGATCCGCAGGCCTACGCCACCATCCTTGATGACCTCGACGCCCGCCTGGGACACCTCGACGGGGTCGTCGGCATCGGGTACTCACTGGGCGCCAAACTCATGCTCGCCCTGGCCTGTCGACACCCCCACATGTTCAGCCAGCTGGTGCTGGTGGGGTGTGGCGACAACGCGTTCAAACCCCTCGGCGCCAGCGAGCTGCTGGCCCGCGCCTTGCGCGAAGGCCTGCCGCCCGATGCGCCACCTGCGCTGGTCAGGCTCATCGACGACGTGAAAGCGTCCGGGAACGATCCTGAAGCCATGGCGGCCTGCATCACCCGTCCGCAGGAGCACCCGCTCACCGAGGCGCAGCTCGGCGCGCTTCAGGTGCCTGTGCTCATCATCAACGGCAGCCACGATCACTTCGTGCTGCCGCAAGATCGCCTGCTCGCCGCGCTGCCCAACGCCGACACCCTGATGTTCGAGGGTTTCGACCATATGGACGTGGTCGGGCGGCTGGAGGTGGTGGAGACGGTGCTGGCGCGACTGAACCGCTCATTCACCGGGGCGGAATAGCGCAGCAGACGGATTCCGCTGTGCGGCCGTCCGCCACGCATCGAGGATCTGGTGCGCAAATTGCAACGCCTGGAATCAGCACAGTGAAATAGGCGATTCCTGTCGTGTTTGCTTCAAAGAACCCTTCCGCCGCCCGCTCGGCCGTGGCGCCCTCAAGGGCGCAACGGCGTCTTCACGCCCGTGGGGGCCGCCATGTCTGAGTTCTTTTCCGGTGCCGGCGATGAAGACTGGGTGATCTGGAACGGCAACCATGGGCTGGTGACCACGGCGGCGCTGGGCGTGATCGAGCGGGGGCCGAACGGGCGCATGGCCTGGCTGGACGAACCGTTCGATATGGTCGGCCCCTTCGATCTGGACGCGCTTGAGCGCTGCGGCCGCATCGCGTTTGCCGCCTGCATCGTCATGTCCCGTCAGCGCTGGCAGCGCGATCAGGCGGCGTTGAGGCGCGAATCGCTGCATCTGCGGCAGGAGACTCAGCGGCGCACCGAAGCTGCCTTTGCCCGGTTTTCGCAGCGACAGCATCCGGTGCCACCCCCGCCGAGCGCGGACGACCGAATCCACCGCGAGGCGCTGGCGCTACCGCTTACCGGCGCGCTCGGCCGCGCCCAGATCAAGGCCGCCTTCCGTCGTCTGGCGCAGCGTGCCCACCCGGATGCCGGGGGCAGCCATGCGCAGTTCGTGCGTTTGAGCACCGCACGTGATGCCCTGCTCAAAGCAGCCGCATGAGGCACACGGTACGCCGGCCCCCGACACCATCCAATCCGAGCGGATGCCACCATGTCACAGATCATCCAGTTCCCCATCCCCGATCAGCGCGGTCACGACTACGACGCCGATGTCGAAGCCTTGCTCGCCGCCCTTCCCCCCAAGACGCGGGAAAAGATCCGTTTCGAGCTGATCAGGACCATTGATGGATACGGCGAATACTTCACCCAATGGTCGCTGAGTTTCCCCGACGGCTGTGACGAAACGCTGAAGAAGCAGATCTACGACATTGCCCATGAAGAACACGGACGCAAGGTGCGCATGCTCAAGGACATCATGCTGCTCAAGGCACAGGTGCTGGTGGATGACTACCTGAAACGTGGCTGAGGGGGGGCTGTCTTCGCCTGACAGGCCAGTGGCCCGCAGTTCATGATTTGTCGCCAGCGTATATGATGGCTGGAAAACCGATTTGCATATATCTGCGGACGTCCGGCGTGCAAGGGACGACGCAACGCCGTTTGTCCATCGAGAGCGCCATGAAACTGTTGAGCCTCAAAATGTGCCTCACCTGTCTGGTGGTGCTGGCGTTTTCCCTGCCGTTCATCTACCCGCAGTACGGAAGCGGCTTCCTCGAAGAACTCGAGATGCTCGGTGTTGGCGGCGCCGTTGCGCTGTTCGCGGTCTTTCTAGTTTTCGTTTACTTCTATTGTCGGGATCTCTCACGCACGCTGGCACTGGTGTCACCCGAGCGCCGTGCGGCCGCCCCGGGCTCGGTCTGGCTGATGTTCCTGATCCCCTACAACTTTGTTGAAGACTTCTTCATCGTCCACAACGTCGCTCGCTCCATCGAACGGGAAGCGGCGGCCAACCCACAGTTGAACGACCTTCGAGGTAACGGGCTGTTTTCAGGGATCGGGTGGTGCGTGGCGCAGATTGTGTCGCTGGCACCCGGCATGATCGGAAAAACGGCCAGCCTGATCGCCATCATCCTCTGGGCCGTGCACTGGCGCTTTGTCCGGCAGGTCAATACACGCCTGGCGTCAGCGCCGGGTCGCGAGCGCCCGACAGACGCGAGTGCCGTGCCGAGCCAGCTATTGCCGTGAAGCGGCGTTGTTGTCGTCGTGACGACCTGCAGACCGGCGTGCCAGTTCCACCACCAAGGGCCGGTGGTCGGACCAGTTGGCCGGGCCTCGATCAGCCATCCTCAGCGCCCAGCCCGACCCGACCATCACATGGTCGATCGGCAGGACTTCCCGCCAGGTCGGCAGCCCGCGGCTGGCGATGCCCAGGTGGCGGACGCCGTTGAAGGCCGATGACCACGGCGTGGCATTGAAATCGCCGCCCACGATCAGTGTCGGCGTCTTCCCGGCGCGGGTATCCACAAGGTGAATCAGCTCGGCGCGCTCACGATGGGCAACCTCGGTCAGCGGTGGAAAGGGGTGGACGACCAGCACCGGCACGGCGCCATCGGGCGTGTCGACGGTGGCTTCGAGCATGGGGATGCCACCCGGCCCGGTGACGACGGCGCTGTGACTCAAGGGGTAGCGGGACACGATGCCGATACCGAAGGGGTCGTCGCGGGCCAGCAGATGACGATGCGGGAAGCCGGTGGTCATGGTTTCGAGCGTCTGCGCGAATTTTCCGTTCACTTCCTGCAGCAGGATGATGTCCGCCCGCTGGCTGAGCGCCCATTCCATCACGCCCACCGGATCGCCCGTGGTGTACATCACGTTGGCGGTGACCACGCGGAGGGTGGGCGCGTCCTCCGCTTCCGCCTTGGCCGCCAGTGGCGGCATCACTACCCACAGGCCGTAGAGCCCGGCCCCGAGGGCGAGCAGGGCCACGATTCTTGCCAGCCCGCGCCACGCAAAGATGCCGGTGAACATGGCTGCGGGCACAAAGAACCACTGCCAGTGGCTGCCCAGATCGCTCAACCAGCCCACCCTGGGCATGTCGACCGTGAGCCGGCTGATCCACGGCGTGGTAATGCCGAGCATTGCGATGAGAAACATCAAGCGCAGACGCCGATAACGTGGCCGATGCGGTGGCAGATCAGGCGGCGGAGAAGGGGTGTCGGTGCTCACGATGGCGTCGGGATGGTGGTGAATTATTGTTGAGCAGGCAATGTGGCAGACCCGCAGGAGGGATGCAAATACGGTGTGGTGTCGGGTGTCTCGAGCTTGAAGTCCGGTCTTATTCAAGACGGGTTATCCGGCCCGTCGGGTGTCAGCATTGCGGTGAATGGCCGCGCCCGGCGGGGCGAAACCCGGCCAATGGCGGTTCGTGCCTGAACGACCTCACGCATCAGATCGCGCCTGAGTCGGGACACCATTCCATTCTTGTTTCGCTGCTGGTTTCGCCCTGAGGGGCGACCTACTTTCTTGACGCGCAAGAAAGTAGGCAAAGAGACGCATCCCGCTTTTCGTGGCCCTTCGGGCTGCCCTCGCTGCCCGAACGCCCGGCGGGCGGTTTCGCAAACTCGCCCCTGCGGGGCTCAGACAGCGAAACCGCTTTTTCTGCCGGTCGTCCGGACGACTCGGCACGACAGAGGGATTGAAAGTGCCGGACGGAGACCTTGTTCTTATGCAAGACGTTGTTCCTGGCGTCGCTGCGCTCGGCCGGGCTACGGCCCCACCACGATGGCACGCCCGCTCCGCCCTCGAGAGCGCCAATCGACGAACCCCGGGGGCGGAGAAACGGGCTTCGCTGTCTGAGCCCGCAGGGCGAGTTGGCGAAGCACGCCGCTGCCGGGGTTTGTCGATTGGGGATCGCCGTCAGGCGACGCGACCGTGGGCTGTGCTTCTTTGCTTACTTTCTTGCACAAGCAAGAAAGTGAGGCGCCCGCCGGGGCGAAACCCGGCCAATGTCGGTTCATACCTGAACGGCCTCACCCATCAGTTCAGTGCTGAGTCGAAACACCATTCCATTCTGTTTTCGCCCTGAAGCGCGTCCTGATTTCGTGGCCCTGCGGGCTCCCCTCGCCGCCCGACTGCTCAGCAGGTGACTTCGCCAACTCGCCCTTCAGGCTCAGACAGCGAAGCCACTTTTTCCGCCGATCATTCGGACGACTCGGCACCACAGAGGGAATGGGGTGTGTCACGCTGGAGGCTCGCATCCAGGTGCATCAGATCGACGCGACTGTGCAGAACCCAATCGAGCGTGTCTGCGCCCGAGGTGGCCGCACGCGACTGGTAGTCGCGAAGCACCCGGCCGATGGTGACCACGATGTCGGGCACGTCATCGACAATCAGGATCGTTGCCCGATCATGTGGTGGGGGCTTTGACGGCGCTTCCTGGACCATAATCGGTCCATGGTACGGAATGAACGGAGTTGAGATGATCAGGCGGACCTTCGGGCACGGCTTGAGTCACACGTATTTGCGTGGCGATCAACAGGGAGCAGGAGTGAAACCCGCGTGAAAGCAGGCTGTTTAGCTGGGCAGGTGTGTGCCGCCTGGGCCCTGATGCTGGCGAGTGCTCCGCTCATTGCCGCACCGGTGGTGGCGGTCGACGTGGGTCATACCCTGGCGGCGGGCGGCGCCACCAGCGCCCGTGGGCGGATGGAGTTCGAATTCAACCGCGATCTGGCCAGGGAAGTGTCGGCGGCCTTGATGAGTCGTGGCATTGCTGCGCACCTGGTGAATGACGACGGAAGGATTGCCTCATTGCGTGACCGGCCCAAGGCCGTGCCCGGGGCCGATCTGTTCATCTCCATTCATCACGATTCGGTGAGCGAGCATGAACTCAAGCCGTGGACCTGGCAGGGCAAGGCGCGCGATTACAACGACGCGTTTGCGGGTCACTCCCTGTTTGTCTCGCACGACAACCCCTACCCCGATGCCAGTCTCACCTGTGCCTCGGTGATCGGCGCGCGCCTGCAGCGCATGGGATTCGTGCCTACCGACAAGAACGCCCGCCGCCGTACTTGGGCCGATCAGGCCAATACGGTGCACTGGTACGACAATCTGGTGGTGCTCTACCGCACTGAGGTGCCGGCGGTGCTCTTCGAAGCCGGCGTGATCAAGAACCGGGCCGAAGAGTTGCAACTGCGCGATCCGGCCTACCAGCGGCGCATGGCCGACGGCATCGCCACCGGCATTGCCGCCTGCCTGCAGGTGATGCGACTGCCCTAGTGTCGCCCGACGCGGGTCGCGTCGAAATGTGTTTCACGCTTCATGAATATGGCATGTTGAACATCAGCGCTGATATGCTGGGCACCTTTTCGGGCGACACGGACACCGTTACACATGACCGGCCAACGACTTCTCCTGCTCAGCGTGTCTGCCGGCGCAGGCCATCGCCGTGCCGCCGAGGCCATTGAGGCGGCGGTGGCACTCCGGGGCGACAGCGTCCAGGTGCGTCACCTGGACGTCATGGACTTCGTGAGCAGCAGCTTTCGCACCCTGTACACCGATGTCTACCTGCGCCTCATCGGCATGGCGCCTTCGGTGTGGCGATATCTGTACGACCTGAGCAACTGCACCCCGCCCGACAGCCCGGGTCAGCGCCTGCGCCGGGCCGTGGAACGCCTCAGCGCACGGCAACTGATAGCCGAGATCGACGGCTGGCAGCCTGACGCCATCGTGTGCACCCATTTCCTGCCAGCCGAGATCCTCTTCCACCAGCGCCGCAAGGGACGGGTGGGCTGCCCCATCTGGCTGCAGGTGACCGACTTTGACGTGCATCGCATGTGGGCCGTGCCCGACATGGGCGGTTATGGCGTCGCCAGCGATGAAGCCGCCCACCGGCTCACCGCCCTGGGCATCGACCCGGCGCGCATCCACGTGACCGGCATCCCCCTGATGCCGGCCTTCGCCACACGGCTTGACCGGAGCACCTGCATGGTGGAACTGGGCCTGGAGGCGGCACGCCCGACGGCCCTGCTCATGGGCGGTGGCGAGGGGCTGGGGGCGCTCGACGCAGTGACGGTGCATCTGCTCGAAACCGTGCCGGCACTTCAGCTGATCGTGCTTACGGGCAAGAACGCCGCCCTCAAGGCACGGCTCGATGCACTGCAACCGACCTATGGTGCCCGACTCTCGGTGCAGGGCTTCACCCACCAGGTCGAGCGCCTGATGACCTGCGCCGACGTGGTCATCACCAAACCGGGCGGGCTGACCACCGCAGAATGTCTGGCCATGGGCCGACCGATGATCGTCAATTCCCCCATCCCCGGGCAGGAAGAGCGCAACGCCGATCTGCTGCTCGAAGCAGGCGCGGCACTCAAGGCCGTCGATGGGGTCACCCTCGCCTATCGCGTGCAGCAACTCATGGACGATCCGGTGCGGCTCGGCCGCATGAGCGAGGCGGCACGCGTGCTCGGCCGGCCCCGGGCTGCGGCGGCCGTGGTCGATCGCGTTCTATCACCCACCTTTGTCCAGGAGAGCGCCTCATGCTCCGTCCTTTCCTGAATGCCCTCGCCCTCGCGTTGTCGCTCACGGCCGGCCCCCTGTGGGCGGCCCTTGACGCGCCGGAACGCCCCGCCACCTGGGCGAGCCCGGTCAACGATGAACTCAATCTGTTTCAGGTCGCACCCCGGTTCTACCGCAGCGCCCGGCTCGATGAAGACGACCTGCCGCAGCTGACGGCACTGGGTATCCGTACCGTGGTGAGCCTGCGTGCCTTTCATTCCGACCGGCGTCTGCTGCGTGGCACGGGGATCGACACGGTCCGGGTGGCCACGCTCACCTGGGCCATCGATGACGACGAGGTGGTGCGTGCGCTGCGCGCCATTCTCGAGGCCGAACAGCGGGGGCCGGTGCTGCTCCATTGCCAGCATGGTGCCGACCGCACCGGGCTGGTGAGCGCCATGTACCGCATGGTGGTGCAGGGATGGACCCGCGAAGCGGCGCTCGACGAAATGCTCAACGGGGGCTACGGCTACCACAGCATCTGGAAGAACATCCCGAGCTACCTGGAGACGGTGGATGTGGACAGCATCCGCGCCAAGCTCGATGCGGTGACCGAGCCGGACTCGATCGCTGCCGACTGACGGGGCGTACCCGCGCCCATGCCCGGGTCATGCAGGCGTGATGCCCGCGTGGCCGTGGGCAGCATGCCCTGTGCCTTCGGGGCCGGGGCGGCGATTCTGTGGGGGTTTTCAACCCGCACGGAGTCTTGCATGAACACCCTTGCCCCGAGTCGCGCCCTGAATGCCGACCGCATCAATTGGCGCGCCCTGCCCGATTTCACCGGTTTCACCTACTCGATCATGGCCGTGGACCGCGAACGCGGCACCACCGACTTCTGCGTGCACTATGAGCCGGGTTCGCGCATCTTCCTCCACCGGCATCGTGCCGACACCCTGATGGTGGTGATGGCGGGCGAACACCGGATCTACGCCGAAGACGGACAGTTGCAGGACGCGCGCCCGGCTGGCGCGTACGCCTTCACGCCCGCCGACGGCGACATCCACACCGAGGGCGGTGGCGACGCGGGCGCGGTGGTGTTCTACAGCACCCGTGGCGGGCCGGATGGCGTCATCTTCGACATTCTCGATGACTCCGGCGCCCAGGTCGGCGCGCTGGGCATGGCCGAGGTGGATGCCCTGTTCGACCTTCAGGGACGCGTGGCCGGCGCCTGAACACCGTGACATGACCGGCGGCGTGGCGGTTGGTTGGGCAGGTTGGCGCTATCGGCCCGCCCGGAGCCTGCCCGCCGGCCGCCGCTCAGCTCCCGGTGATTTCCCGGAATTCGCCATTCGCACGGGTGGCGAGGCTGACGCCCACGATGGCCAGCGTGGCGAGGATGAAGCCGGGGATGATTTCATAGACCCCCGGGCCACCGAGAAAGCTCGACCCCCAGCCCAGCGCAATCCACACGATCACCGTCACCGCGCCGGTGACGAGCCCGGCGAGGGCGCCCAGGCCGGTCATGCGTCGCCAGGTCAGTGAGAGGATCATCAGCGGCCCGAAGGCGGCGCCGAAGCCCGCCCAGGCGTTGCTCACCAGACCGAGCACTTCGCTGTCCGGGTTGCCGGCAATGATGGCGGCGACGAGGCCCACGGCCACCACGGCGAGACGCCCGACGTTCACGATGGTCCGGTCGCTGGCCTGCTTGTTGACCAGCAGCCGGTAGAAGTCTTCGGCCAGTGACGAGGAGGACACCAGCAGCTGGCTGGAGACGGTGGACATGATCGCGGCGAGCAGGGCCGCGAACAGGAAGCCCGTGACCAGCGCCGGGAACAACGTTTCGGCCAGCAGGATGAAGATCGTCTCCGGGTCGGCCAGGGTGATGCCGTTGCGCTCCACATAGGCGCGGCCGAAGAGCCCCACACCGATGGCGCCGATGAGCGAGATCGCCATCCAGGCCATGGCGATGTTGCGCGCGGTGGCCACCTCGCGCACGCTGCGCACCGCCATGAAGCGCACGATGATGTGCGGTTGGCCGAAATAACCCAGCCCCCAGGCCATCAAGGAGACCCATCCGATGACGGTCATGTCGCTGCTCCACCACGAGAGCGTGAAGCCCTGCAGCCCCGACAGGGTCTCACCCGCCTGCGTGAAGCCGCCGCCGTCGCCCGCATAGAGCACCACCGCCGGCATGATGATGAGCGCCAGCATCATGATGCAGCCCTGCACGAAGTCGGTGAGACAGACCGCCAGAAAGCCCCCGACCACGGTGTAGGCGAGCACGACGCCCAGCGTGAGCCAGACGCCCATCTGGTAGCTGCCGTTGAAGGCCGTCAGATAGAGCTTGCCGCCGGCGACCAGACCCGAGGCGGTGTAGACCGCGAAGAAAACCACCACGATCAGCGCCGACACCATGCGCAGCGCGACCGCCTGCGTCGGGAAGCGGTTGGCGAGGAATTCCGGAATCGTCAGCGCGTTGTCATAGCGCTGGGTCTGCTCGCGCAGGCGTGGCGCGACGACGATCCAGTTGATCAGCGCGCCGATGAACAGGCCGATGCCGATCCAGGCCTGCACCAGGCCGGCGGCGTAGAGCGCGCCGGGCAGGCCGAGCAGCAGCCAGCCCGACATGTCGGAGGCGCCCGCCGACAGGGCCGCCACGGCGGGTGGCAGGTTGCGCCCGCCGAGCATGTATTCCTCGGAGTTGCCTGTGGACTTGCGGTAGGCGTAGAAGCCGATGCCGAGCATGGCGACGAAATAGGCGGTCAGGCTGATCCAGACTCCGGTTTGCATGAGCGTTTCCTTGTGTTCCTGTTGTCGGTGAGGCCGCTAGGCCTCTGCGGCGAGCAGGCTGGTGTTGCCTCCGGCAGCGGTGGTGTCGATGCACACGTGGCGTTCGGCGTAGTAGCGCTCGGCGCAGATCACCTCGGTTTCGAGCTGCACGATGCGCCCTTCACGACCGGCCAGGGCCTGGCGCAGGGCGCGCGTCCATGCCGAATCGCCGGCAGCGGCCACCGCCACGAATCCGTCTGCCGTGGCCAGCAGCTCGGCCGGCACGGTGCCATCCAGCGCCGCGACCGGTACGCCGGCCTTGAGCAGCGGGGCGATGGCCGCGGTCGCCCCGGGCACAACGACCAGCGCGGGGCAGCCGGCAGCAAGCGCCTGGGCGGCCTGGGCGAGGGCCGTGTCGAGCTGGGGTCCGAGGCAGAGGACCGGCCCCTTCGGCGGCATGATCATCCGGTTCGATTCGCCGGTCGGCCCGGGAAAACGGAACGGCCCGCTGTCGAGACTGGCGGCGGCATTGACGGCGCGGCGTACCACCGCCCCGGTGCCGTCGAGCGCCCGGCGCAGCACCTGCACCCGGTCGACCCGGGCCGTCCAGGCGCGTGCGTCGAGGTCCGCAAAGGCCGTGCTCAGCGCTTGGGCCGACACCGGCGCGCCTTCGGGGGCCGGATGCGCCGCGGGTGCTTCGGTGCGGCGGAAGCGGTTCACATAGTGCGGCCCGCCGGCCTTCGGTCCGGTGCCCGAGAGCCCCTCGCCGCCGAAGGGCTGGCTGCCGACGATGGCGCCGATCTGGTTGCGGTTGACGTAGATGTTGCCGACGCGGATGCGGTCGACAATCTGCTGCACGCGGTCGTCGATGCGGGTGTGCAGCCCGAAGGTCAGCCCGAAGCCACGGTCGTTGATGGCACTGACCACCTTGTCGATATCCCTGGCCTTGAAGGAGGCCACATGCAGCACCGGGCCGAAGATCTCGCGTTCCAGGTCCTCGATGCCATCGACCGCGACCAGCGCCGCGCCGACGAAGGTGCCGCCCTCGGGGGCGGCGAGGCGCTTGAGCACACGGCCGCGCTTTTCCTGCGCATCGACATAGGCGCTGATGTCGGCCTGCGCCTCGGCATCGATGACCGGGGCCACGTCGGTGTCGATCGACCACGGATTGCCGGTGACCAGCGTGTCCATGGCGCCCATGAGCATGTCCACCACCCGGTCGCGGGTGTCCTCCTGCACATAGAGCATGCGCAGCGCCGAGCAGCGCTGGCCGGCCGACTGGAAGGACGAGGCGACGATGTCGTCCACCGCCTGCTCGGGCAGGGCGGTGGAGTCCACGATCATGGCGTTGAGGCCGCCGGTTTCGGCGATCAGCACGGCGCTGGCCGGCGCATGGGCGGCCAGCGTCTGGTGGATGCGCTGCGCCGTGGCGGTCGAGCCGGTAAAGCAGACGCCGGCGATGCGCGGGTCGGCCGTGAGCGGGCCGCCTACGCTCGGGCCGTCGCCGGGCAGCAGCTGGAAGGCCGCCGGGGGCACACCCGCCTCGCGGAACAGCTGCGCGGCCCGGGTGGCGATGATCGGCGTCTGTTCGGCCGGCTTGGCCAGCACCGCATTGCCGGCCGCCAGGGCCGCGGCGATCTGCCCGGTGAAAATCGCCAGGGGGAAGTTCCACGGGCTGATGCACACGAACACGCCCCGCCCCTCGGCCGGGTCCTCGGCGTCCAGCCGCTCGGCCTCGGCCGCGTAGTAGCGCAGGAAATCGACCGCTTCGCGCACCTCGGCCACTCCGTCGTACAGGATCTTGCCCGCCTCGCGGGTGGCAATGGCGCAGAACTCGGCCATGTGGTCTTCGTACAGGTCGGCGATCCGGCGCAGGGTCGCCGCGCGGGTGGCAACCGGCGTGCGCGACCACTGGTCGAAGCCGTCCTGGGCGGCATCCAGCGCGTGAGCGACCTCGTCTGCAGTGGCCTCATGCACCTCCCCGACAAGGCTGCCGTCGGCGGGTGAGTGCAGCGGCCGGGCCACGCCCGCGGGCGGCGCATCACCGGCCAGCACCGGCCGGGCCGTCCATCGGGTGTCGGCAAAGCGGTCACGTGCCTCGATCAGGGGCACGGCGACGGCGGGCTCCTCGAGCCGGTATCCGCGGGAATTGACGCGCTCGGGCGCGAACAGGTCGCGCGACAGGCAGATGCCCGGGTTCTGGATCGGTTCGGTCGCCAGTGCCCGTTCCACCGGGTCGGCGGCAATGGTCTCGGGCGCGATCTCGGTGTTGACGATCTGGTTCACGAAGCTCGAATTGGCCCCGTTCTCCAGCAGGCGCCGCACCAGATAGGCGAGCAGGTCCTTGTGCGGGCCGCAGGGCGCGTAGATGCGGCAGCGCGTGCCGGCCTGCTGGCGGATGATCTCGTGCAGCGATTCGCCCATGCCGTGCAGGCGCTGGAACTCGAAGCTGTCGCGATCGGTGCCGGCCATGTCGAGCACGGCGGCGCAGGTGTGGGCGTTGTGGGTGGCGAACTGCGGGTAGATCCGGTCGCGCATGTCCAGCAGCATCTTCGCGCAGGCCATGTAGGAGACGTCGGTGTTGGTCTTGCGGGTGAACACCGGGAAGGCGTCGGCGCCCAGTTCCTGTGCGAGCTTGATCTCGGTATCCCAGTAGGCGCCCTTGACCAGGCGCACCATGATGCGGCGCCCCAGTCGCCCGGCCAGCGCGTACAGATGATCGAGCACCGCCGGTGCGCGCTTGCCGTAGGCCTGCACGACCACACCGAAACCGTCCCAGCCGGCCAGGCTCGGGTCCGCCAGCACGGCGTCGACCACGTCGAGCGACACATCGAGCCGGTCCTGTTCCTCGGCGTCGATGTTGAAACCGACCTTGGCCTTGGCGGCCATCTGCGCCAGCGCCAGACAACGCGGGATGACCTCTTCATCGATGGCCTGGCGGTGCGTGGTCAGGTAGCGGGCCGAGAGCGCCGAGAGCTTGACCGAGATGCCGGCGTTGTCGCGCACGTCCGCCCGGGCGACCTTTTCGATCTGCCGGATGGCGTGGGCGTAGCTGTCGTAGAAAGCCCGGGCATCGGCCTCGGTGCGCGCGCCCTCGCCCAGCATGTCGTAGGAGTAGGTGTAGCCGCGTGCGCGCATCTTGTCGGCCCGCTTGATGCCCTCCTCGATGGTCTGACCGAGGACGAACTGCTGCCCCATGATCTTCATCGCCCGGCCGACCGCAGTGCGGACCACCGGCTCGCCCAGCCGCTTGATGAGCCGGCGCGCGCCAGCGGCGGGGCGCGAAGGGTCGCTGTCGAGCATGCGCCCGGTGAGCATCAGGGCCCAGGTGGAGGCGTTGACCAGCGGCGAGAAGGAATGGCCGAGGTGGGCGCTCCAGTCGGACGGGGCGATCTTGTCCTCGATCAGGTCGTCGATGGTCTCGGCGTCGGGCACCCGGAGCAAGGCCTCGGCCAGGCACATCAGGCCCACGCCCTCTTCCGTCGACAGGCCGTACTCGTCGAGAAAGGCCTCCATCATCGTCGGGTCGGTGTCATCCCTGACCTGGCGGATCAGCTGTGCCGCCTGCGCCGTCACGCCCTGGCGCCGGTCGGCCGGCAGGCCCAGTCGTGCCGCCAGATCGCGCACGGCCTCGGCCTCGTCAATGGCATAGCGGGCGCGGATTGCGGCCCGGCTCTCGCTGCCTGCCGGCAGCATCGAAAATATCGTCTGTTTTGCCTTCATGGAGCTCCCACTGGCGTTCGTCATGGCGCCGTCGCAAGGTGGAGGGGGTCCTTTCAGTCTATGCAGGTCTGCCGGGAATCGCGAATTTAATCAGGACTGATGCATAACCCGATGCTGATATGGCACCGCTGGCGGGGCCGCTGAAACGCCGCTTCAGCGGCCACCGAAGCGGTCAGTCGCGGGGGCGCCGCAACAGTGGCAGCATGGCCACCACGCCGAGCACCGGGCCGGGCAGCAGCAACCAGGCCACCTTGGCGCCCCAGGCCTCGACCACCGAGGTCCCCCAGGCGATGGACACCATGGTGACCGCGAACCCCAGCGCGTTCTGCAGGGCCAGCGCGCTCCCGACGATTTCGGGCGGGCAGGCCTTGGCCGACAGCGCCGAGAAATGGGGCGAATCGGCCACCACGCTGGCGCCCCAGATCAGCATGAGCCCCAGGACGACGACCGGCGCGGCATGACTCAGGAACGGAAAGAGCGCACAGCACAGGGCAGAGACGAGCATGGCGAAGACGGCGACCGGGGCGCTGCCCGCGCGTCGGCTCACAAAGCCACCCGCGATGCAGCCCACGGCGCCGATGCCGATGACGGCGAAGCTCAGCGCGCTTGAAGCGGCAAAGCCCGCGAGGCTGGAGCCGGCGATGAGCAGCGGCACCAGCGTCCACATCGCGTACAGCTCCCATTGATGGCCGAAGTAGCCGAAGGCCGAGGCCCGGAAGGTGGGAATCGTGAAGGCGGTCAGCACCCGGCCCAGGCGCAGCGGGTGCGCACCGGGTTTGCGCTTCAGGTGTGGCCCGTCGCCCAGTGCAAAGATCATGATCGCCGCCAGCACGGCGAGGGTCGAGGCGGCCAGCAACACCGCTTGCCAGGGCCAGTCCCCGCCGGCGAAGCGCACCCCGTGCGGCAAGGCTGTCCCGAGGGTGAGCATGCCCACCAGCTGGGCCAGCGCATGGCCGGCGCGCTCGGGCACCCAGCTCACGATCAGCTTCATCCCCAGCGGATAGACCCCGGCCAGACTGAAGCCCACCGCAAAGCGCAGCACCAGCCCGCTGCTCATGCCCTCGGCAAAGAGCGCGAACGCGGCGTTGGCCAGGGCACCGAGCACCGCGCACACGGCGAAGATGCGGCTCGCCGCAAAGCGGTCGGCCAGCCCGGTGAGCGCGAAGGTGAGTGTGCCGATGATGAAGCCCAGCTGCACGGCATTGGTCAGCAGCCCCAGTTCGGCGGCGCCGATCCCCCAGTCGCGCATCAGTGCCGCGGCCGCGGCATTGGCGGAGAACCACAGCGAAGTGCCGAAGAGCTGGGCGATGACGATGGTGGGGACGACAGGCAGGCGCATGGGCACGAGTATATCGACAGGTGCGAAGTAGATGCCTGTCGCACGCAGGCCGGGTTTCGCCCCGGCGGGCGCCCTACTTTCTTGCTCGTGCAAGAAAGTAGGCAAAGAAGCACGGCCCACGATCGCGTCGCCTGACGGCGATGCCCAACCGCCAAACCCCGGCGGCGGCGTGCTTCGCCAACTCGCCCTGCGGGCTCAGACAGCGAAGCCCGTGTTTCCGCCCCCGGTGTTTATCGATTGGCGCTTTCGAGGGCGACTCGACCGTGCGGATTTGGTGAGGTCGGTCGGACGGATGAGCGTCTGCGCCATCCGGCTTACGTCGACACCCGCGCGTAACGCCGCGCCAGCGCGGCGCAGGCCATCAGCTGGATCTGGTGATAGAGCAGGGCCGGCAGCAGGATCAGGCCCAGGTCGGGGCGCACGCCGAACAGCAGTCGCGCGATGGGGATGCCGCTGGCGATGCTCTTTTTCGAGCCACAGAATACGGCCACGATTTCGTCTTCCTTCGCAAAGCCGATACGTCGGGCGGCCAGTCGGGTGAGCCACAGCACCAGCGCGAGCAGGCCGGCGCACACGGCCAGCGCCTCGATGACGGCGATCCAGCCCTGCCCCGACCAGATGCCGGCAGCGGCCGAATCGCTGAAGGAACAGAACACGATGAGCACGATCACGCCCCGGTCGAGCTTATGGGTCAGGTGCTTGTGGCGCACCATCCAGCCATGCACATGGGGCCGCAACAGCTGGCCGAGGATGAAGGGCAGAAGCAGTTGCACACTGATGCCCAGGATGGCGCGGCCGATGGGTAGCCCCTCGCCCGCCACATGCAGCACCTGACTGATGAGCAGGGGCGTGAGCACGATGCCGATGAGGTTGGAGAGCGTGGCGTTGAACACCGCCGCCGCCACATTGCCGCCGGCCATGGCCGTGAAGGCCACGGAGGACGAGATGGTCGAGGGCAGCATGCACAGGAACAGCAGGCCCACCATCAGCCCCGGCGCCACGCGCCCCTCCAGCACCCAGGCCAGCACCAGCCCGAGGAGGGGAAAGAGCGCGAAGGTACACTACTGCACGAACAGGTGCAGCCGCCAGTGACGCATGCCGGCCACCAGCTTGTCGGTGGCCAGGTTCGCCCCGTGCAGCAGGAACACCAGGGCCACGCCCACGTTGGTGACGATGCCCAGGTGCAGCGGTCCGTCGGAGCGGCCAATGGACGGGAAGGCCAGTGCCAGCGCCACGGCCGACAGCATGGTGGCGAGAAACCCGTCGATGGGCAGGCGCCAGCGCGCCGGGGGGTGAGTCATGAATGCAGGTCCAGCCAGGGGGCGATGTCGTCGGGGTGGGCAAATTCATCCACCGAGCGCGCGACCGTGCCCGGCATTTCGGTTTCGATCTGGCGGGCCAGGTCGTTGCCCGGTCCCAGTTCGATGGCCGCGTCGAGGCCGAGCCCGCCGAGGGTTTCCATGCACCAGTCCCAGTGCAGGGGCTCGGCGAGTTGGCGGGGCAGGCTGTTGAGGGCATCGGTGGCGCGTCGCTGGGGGGTGCCGTCGATCCCGGCGAGCACCGGGCAGATCGGGTCGCGCAGGGTGTGCCGGCGCAGGGCGTCGGTGAAGGGGGCTACGGCGTTGGCCAGCGCGGCCGTATGGGACGGAATCTCCACCGGCAGACGCTTGAGATCGGCCGCCGCCAGCTTCGATTCGGCGACGAAGGCATCCATGGCCTGTGGCGATCCGCCAATGACCAGATCGCCGCCGGGGCGATGGATGGCGATGGTGACGCCGTGTCGGGTCATCGCCTCTGTGCGTGCCTGACGCAGGGTGGGCGGAGTGCGGCCCCGCCACAGCGCCATGCAGCCGGCGCCGGCCGGGCCGGGCGGCACACAGGCATCCATCAGGTGGGCACGCTCGCGCACTAGGCTGAGGGTGTCGGCGGCGCTCAGCGCGCCGGCCACATGCCACGCAATCACTTCGCCCAGCGAATAGCCGGCCACCACGGTGGGCGCGCCGCCGAGCAGGGGCGAGATGCGCTGCCATGCCGCCAGCTGGACCAGGGCAATGGCGAACTGGGCGTTGGCGTTGGCAAACAGGGCGGACTCATCCAGACCCCGCCACCAGTCGCCCACCGGGCGACCGAGCAGGCGGGAGGCGGTGTCGCACAGGTCGGCACAATCACGGGCCGCGAACACCGGGTCGAGCATCTCGCGATGCTGGCCGGCCTGGCCGGAACACAGGATGGCCAGCCTCATGCGTCACCGAGCTGATGGACCAGCCACACCGCCGCGACCAGATCGGCACTGCCGCCGGGGCTGAGGTGCCGTTGCACCATCCAGCTGTGCATGTGGGTGAGGCGGTCGCGCCAGGCCGGGTGGCGCACACCGCCGTCGCGCTCGAAGGCATGGGCGGCCGATTGCACATCGGCCAGACCCGCGGCCCCGCCGCGCCACAGCAGGTTGGTGTCGTCGAGTCGCGCCATGAGGGCCATGAGCGTGCCGATGAGTGCCGCTTCCTCGTCGATGCCGTCGGCGAGCAGCGCACGTAACGCGGGCAGCCCCACGCGATACACCGCGGGAAAACCGCCGGCTGCCTGTGCACGGGCGCCGCCGGCCGAAAACTGAGCCCATACCGCCTGCCCGTGAGAGGACGGCGCCGCACTGCGCGAGGCCAGAATGGCCGGGCCCCAGAGGCGGGCGACCAGATCGCCGCAACGCGCCCTGCCATGGGCCGGGTTTGCCTGCCGCCATGCGGCCGCGGCGGCCAGCAGACCGAGGTTGAAGATGGCCCCGCGATGGGTGTTGGCGCCATAGGTGGCGGCCAGCATGCGGGTTTCGGCGGCGATGGCGATGGGCTGCAGCTCGGCGTAGGTCGCCCCACGCGCGCCGGCCTCGGCAACCTCTGCGAAGTAACCGCGCACGGCGGCGATGCTGTCCACGAAGCTGGCGTAGTTCATGTCCCGGTGGCTGCCGGAGTCGACGGGCGTGACCAGGCCGGGTTTGGGCCAGGCATCGGCCTCGTGCTTGAGCGCGGCACAGCAGGCCGCGTCGAGCGCGGCCGGGCTGAGGGAGACGGCCGTGTCAGGCCGCGAGGGGGTCAGGGGTGCGTTGATCTGCATGGCTTGCATCGAGGAATTCATCCACCGACATGAGGCGTACGGCGGTATCGGATTTGGTGAGCACCGAGCGCTGCGTGCCCAGGGCACCAGCCAGCTCACGCCAGGCCACTGCCCAACCGCCGATGCGTAGCTCGCCATCGATGCGCGGATGGCCGTCGCCGAAGCGATCGAGCACGCGCAGGGCGTCGATGGCCTGAGCGCGGTCTGTGCAGTCCGTCAGCACGTCGAGGTCACTGTCGGGCCGCAGGCAAGGCTGAGCGCTGAGGTGCTGATTGACCAGCGAACCATAGGCCCGAATCGTGTGGCCGGCTGCCGCCATGTCGGTGGCCAGATCGATCAGGGTCGCGCACCAGGAGACGGGTGCGGCGGCGCACAGATCGGTCAGCAAGGGCGGTGGCGTGTGGCGCACCCGTGCCTCGCGGGGTGCGATCACGCCGACCCGTCGGCGCGCACCCATGCCCGGTACCGTGAAGCCCAGGCGCAGGCGGGCGTCGCCCGGCTCGCGCCGGCCGGTCACCAGCGGGCGCGCCTGCTGCAGCCAGTCGACCAGCCGCGGACGGTCGTCGGCGCTCACCTCGAGGCCATCAAGCGCCTCGGGGTCGAGCCAGACGAGGTCGTGCCGGCGGGGCTGGATCTCAGCCACCGGCCACCTCGCGGGCCACGGGGTCGGCCAGATCGCGGCCACCACGCTCGGCGCCGGTGCGGGCGCGGATGTCCTGACCGGCCACGTCGCGGGCCTGCGCCAGTTCCTCGGCCAGCATGTCGGGCCAGTCACCGTCGGTGCTTTCCCACAGGGTGCTCACCGCGCCCATGCGCCAGTAGTTGTCTGCGCCGGGGGCGAAAACGGGCGAGGCTTTGGCGAGGGTCTGCAGGCGTTCGAGCTCGATCTTGGTGACCCGCGACATGGCGCGCAGGTCCATCACGCGCACCTGGGATTCGGGCAGCGCGATGACCCGGTCGGCCAGCATGCCGAAGGCGAGGAAGCCGCCGGAGACGGCTTCGCCGTGGATGAGGGTCAGCGTCGGGTGACCGGAGCGGCGGGCCAGATCCACGCAGCGTGCCACATGGGCGAAGCAGCCGTTGAGGCCGAGCAGCTCCTCGCGGCGCGACAGGGCCTGGCCCTGGGTGTCGGCGATGAAGATGATCGGGCGCGGCGTGGCACCCTGATCGGCCTCGACCACACGCAGGATCTCGCCGGCAATGGCCAGGGCTAGATCGCCGTCCACCGCGGCGGTGTCCCAGGTGCCGATCACGGCGACCGGGGTGTTGCCCAGGCGGGCCGGGCCGGCGACGAAGTGGCCGTCGATGACGACCTCGTGCTGGCCGGCACCGAACAGGGCATCGAAAAGGCGTGCGTCAGACATGATCAGGCCTCCGTGGCCAGCTGCGCGAGCTGTTGGTTGAAGGTGTCGGCGGCGAGCATGGGCACGGCCTCCGGCTGGGGCAGGCCCATGGCGCGCCAGACCTCGAGCCCGTCGCGGGTGTCCGGGTGGGCGGCGCGGCGCTCGGTGAGCGCGGCCTGTGCGGCCTTGAGCGAGGCCAGATCTCCCGGGGCGCTGCGATGGTTCGTCAGTGCGGCGACGGCGGCGGCGCGGAAGGACGCGGCATCGTCGTCCACCAGCCGGGTGGCTTCACCCAGCGCCCGGCGCAGTTTCCCGCCGGTGACCCTCCAGACGAGGGAGCGGTCGCGCGAATCGAACTCGCCCACGCCTTTCACGGTTTCGATCACTTCAGGGCCCGACAGGCCCAGGCGCCCTTCTTCGGACATGATCACTTCGTCGCACAGGCGGGTGACGATGCCCATGCCGCCGAAGGCGCCGCAGGAGCCGCCGATGAGGGCGAACACCGGCACGCCGGCGGCCTGGGCGGCCATGAGGGCGCGCATGATCTCGGAGATGGCGATGAGGCCGGCATTGGCCTCGTGCAGGCGTACGCCGCCGGAATCCACCAGCAGCAGCACGGCGGCGGGTTTCTCGCGGGCGGCGCGTTCGAGCAGGCCGCGGATCTTGGCGCCGTGCACTTCGCCCACGGCGCCGCCGTTGAACTTGCCTTCCTGCGCGGCGATGAGCACCGGCTGGCCATCCACGGTGGCCGAGCCGACCACCACGCCGTCGTCGAAAGCGACCGGCGCGTCGAGCCGGGCCAGGTGCGGGCTGGTGCGGCGCTGGGCGGGCGGGCAGAACTCGGTGAAGCTGCCGGCGTCGGCCAGCGCGGCCACGCGGGCGCGCGCGCTGGCTTCGAAATAGCTGATGCGTCGGCTCATTTTTCTACCCTCCTGTCGCTTCGCGACATCCTCCCCGAGGGAGGAGGCGCGTCGCCTTCGGGCGGCCGTGCGCCGACGCTTGATGCTTCCCCGGTGCTGTCTTCAAAGGCCTGGGCCAGGCGCAGGCTCACCACGGCGGGCGTGGCGCCGGCATCGTTGATGGCAATGCGCAGGCCCCCGGCCGGGTGGCGCTCGGCAAAGTCGCTCAGCACCGCTTCCCAGATGTCGCGAAAGCCGTGGGCCGAAGTGTTGACCTCGATGGTGCAGGCCGACGGGTTCGCACCCGCCTCGACCAGCACTTCCAGGTTGCCCGAGGAGACGACGCCGGTGAGGGCGGTCTGCCGGGCAGCACCCGCGGGTTGGGCGGGCAGGGTGATTTCAAATCGTTCCATGTCACGCTCCTACCAGTTGCGGAACTTCTTCGGGGGATCGTAGAGCCCGCCCGAGGCGTGCACCAGATCCTTGACGTTGCGGGCGGCAAGCAGGTCGCGGGTGGCCTGGCGCGGGTCGATGCCCAGGTCTTCCGGGCGCTGGACGATGCCGCGGTCACGCAGGTTCTCCACTGCGCGCTTGTCGCGGCCCATGCCCACCGGGGTGTAGCCGGCTACGCCGCGGATGGCCTGTTCGCGCTCTTCCGGGGTGCGGCAGCGCACCAGGTGGGCGATGCCTTCCTCGGTGATGATGTGGGTGAGGTCTTCGCTGTAGATCATCACCGGTGGCAGGTCCATGCCCGCCGATTCGGCCAGATCCCAGGCGTCCAGACGCTCGACGAAGGCCGGCTCCATGTGTTCGCGGAAGGTCTCCACCACCTGGGCGACCAGCTTCTGGCCGCGCGGCATGGCGATGTTGCCGCGCCCTTCCCGGCCGGCCTTGAGCCAGGCCGGCGAAGCATGGCGACGGCCACGGGCATCGGCCCCCATGTTGGGCGCGCCGCCGAAACCGGCGATGCGGCCGCGGGTGGCGGTGGAGCTGTTGCCGTGCAGGTCGATCTGCAGGGTCGAGCCGATGAACAGATCGCAGGCGTAGTGGCCGGCGGCCTGGCAGAAGGCCCGGTTGGAGCGCATGGACCCGTCGGGGCCGATGAAGAACACGTCCGGCCGCGCGGCCACGTAGTGCTCCATGCCCACTTCGGAGCCGAAGGAATGCACCGACTGCACGAAGCCGGCCTCGATGGCCGGGATCAGCGTGGGGTGCGGGTTGAGCGCCCAGTGGGTGCAGATCTTGCCCTTGAGGCCGAGTTCGGTGGCGTAGGTGGGCAGCAGCAGCTCGATGGCGGCGGTGTCGAAGCCGATGCCGTGGTTGAGCCGAGTGATGCCGTACTCCGCGTACAGGCCCTTGATGGCGATCATCGCGGTGAGCACCTGGGTTTCGGTGATGAGCGCCGGGTCGCGGGTGAACAGGGGCTCCACATAGTGCGGCGTGGGCGCCGGCACGGTGAAGTCCACCCAGTCGGCGGGGATGTCCACCCGCGGCAGGGTGTCCACGATCTCGTTCACCTGGGCGATGACGATACCGCCCTTGAAGGCGGTGGCCTCCACAATGGCGGGTGTGTCCTCGGTGTTGGGGCCGGTGTACAGGTTGCCCTGGCGGTCGGCCATCTGCGCCGCGACCAGCGCCACATGGGGCGTGAGGTCCACGAAGTAGCGGCCGAACAGCTCCAGGTAGGTGTGGATGGCGCCGATGGTGATGCGCCCCGACTCCACCAGCCGCGCCAGGCGGCCGGACTGCGGGCCCGAGAAGGAGAAGTCGATGCGGCTGACCTGGCCGCGCTCGATGATGTCCACATGTTCGGGCAGCGACAGCACCGACTGCACCAGGTGCAGCTCGCGCACCCGCTCGGGGTCGGTCTGCACCATGGCGCGGGCGAGGAAGTCGGCCTGCTTCTGGTTGTTGCCCTCGATGCAGATGCGGTCACCCGGTTCGATGATCGCTTCGAGCAGCTCGACCACCTTGTCGGCCTCGACCCGCTTGCCCTGCGCCAGGGCGGCGGCCCGCTCCAGCCGCCGCATGCGGCCCTGCTGGAGGGTGTTCCATTGTTGAGAGGCGCTCATGTCAGCTTAGCCCCCTTGATAGAAGTGATTGGGTAACCACGTGGCGATGCCCGGTACCAGACACAGGATGACGATGGCCAGCAGCATCAGCCCGATGAAGGGCAGGCTGCCCAGCAGGATGTTCTTGAGCTTGATGTCCGGCGAGATACCGTTGATCACGAACAGGTTCAGGCCCACCGGCGGCGTGATCAGACCCAGCTCCATGAGGATGGTCATGACGATGCCGAACCAGATAAGGTCGATGTTGAGCGCGTTGAGCGCCGGCAGCAGGATGGGCGTCACCATGAGGATGATGGCCACCGGCGGCAGGAAGAAGCCCAGCACGATGATGAACACGTTCACCCAGAAGAAGAACACCCACTTGGACAGCTCCAGCTCCACCAGCCAGGTGGCGGCCTTCTGGGTCACCCCGAGGTAGCTCATCACGTAGGTGAACAGGAAGGAGGTGGCGATGATCATCATGATCATCGTGCTCTCGCGGATGGTGCCCGACAGGATGGTCTTGATGTCGTCCGGCCGGTAGCACTGGTAGAGCAGGATCACCATCACCGTGGCGCCCACGGCGCCGATGCCGGCCACCTCCGACGGCGTTGCCCAGCCGCCGTACATGGCGACCATGATCACGGCGATGAGGATGCCGAAGGGCAGCAGGCGCGGCAGGGCCGAAAGGCGGTCATGCCAGGTGATCTGTTCGTCTTCGAGGATGGCTTGCGAGGCGGCATCGTCGCGGCCGGTGGCCATCTGGCGCTCGAGCTTGTACTTGAACATCACCCACAGGGCGAAGAGCACGATCAGCAGGGTGCCCGGGCCGATGCCGGCCATGAACAGGCGGCCGATGGACTGCTCGGAGGCCAGGCCATACAGAATCAGCGTGAGTGAAGGCGGAATCAGGATGCCCAGGGTGCCGCCCGCGGCGATGATGCCGGTGGCCAGGCCCTCGGAGTAGCCGCGCTTGACCAGCTGCGGGATGCCCGAGGAGCCGATGGCCGAGCAGGTGGCCGGGCTGGAGCCGCACATGGCGGCGAACACCGCGCAGGCGAACACGTTGGCCAAGCCGAGGCCGCCGGGCACCTTGTGCAGCCAGGCATTGAGCGAGTTGTAGATGTCCGCGCCGGCCCGCGTCTTGCCGATGGCCGCGCCCATGAGCACGAACAGTGGAATCGTCAGCAGGGTGAAGTTGTCCAGCTCGGAAAAGATCGTTTCGGCCACCGAACCCAGATGGGCCGAAGGCATGAAGACAGCCATGAAACCCAGGGCGGACAGGCCGAGGGCAAAGGCGATGGGCATGCCGGAGAACAGCAGGATCAGCGTGACGCCCGAGTACAGCAGACCAATGGTGGTCGTATCCATCATTCCCTCCATTCCGGGCCGGTGACATGGGGGCGGCCTTTCCAGCCGACCAGCACGTCAACGATCTGGACCAGCAGCTGCAGCGACAGGGCGGTGCTGCCAATGGCCATGAACAGATAGGGCACCCACAGTTTCGGGCCCCAGGTGCTTTCGGTGATGCGGCCGTCCTCGAAGGCTTCGAGGAAGAACTCCCAGGCGTTGAAGGCCAGGAAGGCACAGAACACCAGCGAGAGGGCATCGCCAATCAGGTAGCGCACCCGGTTGGCTTTGGGGGAGAGGATGTGTTCGAGCACCTCGATGTTTACGTGGCCGCGCTGCAGCTGGGTGTAGGCGGCGCTCATGAAGGTGGCGATGATGAGCAGGAAGATCGACAGCTCCAGCCCCCAGTCGATGGGCGAGTCCATGAAGTAGCGCATGAACACGCCGTAGCACACGACGAGGGAGGTGATGACGACGACGATGGCGGACAGGTAGCCGGTCAGGACGTTGAAGCCCTTCACGGACTGGGCAAACACGCGCCAGACCGACCGACCACCCGGCTCCGTTGGCTGCGGGGCAGCCGAGGAGTGGGTGGCGTTGTTCATGTCACTTCACCGACTGGGCCATGTCCATCAGGGCCTGGCCGTTCTTCACGTTTTCCGCGAAGTGCTTGTAGGCGGTTTCCTTGGCAATGGCGACCCACTCGGCAAACGCCGCGTCGTCCATGTCCACCACCTTGTCGCCCGAGGCGGCATAGACCTCGGCCAGGCGTTCATCGTCGCGCTTGGCGCCTTCCATGGCGAAGGGCTCGAGCGAGGCGCCTACTTCGGTCACCACTTTCTGCTGTTCGGGGGTCAGGCGGTTCCAGGCTTCCATGGAGATGAGCAGCGGCTCGAACATGAACCAGAAGGTCTTGCCGCGCGCGGTGGTCACCGACTTGGCCACTTCGTTGAGGCGGTAGCTGATCAGCGAGGTGCTGGAGGTCAGCGCCGCGTCGAGCACGCCGGTGGACATGGCGCTGTAGATCTCGCTGGACGGCAGGTTGGTGGCGGCACCGCCGGCGCCATTGATGAGCAGGTCCATGCTGCGGTCACCGCCGCGCACTTTCAGGCCCTTCATGTCGGCCGGCTTGGTCACCGGCTCGCCGCGGCTGGCGATCCCGCCGGCCTGCCACACCCAGGTGAGGATCTTCATGCCCTTTTCTTCAAGGATCTTTTCCAGTTCGACGCCGATCGGCGCGGTCTTCCAGCGCAGGCCCTGCTCGTAGCTCTGCACCAGGGCCGGCATCAGGGTGATGGTCACTTCCGGCACTTCACCACCGCCATAGGCCAGCGGCAGCACGGACAGATCCAGCGTGCCCTTGCGCAGCGCGCTGAACTGGCTCTTGGTCTTCATGAGCGAGCTGCCCGGGTAGATCTCGATCTTCAGCGAACCACCGGTCTTCTGCTCGACCTCGGCGGCAAACTTGCGCGCCAGCTGGTCGCGGAAGTCGCCGTCGGGGCCATTGGAGGCCGGGAACTGGTGCGACAGCTTCAGCGTCGTGGTGTCGGCGGCGTGAACAGCGGCTGGCGCCATGGCCACGAAGGTGGCGCTGATGAGGGCGGACACGAGTGCCCGGAACGGCTTCTTTGTCATTTGAGTCTCCTTTGGTGGTTTTCATCATGGCCGGGGTGTCCAGAGGGGCACCGGGAACCAGTCATGTGTGCAAGTGTTTTTGTTTTGTATACAAGCTAGGCAGTCATGTATTCATTGTCAAGACTCACGTATAATGAAAATCACTGCATCCGACAATCGGAGATATCCATGAGTGACACCGCGACTCCGCTGCGACGCTCTGAACAGCTGGGGGAAGAAATCGAGGAACGCATCGTGACCGGGCAATACCGCCCCGGCATGCGACTCGATGAGCAGGACCTCGCCAACGAATTCGGTGTCTCCCGCACGCCCATCCGCGAAGCCCTCATCCAGCTGGCCTCCACCGGCATGATCGAGATGCGTCCCCGACGCGGCGCCATCGTTGCCCAGGCCAGCGCCACGCGGCTGTGCGAGATGTTCGAAGTGATGGCCGAGCTCGAAGCCATGTGCGGCCGTCTCGCGGCACGACGCATCACCCCCGCCGAGCAGGCGGAACTGCTCGAAGCGCATCGCGCCTGCGAAGCGGCCCGCGATGCGGACGACCCGGATGAGTACTACCGGCTCAACGAGGTCTTCCATCAGCGCATCTACCAGGCGAGCCACAACGGCTTTCTCGCCGAGCAGGCCGAGGCGCTGCACCGCCGGCTTCGCCCCTATCGACGCCTGCAGCTGCGCGTGCGCAACCGCATGCGCACCTCCTATTCGGAGCATCAGGCCATCGTCGAGCGCATTCTCGAGGGCGACAGCGAAGGGGCGGCCGATACGCTCCAGCGCCATGTGGTCGTCCAGGGTGAGCGCTTTGCCGACCTGGTCGCTTCACTGCAGGCCATGCAGACTTCCGACGCAGCCTGACCGACCCCGCTCGGGTTTCTGCGCGGATCGGCCGCAAACGCCGATGGACGGGGCCTTCGCGAAGGTATAGTCGACCTCACTCGACGTCGCCTCTCAACGCCCCATGTCCGCCGCCAACACCGAATCCAGCCGCCTCGCACGCGAGGCCTACACCCTGCTTGCCGATGACAGCGAAGGCCGCATCTGCAAGGACATCCCCGAATCCGCGTGCAATGACCAGCCTGGCAACTTCATGCGTCATGTGCTCAGCCTGGGGGCCACCAAAAGCGCTGACGGTTTTGCCGACGCCAAACTCATCCTCGCCTGGCTGTTCGGGGCGCTGGGCGTGCCGGCCTGGCTGACCGGCCTGCTGGTGCCGGTGCGCGAGGCGGGCGCCCTGCTTCCGCAGTTGGGTATTGCGGCCGCCATCCGCGGTCTGGCGGTGCGCAAGTGGGTGTGGGTCATCGGCAGTGTCGGACAGGGGCTGGCAGTCATCGGCATCGCCATCGCCGCGCTCACGCTCGAGGGCACCGCCGCCGGCATGGTCGTCGTGGGCCTGCTGGCCGTCGCCGCGCTGGCACGCGGGGCCTGTTCGGTGAGCTACAAGGATGTGCTCGGCAAGACGGTATCCAAGTCCACCCGGGGTACTGCCACCGGTGCGGCCGGATCGGCCTCCTCGGTCATCGTCCTGCTGTTCGGCCTGGCACTGGCCTTTGGCGTTTTCCCCCGTACCACGGCGACGGTGGCCGCCGTGCTGCTGCTCGCGGGCGGCCTGTGGCTGGCCGCAGCGGCCTTGTTCGCCACCCTCACCGAGGCCCCCGGGGCCACCGAGGGCGGGGGCAACGCGCTGACCCTGTTCCGCAAGCAATTCGCCCTGCTCGGCGAGGATGCGCAACTACGCCGATTCATTCTGGTGCGGGCGCTGCTGGTCTCCACCGCCCTGTCACCCCCGTTTCTGCTCGCCGTGTCGGGCGAAGCCGGCAAGGGCGCGCTCGACCAGCTCGGCGGCTTCATCGTGGCCTCGTCACTGGCCAGTTTCGTGAGTGCGTATGTGTGGGGCCGCCTGTCGGACCGCTCCAGCCGCAAGGTGCTGATGCTCGCGGGCATCGTGGCCGCCGTCGCGCTGGCCGGAACCGCCGGCCTGGCGCTTGTGGCCCCGGGGCTTCTCGAAGGCGTGCTGGTCCCTGCCGCGCTGCTGTTCGTGCTGATGGTGGCGCACCAGGGGGTCCGCCTGGGCCGCTCCACGCATATCGTGGACATGGCCGATGCGGACCAGCGGGCAAACTACACCGCGCTGTCGAATACGGTCATCGGCGTCGTGCTGATCGCGGGGGGCGCCTTTGGTGTGCTGGCCCAGGTGGCGGGTGAGGTGGCGGTGCTGGCGGTGTTCGCGTTCATGGCCGTACTCGCCGCCTTCAGCGCCCTGGGCTTGGATGAAGTCCAGCAAGGGCGCTGAAATAACACGCATAGCACGTTGGCATTTTTTCCTGTTCAAGGGTGGCGACCTCTGGGACAATCCGCTCCGCGCCCCCTCGGGGCGCGCGTTTCAATCGCAACGAGGAAGAATCTCCCAATGAACAGACGTGACATGCTGCGTCAGTGCCTGCTGGCGCTGGGCGTTTCCATGGCAGGGCCGGTGTCGGCCTTCGATCTGGGCCGTGCCATCGGTGCGGCCAAGGACCTGGCCGGAGCCGCCACCCTGAGTGACGAAGACATCGCCAACTACTGTGCCCAGCTGCGCGACGAGCAGGACGCCCAGCATGAGGTGGCACCGGCCGGCAGCAAGTACGGCAAGCGCCTGACCAAGCTCACCCAGGGTCTGGATACGCATGACGGCATGAAGCTGAACTTTGCCGTCTACATGACCGAAGAAGTGAACGCCTTTGCCATGGCCGACGGTACGGTGCGCCTCTACAGCGGCCTCATGGACAAGATGTCGGACGACGAGATCCGCTACGTGGTCGGCCACGAAATGGGTCACGTGAAGTCGGGCCATTCGCGCAAGCGCATGCAGGTGGCGATGGCCTCCGGCGGCCTGCGCGAGGCGCTGGCGGCCAGCGGTGGCGATCAGGCCGCGCTGGCCGACTCCCAGCTGGGTGAGCTGTTCGAGAAGGTGGTGCGCGCACAGCACTCCCAGGGCAATGAAAACGAGGCCGACGACTACGCCATGGCCTTCATGAAGAAGAAAAGCTATGACCCGCAGGCCTGTGTGACCGCGCTCGAAAAGCTCGACGCCATGTCCGGCGGCCGCGACAGCAGCTGGCTGTCCACCCATCCGGCACCCAAGGAGCGGGCTGCCCGCATGCGCGCCCAGCTGGCCTGATTGCCGGTGTGCGGTGGTCAGGCCACCGCGCAACGCATCGGAAAAGGTTCGGTCCTACAATGGACCGGACCTTTTTTTGTTTTGATGGAGCCAATGCCATGTACCTGGCCATGAACCGATTCCGCATCGCTCGCGGGAAAGAAGACGATTTCGTGCAGATGTGGCGCGAGCGCGACAGCTATCTGGCCGATGTGCCGGGTTTCGTCCGCTTCCACCTGCTGCAAGGCGCCAGCAACGAGGAATTCACCCTCTTCGCCTCGCACACCGAATGGCGTTCCGAGGCCGATTTCGAAGCCTGGACCCAGTCCGAGGCCTTCCGCGCCGCCCACGCCAATGCGGGCAAGAGTTCGCGCGACATGTACATGGGCCCGCCGCAACTGGAAATGTTTCAGTCGGTCCTCTGAGGCGGGCGGCGCGTTACACTCCGTGGCCTTTGATCCCGCAGCCCCGGTTCGATGGTCTCTTCGTCCGTCCTGACGCTTGTTCCCCACCCGGCCGTGCCCGCACCTGCCGGTGTGTCGGTGACCGTGACGGTCCGTCTCGCCGATGATGGTGCGTGGCAGCTCGACTACCGGGTCGAAGACCCCCATGGCCTGATCCTGTGGCCGGCCGACGCGCCGAGACAGGCGACGGACGGATTGTGGCAGCACACCTGTTGCGAGGCCTTCGTGGCGGTACCGGACTCGGAGGCTTATGTGGAGTTCAACGCCTCACCTGCCGGGCCGTGGGCCTGCTACCGGTTCGCCGCGTACCGGGTGCGGGCCGATCAGGGTCAACCGGCATGGCGGCCCGATATCGAATGCGCGCACGATGGTGCGGTAACGACCGTCAGCGTGCCGATTCCGGCCGTCTTGCTGCCGCCCGCGGCCCGGCAGGCGGCGCTCAGCTGCGTGATCGAGACACACGAGGGCACGCGCTCGTACTGGGCGCTGGCCCACCCGGAACCACAGCCTGATTTTCATCATCGCGACGGATTCGCGCTGATGCTTGGCAAGGAATGAGTTGCATGAAGTTCGGTATCGATCGCCTGACCGAAGACGCCGCGCTGCGTCGACCCCTCGAAGGCCGACGGGTCGCCCTGCTGGCGCATCCGGCATCCACCACCGCAGATCTGACCCACACCCTCGACGCGCTGGCAGAGCTGCCCAATATCGAACTGACTGCCGCCTTTGGCCCTCAGCACGGGCTGCGTGGCGACAAGCAGGACAACATGATGGAGTCGCCGGATTATCGGGATCCGCGCCTCGGCATTCCGGTCTTCAGCCTGTATGGCCAGGTGCGTCGCCCCACCGATGCCATGATGGACACCTTCGATGTGCTGTTGGTGGACCTCCAGGATCTGGGCTGTCGCATCTACACCTTCATCACCACCCTGTGTTACGTGCTGGAAGCCGCTGCCGCCCACGGCAAGTCGGTGTGGGTGCTCGATCGCCCCAACCCCGCCGGTCGCCCGGTCGAGGGCCTGAGCCTGCGCGAAGGCTGGGAGAGCTTTGTGGGCGCCGGGCCCATGCCCATGCGCCATGGCCTGACCATGGGCGAGATGGGCCAGTGGTTCGTCAATCAGCTTGATCTCGATGTGGATTACCATGTTGTGCCCATGAGCGGCTGGCATCCGGGCGCCGCGCCGGGTTTTGGCTGGCCCCTGGGCGAGCGCGCCTGGATCAACCCGAGCCCGAACGCCCCCAACCTCTCCATGGCACGCGCCTACGCTGGCACGGTGATGCTCGAAGGCACCACCCTCTCCGAAGGGCGCGGCACCACCCGACCGCTGGAACTGTTCGGTGCGCCGGATATCGACGCCCTTGCGGTGATGCGGACCATGAGCGAACTGGCGCCCCAGTGGCTGGGCGGCTGTGTGCTGCGCGAATGCTGGTTCGAGCCCACTTTCCACAAGCACGAGACCCGGCTCTGTCATGGCGTGCAGATTCACGTCGAGGCGGCGGCGCATTACCAGCACACCACCTTCAAGCCCTGGCGCCTGCAGACACTCGCCTTCAAAGCCATCCGCCATCTGTATCCGGACTACCGGCTGTGGCGTGATTTCCCCTATGAATACGAGTTCGAGCGCCTCGCCATCGATCTCATCAACGGCAGCCCGCTGCTGCGTGAATGGGTGGATGACCCGGAAGCCGCGCCGGCGGATCTGGATGCGCTGACCAAGCCGGATGAGGCCGCCTGGCGGGAGGCGGTGCAGCCGCTGTTGCTGTATTGAAGCCGTTGCTGGTGCTGGTGCTTTAGCGAGCGAAGCTGTTGCGGCGGCTGGCGCATTCAAGTGAGGTCCGTTGGCCGGGTTTCGCCCCGGCGGGCGCCTCACTTTCTTGCTTGTGCAAGAAAGTAAGCGAAGAAGCACGGCCCACGATCGCGTCGCCTGCCGGCGATTCCCAATCGCCAAGCCCCGGAGGCGGTGTGCTTCGCCAACTCGCCCTGCGGGCTCAGACAGCGAAGCCCTTGTGCCGCCCCCGGCGCTTGTCGATTGGCGCTCTCGAGGGCGGAGCGGGCGTCCCATTGTGGTGGGGCCGTAGCCGGGATCATCCGTCTAAATCTGAAAGAAGCGGCGGGTTGGCACACCCCCAATCCCTCTGTCGTGCCGAGTCGCCCGGATGTCCGGCAGAAAAAGCGGTTTCGTTGTCTGAGCCCGAAGGGCGAGTTTGCGAATCCGCCTGCCGGGCATTCGGGCAGCGAGGGTAGCCCGCAGGGCCACGAAAAGCGGGATGCGTCTCTTTGCCTACTTTCTTGCGCGCCAAGAAAGTAGGTCGCCCCTCAGGGCGAAACCAGCAGCGAAACAAGAATGGAATGGTGTCCCGACTCAACACTGAACTCATGCGTGAGGTCGTTCAGGCACGAAACGGCATTGGCCGGGTTTCGCCCCGGCGGGCGCCTCACTTTCTTGCTTGTGCAAGAAAGTAAGCAAAGAAGCACAGCCCACGGTCGTGTCGCCTGCGGCGATCCCCAACCGCCAAACCCCGGAGGCGGCGTGCTTCGCCAACTCGCCCTATCGGGCTCAGACAGCGAAGCCCGTGTTTCCGCCCCCGGCGCTTGGCGATTGGCGCGACCGAGGGCACTCCGGACCTGCCATTCTGGCGAGGTCTGTCGCCCTTCCGGGCGAAACATGAACCTCCACAACCTGCAGAGCGATGCACGTCACGACGACCGCGCATCCCGGCCCAAACCTCTTTAACAGTCCCGCTTACGCCATCGCAACCGGTCCATTTCGCTCCGTCATCATCACGATGAACAAGGCCCCTGCGCCCAGGAGAACGTAGGCACTGGTCAGCGGCACCACGCTGCCATCGAAACACTGCCCGACAATAAAACCCAGCACAGCCCCGCTCACCGTGGTGAAGAAGCCGATCAGTGACGAGGCCGTGCCGGCCACATGACCCACTTTCTCCATGGCCAGGGTGTTGAGGTTGGCGCCCAGGAAACCGAACATGAACATGCTGCCGGCCTGCATGAGCAGGAAGATCGGAAGTGACTCGGGGTGGTGCCAGACCAGTGCCAGGTGAACAAGGTTCAGCACGATGAGCGTGCACAGCCCGATGATGGCGAGCCGGCGCATGCCGAAGCGCATGACCAGTTTCGAATTGGTAAAGGCGGCCACCGACATGGCCAGTGCGACCAGGGCGAACAGTAGCGAGAAGCGTTGCCCGGCGTTGAACACGTCCATGAAAATGCGCTGCGCCGAGATGATGAAGCCCATGTGGGCGCCCAGCACCAGCCCCATGGCGAGCATGTAGCCCAGGGTCGTGCGGGTGGTCAGGGCAATGCGGAAGCCTTCGAATACCGAGGCCGGGGAGATCGAGCGTCGGCGATGCGTCGGCAGGGTTTCCTCAAGGCGGTACAGGGTCCACGCCAGCATCAGGCCGCCGCCGACCACGAGGGCACCGAAGGCCCAGCGCCATGGGGCGACCAGCAGGATGAGCTGGCCGATGGAGGGGGCCAGAATGGGGACCGCCATGAACACCATCATGACCAGCGACATGACCCGGCCCATCTGGGTGCCCGAATAGGTGTCGCGCGCCAGGGAGACGGCAACGACGCGCGGGGCGCCTGCGCCCAGGCCCTGGATGAAGCGCGCGGCCAGCAGCATGGAGAAGCTCTGGGTCATGGCGGAGAGCAGACCGGCGAGGGAGAACAGGGCAAGACCGCCGATGAGCACCGGTCGCCGGCCGAAACGGTCGGAGAGCGGGCCGTAAAACAGTTGGGACAGACCCATGCCGCCCAGATACAGGGCAATCACCGCCTGACTCTGGTTGGGGTCGCTCAGGAAGAAATCGCGATTCATGTCAGGCAGTGCCGGCAGCATCACGTCGATGGCCAGGGCGTTGAGCGCCATGCAGGCGGCAATGAAGCCGACGAATTCGTAGAAATGCATGCGTCCGGCGCGGGCGCCTGTTTCGGGGACGGGGTTGGGGTTCATCGGTCCAGCGCCTCCGTGAAGGGTTGGAGGGCGTTCGCGAGCGCCTCGACCGCTGGCGCGTCGGCCACGCGTTCGAGCATGGCCACATCGCCGCCGACCACGGCGTGCATGACCTGTTCGCTGAAGGCAATGCCGGCCGGTGTCAGGCGCGCGAGGCTGCCGCGCTTGTCGTCGGGGTCGTCCTCACGTTCGATGAAGCCGCGGTCTTCCAGTGTCTTGAGCACCTTGGTCAGCCCGCCGGAGGTGAGCAGCATGCCTTTGGTGATGTCCGAGGGACGCAGTGCGTGGGGGGGCGGCGTCTTGCGCAGCACGGAGAGCACCGAGTACTCGGCGGGAGAGAGGTCGAAGCGCGCCATTTCGCGTTGGGCGTTTTCGAAGATGAGATCGCGCAGACGGAAAATGCGCGCAATGGCGCGCATGCCCGGGCTGTAAAGCTCGGGAAAACTTTCGGCGGTCTGGCGAAGCATGTCTTCGCAGCGGGTGCGGCAGCGTGGTTTCATGAATCTAAATTATCAGCTAGATTGCTTTCTAGCAAGATAAATGTTCATGCAGATGGCCCGCAACCACGCTGAGCTGCGTGTGCTCAGGGCATGCCGAGGGAGTCGTGCAGGCTGGTGAGTGCCGCGATGAGCTGCTCTGCGTCCACCGGCTTGAGCAGGTAGCGATCCGCGCCCGCGGCCAGGCAGGCCTCGCGGTTTTCGGGGCGTACGCTGGCGGTGAGCATGATGATGGGGGTGCGGGGGCGGCCGGCCATGATCTCGTGCTGGCGGATGCGGCACGTGGCCTCGAGACCGTCCATTTCCGGCATGTGCATGTCGAGGATGATGGCGTCGAATTCTTCGCTCTCGGCGCGCCGTACCGCTTCGAGTCCGTTATGGGCCGAGCAGATGTGATGACCCGCGCGCTCGATCATGTTGCCGATGATGAAGCGGTTGTCGTCACAATCCTCTCCCAGCAGGACGCGCATGTGCTCGGCATCGCCCGGTGGGCGCAATGTCGCGCGTGCGTCGCTCGCCGGCTCGGCACTCTCGGCCACCGTCACCGGCAGTTCGAAGCTGAAACGGCTGCCCCGGCCGCGCTGGCTGGCGACGACGATGCCGGTGCCGCCGAGCAGGCGAACCAGCTGCCGTGAAATCGACAGGCCCAGACCGGTGCCGCCATAGCGGCGCGTGGTGCTGGTGTCGGCCTGGCTGAAGCTGTCGAAGATATGTTCGCTCTGCTTCTTGGTCAGGCCGATGCCGGTGTCGGTCACCGCGAACAACAGCCGCCGCCAGTGCTCGCGCGATTCGACCTGCTTCACACTCAGGGTCACCTGCCCACGTTCGGTGAACTTCACGGCGTTGGAGAGCAGGTTCGACAGCACCTGATGCAGGCGCAGCGGGTCGGTGCGAATGAGGTCGGGCACGTCATCGGCACGATCGATCTGCAGGCGCAGTCCCTTGCGGTGCGCTTCGGTGGAATAGATGTCGAGCAGCCCCGCAATGGTCTCATCCAGCGAAAAGCAGGTCTGCTCGGTGGTGAGCATGCCCGATTCGATCTTGGACATGTCGAGCACGTCGTTGACGAGCGAAAGCAGGGCGCGAGCGGAACGACGGATGCCGTTCAGATGGCGCGGCATGTCGTCGCTGCGCGGATCGTCCAGTGCCATTTCACTGAAGCCCAGAATGGCGTTGATTGGGGTGCGGATCTCGTGACTCACATTGGCCAGGAACTCGGTCTTGGCGCGACTGGAGGCGTGGGCCCGGTCGCGTGCTTCTTCGAGTTCGCGGATGAGGTGGGCGCGTTCGACACCCAGGCGCACGCTGTCGAGCATGCTGGTGCGAAAGCGTTTGGCACCGCCGTTGGCGGTCACCATGTAGAGAAAGACGGCCAGGCCCAGCACCATATCGATCTGTTCGACAGGATGCAGGAGCAGTACCAGTGCCACCGGCACCATCGAAATGATCAGATAGCTCAGATAGGCCTTGGCCCAGATGCCCGCCTGCGGGATCGCGCCCGTGGTGGACGAGACGATGACCACCGCCGTGAACAGGCGGGCCTCGAAATTGCCGGTCGGAAGCAGCATCACGCCGGCCAGGGCCCAGCCGATGGCCGAGACCACGATACCGTGGAGCACGGGCGCGCGCGACGCCATGGTGGGCTCGCCGCCATTGGCGAAGTAGCGGCGTGCCCGCCGCAGTTGCCAGTAACGCCAGCCCTGAATGCCCAGGAAAATCGACAGCCAGAGAGCGATCAGCGCGGGCGGGCCGCTCATGGCCAGGTTGCCTGCGGCCACGAGAAGGCTCACTGCCGCCGACAGGCCAATGGCAAAACCGTTGTTACGGTAAAGCATCTGGGTGATCTGTCGTTCGCACTCGGCTGCGACCTGATCATCCTTGCGCTCTTGTGTCGAGATCTTGGAGGCGTCTGGGGACACGAAACTCGGGTTGTAACTAAAAGATTCAGGAAAACAGACTAGCACGAAGCGTCTGAACGGAAACGCAACAATGCCGCGGATTTGCGGGCATTCTCTTTTATGCCATTGATTTATTTGAGCATAAGGCTGCCCTTTTGGCATCAGCCGATGCTCAAGTATGCGTCCGCCTGTGCCGTGAGTTCACCTGAACTGTGATTTTATGTGTCTTTAGGAGGGTGCCTCATGAAGATCGGGCACTACATCAAGCTTGCGGCGGTTACCACCGCGCTGCTGTTCAATCCTGCATGGGCAAGCGCAGCAGGTGCGGCGGATGTGGCCACCATTCTGGCGGGTATGGCCAAAGATCCCGATGCGCGCGAGGCGGCCATCGAGGCCGGATCCAAAACGGCCACCTTCTGTGCGAACTGCCATGGTCAGAGCGGTGTGAGCGCCATTCCGGATGTGCCCAATCTGGCGGCACAGCATCCGGCCTACCTGCTCAGGCAGATCGAGTCTTTCGTGTCGGGGGATCGCAAGAATCCGTTCATGGAAGGTCTGATGAAAGCGCTTTCTCCGGACGAACGGGCGCAACTGGTCCTTTACTACACCACGCGCACGCCACCCGCGGCGGCGCAAAGTGACGCCGCGCTGGTGGCTGCCGGGGGCAAGGCCTACGCCAGTCTGTGCGCCCAGTGTCATGGTGCCGATGGCCACGGCAACGCCCAGGTGCCGCGTCTGGCCGGCCAGCAGGAGAAGTACCTGCGGGTCAGTCTCAAGCGCTATCTGACCATGTCGGGCGAGCGGATCTATCCGCCGATGACGGCCCAGGTGACCAAGCTGGGCGAGCCGCGGATCGATGCTGTGGTGGCGTATTTGCGTTCTCTGCCCTGAGGCGTCGGGCATTCCGCTCGGGTGGATGTGTGTCGAACGGCCCAAGTGGCCGTTCTGCCGGTCTACAATGGACACTTTCCGAGACGATTCACGCCCGAGTTCGACATGAATGACGCCCTCCGAGTCTTTGCCTGCGGGTCCAACCACGATCTGACCGAGGAAATCTGCAACACCCTCGGCATCCCCGTCAGTCCGCTGGAGGTGTCACGCTTCTCCAACGATAACCTGCACGTGCAGGTCCAGCACAACGTGCGCGAGCGCGATGTGTTCGTGGTTCAGTCCTTCACCACGCCGGTGAGCGATCACATCATGGAACTCATGATCACCCTCGACGCCCTGCGCAGTGCTTCGGCCAAGCGGGTGACGGCGGTGATTCCGTATTACTCCTACGCCCGTTCCGACAAAAAGGACGCGCCGCGCATCTCGATCACCGGGCGCCTGGTGGCCGACATGCTGCATACGGCCGGGGCTGATCGGGTGCTGACCATGGATCTGCACGCGGACCAGGTGCACGGCTTCTTCAGTGTGCCGGTCGATCACCTCACCGCCATCCCCACCATTGCCAACCACTTCCGCGAGCACTACGACCTGTCCAACATGGTGGCGGTGGCGACCGATGCCGGCGGCGCGAAGCGTGTCGGGCGCTTCTCCGAGCGCCTGGGCATTCCCATGGCCATTATCGACAAGCGGCGGGTGAGTGACACCGAGGTGAAGCAGGGCCAGGTGGTGGGTGAAGTGCGCGGCAAGGACGTGGTGATCTTCGAGGACGAAATCTCCACCGGCGGCACCCTGGTGTCCACGGTCGAAACCCTGCAGGCGGCCGGTGCGCGCAGCATTCATGCCGGTGCGGTGCATGGCGTGTTGTGCGGCCCCGCCATTGAGCGGCTGCGCAATTCGGCGCTCGAGTCCATCGTAGTGACCAACACCTGCCATGTGGACGAGACCAAGCGCCTGGACAAGCTCACGGTCCTGACGGTCGCGCCCCTGCTGGCGGCGGCCATCGAGCGCATCCATAGTGGCGAGAGTGTGGGCGCGCTCTTCAAGTAAGCCCGTGAAACACAAAACGATTGACGACCCTGCCGGCATGACGGCACACTCATCGACATGAATTCAAACCTGCTCCGTCCGCTGCCGCGCTTCATGCGACGCACCCTGTGTGCGTGGCGCGTTCGCGCGTGGCCGGGGCCTGAACGCAGCTAGCGTTCGATTCATACCGAATTTGCTCGGGGCCGCGGTGAACACCACCGCGGCCCTTTTGTTTCTGTTTCCCCACCTCGTGTCTGTCATGAATGCCGCCTTCGGGCGGTCTGTTTCCGGGTGATGCCTTTGCCTCACCGTTCTTGTGCTCAACCACCAGGAGAAAACCCATGAGCCTGCTGACCTGTCTCTTCCGCGCCGACATTGCCACCTCCCGCGGGTGCGCGCAGCGATCGGAGCAGGTCATGCGACCGCGTGTGCCCTTCGTTCAATACGTCCATCAAGCGGAATCGAATGGAGGTGCGACATGCCTGTCCAGATTGCCTACCTGAGCGTGATCCTCATCTGGGCCACGACGCCGCTCGCCATCCAGTGGAGCACCGAAGGGGCCGGTTTTGCCTTTGCCCTGTTCTCGCGCATGCTCATCGGCGTGATCATCGGTGCGCTCGTGCTGGTGGTGTTCCGTATCCCGTTTCCAACCCATGCCCACGCGCGGCGTGTCTATGCGGTCGGTGGCGCCAGCCTGTTCGTGGGTATGGCACTCACCTATTGGGCCTCACGCCATGTGCACTCGGGCCTCATCTCGGTCATGTTCGGGCTCTCGCCGCTGGCCGCAGCGGTGCTGGCCGCCCTGTGGCTGGGTGAGCGCTCGCTCACGAAGAAGCGCCTGACGGGCGCCGTGCTCGGTGTCGGCGGGCTGGCGGTGATCTTTCTGCAGGGCGGTATCAGTGGTGGCTGGGCGACCGTGGCGGGCTTGTTGGCGCTGGTCGTGGCGATGATCTGCTACACCGCGGGCATGGTGTGGATCAAGCGTATCGGCAACGACAGCCCGCCACTGGCGACCACCGTGGGGACCGTGGGGGCGGCATTGCCGGGCTTTGCCCTGGTGTGGTGGTTTGCCGAGGGGCAGGTGCCGATGGAGGTGGCCCCCAGGGCGCTCAGTGCCATCGTGTATCTCGGGGTGTTCGGCTCGGTGATCGGTTTTGCGGCGTATTACCACTGCATCCGGCACCTCGAAGCCTCGCGGGTGGCGCTCATCACCCTCATCACGCCGGTACTGGCGCTGTTGCTGGGGCAGGCCCTCAATGGCGAGCACACCACCCCGCGCCTCTGGTTCGGGGTGATGCTGATTCTCACCGGGCTGGTGCTTCACCAGTGGGAGACGTTCAGACCCTGGTTCCGGTCCAGACGCCGCCAGCCGATGTGAGCATCAGGATGCCGATGTGGCCGCCTCGGGTGCCGTGAGCTGGCGCAGCCAGTCTTTCTGCGCCCGGGCGCGGCGGCGTTCTTCGAGCTTTCCGATGAGGTCTTTGGCGATCTCGTCGAAGGGAATGAGGCCATGGGGCAGGATCTCGTCACAGCGGATGACGTGAAGCCCCATGGGCGACTCGAGTACTTCACTGACGTCGCCCTCGGCCAGGGCAAAGGCCGCGGGTTCGAGTTCGGCAAACAGCTGCCCGCGTTTGACCACACCCAGCACCCCGCCGTCCATGGCCGTGGGGCAGTGGGAGTGAGCCAGCGCTTTTTCGGCGAACACCTCGGGCGTCGGGGCCAGGGCGCGCACCGCCTCCAGGGCCTCGACAGCCTGAGTGCGTTCTCCCGGCGACTTGAAGGTCATCAGGATATGCCGCAGACGGCGCGCTTCCGGGCGGTCGAAGGCCTCCGGGTGGGTGCGATAGTAGAGTTCGGCATCCACGGCGGTGACCGTGGGTGCGCGCGCGGCCACCTTCTCGAGCACCATTTCTACCCGCAGTTCGCGGCGCAGCGCCGCGTTGAGTTCCGACTCGTCGAGCCCGAGCCGCAACAGATCGGCCTGGAAATCGTCGTCGCTGTCGTAGCGGCTGCGGATGCCGGCCAGCGCGTTGGCCATGGCGTGATCAGGCACGATGACACCGGCGGCCTCCCGGGTGCCCAGCACCTGGCGCTCGATCTGCGCCTGGCGCTCGGCCACCTGAAGCAGGCGCTGCTTCTCGGTGTCGGCCAGCGCATCGGGGGCTTTTTCGAACAGCCCCCAGGCGAGTTTGAGTTCCGTGTACGCGTGCGCCATGGCCTTACTCCGTCGCTTCCTGGGCGGCGACCGGATCGCGGTGTTCGAGCAGGGCTTCGGGAATCTGGAGGATCCGGCCCGGCAGACTGTCGAAGTGGATGTGGTAGGTCACGCCATCCGGATTGTCGCGGATCACTTTGACCACCTCGCCGGTGGCACCTAGTTCGACCAGCACTTCGCCGCCAACGGACAGGCCTTTGATGGCCTTAATCTTGTCGCGGAACTCGAAACGCGAGGGTGTCCACGGATCATCCGCGCCGATCAGCTCCTCTTCGCGACAGCCGACAATACGACCCTCATCGAGGAAGTTCACCGAGTAGATGATCTGGTCCTGCAAAAAACTGCCCACATCGATCACGTAGCCGACGCTGCCCCGGCGGACCAGAAAGTCCCCCGGATTCATGCCCGGATACGTCCCGTCATCGCGAACGTTGCGGATCACCCGGACCGCTTCGCCGTAATCCCAGCGTGCGTTCATCATGGTGGAGCCTCCTTGTCTTGGGTACGGTCAGTCTTCGGTCTTGAAGACCTTCTCGAGCGACACGAAAGAACTCGTGCCACCGTCGGGCAGGGATTCGGTCTGGAAGACGGCGAATACCTTTTCGGTCAGCGCGTCCGAGGAAACGAAGTCCTGGTACGCACGGGTCAGCCACTCGGTGTAGACCGCGCGGGCGGCGTCTTCGGCCTCTGGCATCTGCGACACGTTCTTCGCGAGGTAGTCATGGAAGCGCTGCAGGATGTGCAGGCGGTTCACGTGCACCACCGAGGCGTCGTAGGGCACGCCGAAATAATCGAGGAAGTCTTCGGCCGAGCTCAGCTCTTCCATGGCGTCTTCAAGGGTCAGGGTATCGTCCATCGTTCTCTCCTGGGGCTGAACGGCCTTAGGCGGCCAACGCGGTCTCGTCGTCGGGCTGTTCGTGGAATTCGGCAATCACCTCGAGCAGCTTGGCGCTGTCCAGGTGGTCCTTGCTGTCGAGGGTGGCGATCATCCGCAGCCGTGTCTTGGCCTCGTCGATGCGGCGCAGGCGCAGCAGCACGATGCTCGCGGCCTTGAGGGCCAGCAGGTAGAAGCGCAGCAGGGCGAACCGGCGGTCGGCGGCTGCGGCGGCCACGCATTCCGGCGTCAGGTGCCGCCAGTCGGCAGGCAGGCCCAGGGTGGCGCCCGACACACTCATGGCCTGCTCGGCCACATGCAGCGCGTCTTCCATGCGGTGCTGATAGAAATAGAAGCGATAGAGGCCCACCAGCACGGTGAGATTGCGTGGCGCCAGCGCATAGGCGCTGAGCAACGCGGCTTCGGCGCCCGGCTCGCCATACTCGGCCGAGGCCTTGTCGAGCAGGGTTTCGGCCTCGGCGGGCAAGGCGTCCTCGAAGTAGAGGTTGCAGTCAGTGAAGTCGAGCAGATCCATTGTTGTCTCTCTCACACCGTGGCTTCGTCGTCGCGCGGATGCATCGACTCGGACTCACAGCACAGGTCGCCAGCCGAGCACACACGGCATTCGCCCTCGCGGTCGGCGGGGAGCGGCTCGTTGCGCAGCACGGCCAGTTCGGTTTCCAGGGTTTCGATGCGGTCGATCAGGCAGGCAATCGACTTGGCGACCGGATCGGGCATGAGGTGATGGTCCAGGTCGATGCCGCCGGCGGTGCGGCGTCCCGGGGCGGTGTTCACGATCCGGCCGGGGATGCCGACGATGGTTTTGTCGGCGGGCACGTCCTTGATGACCACGGAATTGGCGCCCACACGGCAGCGCTCGCCGATTTCGATCGGGCCGAGCACCTTGGCACCAGCGCCCACCACCACGCCATCCTTGAGCGTCGGGTGGCGCTTGCCCTTGTTCCAGGTGGTGCCGCCCAGCGTGACCCCGTGGTACAGGGTGACGTCGTCACCCACCTCGGCGGTTTCGCCCACGACGACACAGGCGCCGTGATCAATAAAGAATCGTCGCCCGATGGTCGCACCCGGGTGGATGTCCACATTGGTGAGCATGCGAGCGACGAAAGAGAGGAATCGTGCGGTGTAGCGCCAGCCGCCGCGCCAGAACCGGTGCGCGATGCGATGGGCGAGGATGGCGTGCAGCCCCGGATAGGTGGTCAGCACTTCGAAGGTCGAGCGCGCGGCCGGGTCGCGGTCGAACACGCAACGCAGATCTTCGCGCAGCAGGCCCCACAGGCCGGGGGGCTGCGCGTCGGGGGTGTCGGTGTTGATGGCGGTCATGGCGTTGGACATCTCATAACTCCTTCAGGCCTGCTGGCCTGCCGGGGTGGCCTCGTGAGCCAGCACCGGCAGGCGCGGCAGATGACGGGTGGCGCGCACCGAAGCGAGCAACTCGAGCAGATCGGTATCGTCCGGCGTGTGCTTGTGGCGGGAGACAAACTGGCGCACCAGTGGCAGCACCCGGTGCGATTCGTCGGCATCCACGCTCACACCCATTCGGTCGAACACCACCTGCACGGCGCGGGCGCCCGAGTGCTTGCCCAGCACGATGCGATGCGCCTGGCCGACCTCGGAGGGGTCAAAGCCCTGGTAGTTGTCCGGATTCTTGATGAGCCCATCCACATGGATGCCGGCCTCATGCGTGAAGGCGCCTGCGCCCACGATGCTCTTGTGCCAGGGCACGCTGCGGCCCGAAGCGGCGGCCACGGTGGCCGACAGGGCCGGGTAGGCGCGCAGTTCCACGCCGGTCTCGAGGCCGTGGAGCTTGCGCAGGCCGAGCACCACCTCTTCGAGCGGGGCGTTACCCGCGCGCTCCCCGAGGCCATTGACGGTGGTATTCACATGCGTCGCTCCGGCCTTGCAGGCCGCCAGCGTGTTGGCTGTGGCCAGACCCAGATCGTCGTGGGCGTGCATCTCGATTTCCAGATCGGTGCTGGCGCGCAGCCGGGCGATGCGCTCGTAGGTGCCGAAGGGCTCGAGAATGCCCAGGGTGTCGGCGAAGCGCAGGCGCCGCGCGCCGGCCTGCTGCGCCACCTCGGCCAGCCGGCAGAGAAAATCCATGTCCGCACGCGAAGCATCCTCACAGCCCAGGCCGACTTCCAGTCCGAGGGCGCGGGCCGTGGCGATCGTGCGTGGCAGGGTGGCCAGCAGCCAGTGGCGGTCCTTGCCCAGCTTGTGGGCCAGATGCTGGTCGGAGGCGGCCACCGAGATGTCCACCAGATCCACGCCCAGCCCCGCACAGGCGACGATGTCGTCTTCGCGCATGCGGCTCCACACCATCAGGCGGCTCGGCAGGCCCAGATCGGCCACGGCGCGGATGCTTTCGCATTCCTCGGCCCCCATGGCGGGAATGCCGACTTCCAACTCCGGCACGCCCACGGCGGCCAGCGCCCGGGCGATATCCAGTTTCTCGTCCAGCGAAAACGCCACTCCGGCGGACTGTTCGCCGTCGCGCAAGGTGGTGTCATTGACAACGATGTGGATGGATTGGGTCATGGCGTACTCCTTGGTCTAGCCGTAGCAAGGGTAGTGCCATGATTCAGAGCGTTGTTTTAATGGAAGAAATCGAATTCTTCAGGTGTCGTGTTTGCCCGGCTTGTCGTGAATGCGACAGGGCTGTTGTCGGGGTGGCTGAGGCAACCGCGTGAACAAGCGCTACCCGCGATGCAAAGAAGCATCGCGGGTTTGTTGCAAACGACGCCGGGACTCAGGCGTTTTTCATCTTGTGGATCATCTCGGCGGTCAGCGCCTGACCGCCGATGCCCCATTGCCCTTCGGGCACTTCCTCAACCTTCACCCAGGTCACTCCGCGCATGGCTTCGCCTTCAATGGCGACCATGGTGTCGGTGAGCTTGGCAATCATGTCGGCCTTCTCGGCCGGGGTGAACACGTTTTCGATCAGATGAACGGTGATGAGCGGCATGGTGTTTCTCCTGAAAATCAGTTGTTTGGTGTGATTCAGTTTGGCTGGTGCTGGTCAGGCGTTCTTCATCTTGTGGATCATCTCGGCGGTCAGGGCCTGACCGCCGATGCCCCATTGCCCTTCGGGCACTTCCTCGACCTTCACCCAGGTCACCCCGCGCATGGCTTCGCCTTCGATGGCAACCATGGTGTCGGTGAGCTTGGCGATCATGTCGGCCTTCTCGGCCGGGGTGAACACGTTTTCGATCAGATGAACGGTGATGAGCGGCATGGTGTTTCTCCTTGAAATCAGTCATTTGGTTCGGGTGTCAGGTGCGTCTGACCTGATGACTGAAGTCTAGGGATCGGCCGCCGGCCGAAATACTGCGAAAGCCGTAGCAAAGCACTACACTTTCCGGAGTTGCGCACTACACTTTGACAAGAGCGTTAACGACAAACAGGCGCCAAAGCCGCGCCCCGCCTGGCATTGAGCGTGATGCCGGGTCATGCCACCATCAGCGAGGTGTCACATGGAATACGGTCAGTTCTGCCCCGTGGCCAAGACAATGGAATTGCTTGGCGAAAAGTGGACCCTGCTCATCCTGCGCGAAATGCACATGGGCGCCACCCGCTTCAACGAAATGCAACGGGGGCTGACCTTCATCTCCCCCACCATCCTGACCAAGCGGCTGAATGATCTGGCGGATGCGGAAATCATCCTGCGCAAGAAGATGCCGGGGCAGCGGGGCTACGAATACTTTCTCACCCAGGCCGGCAAGGAAACGCTCCCCCTGCTCCAGTCATTCGGCACTTGGGGCATGCGCTGGGCGCGGGGCGACATCCGCGACAGCGATCTGGATGTGGAGTTGCTCATGCTCTACCTCCAGCGCAGCGTCGTGACCGATAACCTGCCCGGCGATCAGTCGGTCATCCGCTTCAAGTTCACCGACCTACCCAAGCTCTCTGACTGGTGGCTGCTGGTGAAAGGCTGCAATGTGGATATCTGTCTCGAAGACCCGGGCAAGGAGGTGGACGTCTACTTCACCACCGACCTGCGCACCATGGTCGCGTGCTGGATGGGGGATGAGAGCTACCGCGGCGCCATCGTGGACAAGCGCCTCAAGCTGGTCGGGCCGTCGGCGCTGACGCGTAATGTGCAGCACTGGTTGTCGGACAGCGTGTTTGCGGGGATTCGGCCGGCGCGGGAGATCGAGGCTGTGGCCTAATTGTGGGGCTGATTGCCAAACCGGCCAAAAGCGGCGATCAGTCGATGAGCTGAGCTGGCTGAAGACGATACCCGAACGACCAGTTCTCCCGCGCGACCTCCACGAGGTTGATGTAGATGTTTTGCGGGTCCAGGTGAACCGTTGCAACCAGCGAATCGCTCAGTTCGGCAAAGAACTGGTTTTTGAGCTCCGCGGATCTGCCGAGATTCAGCGTGATCTGGATGAATACGATTCTGTCTAAGCGTTCTGGCGGACACTCGCCCGGTGCATGCAGGATGGAGCCCTCCGGATAGCGCTGGCAGACGATGAAGTTCTCAGATGGGGGAACGCCAAGCACCGTCTGCATCGTCCTATGTACGACTTCGCTGACGGATTGGCCGAATTGCTCGGATTGATGTTGGGAGAAATCGATGCGGACGATTGCCAAGAAAGCCTCTTCTGAGATTCATCGTGCCTTGGCGACCTGAATGGAAACCAAGCTTGAAAAGGCTTCAGAATATGCCATAAGAGTTTTGTTTGCGCACGCTGAAAGCTCGCGAAAGGCGTGAATTAGCTTTCGACGTCAAATTCGACTTCCTGAAGGACACGACCGGCGGTATCGAAACTCAGGCGCCGCCCTTCGTTGTCCACATTAACAATCTCCGCCAGGCTCAACCGACCCGCCTCGTCGTATTCATAGCGATGCGACAGTTCAAGTTCCCCATATACCCGCTTGTGAATCAGCGTGATGCGGCCGGCGTCGTCCACGCACACGCCGAACCAGGTATTGCGGTTTTCGGTGGCGGCCTGGTCGATGGGGCTGACCATCCTGAGTGGCAAGGCAACGCCGGTGTAGCTCAGGTAGAACTGGTCGTAGGTCATGTGTTCACCGCGTACGGGGTGTGCAGCCACTTGCGCACCACCGCCACGTCTTTCTCGGGCAGGTAGGCGTAGTCACCCAGGTTGTCTTCGACCACGGTCTGGGCGACCCAGTAGGGGACGGCGTGGGTGGCGAGCATGTGGAAGTACCAGGCCATGGGGTAGCCGACGGCGCGGTCGAACTGCTGGAGGGCGGTGGACAGGGCGGTGCCGTTCATTGACCCTTCGGCCTCGAACTCGGGCGGTTCGCCCTCGACGGCGGCCATGGGACGGGCGTTGAGGACCGGCTGGCCGAAGCGGTCCTGGTGTTCGCGGGTGGCGATGACCCACTGGTTGGCAAAGCGGGTGGCGCTGTCGGCGCTGGAGTCACTCCAGTCGTTGAGAAATCGCTGCATGGGTGTGGCGTCGGTCTTGCCTTGCTGCATGCGCTCGACGAAGGCGCCCAGATGCTGCAAGCGTCTCAGACGATAGAAGGGCAGGCCCACCGGGGTGAGGTTGGGGGTGAGGTCGTCCGGCGCGACCAGCTCTTCGAGGGTGTGGGCGTCGTTCTCGAACAGGCGGTGGGCGCGCATTTCCTGCAGTTCTTCGATCTCCAGTTGCAGGAAGTCGTCCGCCGTTTCACCGGCGGGGGCGACAAAGTAGTGCGTCTTGCCCACCAGGCGGGTGGCGTAGAGGCGTTTGTCGCCGTACTGGTCGAGCAATTCCTCGGCCAGGGCGCCGGCGTCCTGATCGACGGCGTCCAGGCGTTCTTCGGCCCAGGCTTCGATGTCGTCGGCCACGCGTTCGCCGTCGGCAAAGACGATGCCGCCGAGCCGATACCAGCCGCCATGGCACAGGGCGTGGCGGAACTTCCATTCCGGCAGGGCGGCACCGATGGCCTTGGTCAGGGCGGTGCTGCCCTGAGTGGCCGGTACCTGCGAACAGGCCATGACGATGGCGGGGGCGAGGCTCTTGCAGTACTCGGACCAGGCCTGGGGCGTTTTCATGGGGGTCTCCGGATCAGGCAGCACCGTGCTGCAGACGAACGCGCACCGCCTCGCGCACGTCGGGTTCGGGGTCGTCCTGATGGGCTTCGAGGGCCTCGAGGGAGGCGTTCTCGACCGCGGCGAGGCGCACCCACCATTCGGCGTCGTCGAGCAGGCGGTCTGCCAACGGTGGCAGCGCGCGCTCGGCCACAACGGCGCGAACTTCGGGGGCTTCGTCGTCAGCCACGCATTCCAGGGCGAACGGCGGCAGCCGGCTGGCGACGATCTTGCGCACTTCGCGCTCGTGGTCGGTGGCCATCCGGCTCAGAAACTTGTGGGGCAGGCGCCGCGCCACCGTGGCGCGGATGATGTAGTCCGGGTCGTGCATCATGCGCGGCAGCAGCTCGGTGGGCAAACGCATGGCGACCGACTGGCGCACTTCCCGATCGGGGTCGCCAATCATGTCCTTCAGTTGGTCTTCGGGGAGCTTGAGCACCACGTTGCGGCGGACCACTTCATCCGGGTCGCGCTTGAGATGTTCGATGGACTCCAGCGGCGAGTAGCGGGCCGCAATGGCGCGGCGCTCCCAGAAGATGTCGTTGACGAACTTGACGGCTTCGTCGCGATTGAAGCGCATGAAGCGATCGATCTGCCGCCCCGAGTGGGCGCGCACGCAGATGTCGCCGGGCACGCAGCGCCCGTCGCTCAGGAAGGTGTCGGCATAGGCACACCCCTCGCACAGTCCCGCGTCCGCGGTTCTGTCCGTGTGTGCGGGGCCGGCGTGGGGCTCACCACTCATGGCCGCTGCGGTCAGTCGTCCTCATCCTCGGCCCCATCGTACTTCTCAGCCAGCAGGATGCCGGTGGCCATCTCGGGGTCGTTGGTCATGGACAGGCAATGACCATCGGCGCCGGCGATGTAATAGAGGTAGTGCTTGCCGGCGTCGATGGCCGGGCGGTAGTTCGGCGACACGTCGTCGTCCGAGCACTCGGTGAAGTGCAGGGCGGGAAACTGCTCGCGCAGGGCGGCGATGTCGGCCTTGGCGCGAGCCGCTTCGGCCACGGCGTTGAGCTGTTCGGTGGTGATCATGCGTGTTCCTCCTCCTCGATGGCCGCTTCGAAGCGCGCCAGGGAGGCGGAGGGAACGCCCATGATCTGGGCCAGCCAGGGCGGTGGGCTGTCGAGGCGCGCCTGCAGTTGCTTGAGTACTTCGCGGGCCGGGCCGCCGGTGGGCAGCTTGACCGGGTGCACGTCGGCGCGCACCACCTTGGCGGCGGCGGGGCCGCCGATCGACTGCACGTAGAGGATCTGGCAATCGTTGATGAGCGCGGAGCGGGCGGCGTTCTTGTCGTCGGCCTCGTTGGTTTCCGCGGTGCTGCGCACCTCGACCAGACGGATTTCGTCCTTGGCCACCTGGTAGATCAGGAAGCGGTCGCAGGAGCCGAAGTGGCCGTCGAGGTTTTCACCCCGATTCGCGGCCACGGCCACACGCAACGAGCCGGGCATGTCGCCGTCGGCGTAGGCTTCGATGCTTGGAAACACGTCGGACTCAACCCCCTCGCCCTGCAGCAGGCGCACGGCCTCCTTGAGCTGTTCCTCGCTGGCGCCGACTTTGCAGCCTTCATCGGCGAATTCACCGGCGAGCAGTTCGCACAGATCGTCCGAGGTGATGCCGGCGAGCTTGGCTTCGGTGATGGGGGCACCAAGGCGCTCGGTCAGTGCGGCGACGAAGGCAGGGACATCGAGTCCGTCGAGGGCGCGGGCGGCCAGGGCCAGGCGCAGGGCGGCCTCACGGGAGGCAATGGGCGTCTTGGACATGGTGAGGCTCCTGAGTTTTGGGTTTTGAGCGCACAGCGTGCTCAGCGAAGCATCGACATCGGTGCTTGGATCAGCAAACTGGAGGTGGAACCGCCGACCAGGAGGGCAGCCGACGGTTCCGGGTGCAAGTTTTACTGACTGACAGGCCCGCTCAGAGCGGGCTGATACAGCCGGAAGGACACACGTCCACACACAGGGGCGAGTCTGCGTCGCCATCGCACTCGGTACAGGTCGAGGCGTCGATGGTGTAGAAGATCTTGCCTTTCTGGATCGACTTGGTCGGGCAGACCGGACGGCAGTCGTCACACGCGGTGCACATGTCGGGATCAATCGTCATAGCCATGGTGATTTCTCCTAAAGGTTGAACATCGGGGCCGGACAACGGTGTCCGGCCATGAGATGTCGGGCTTCAGTCCTCGGCCACGCTGAGGCGTTTGGCGCGAAGGGAGATCGGCAGGCGCGGCGGACGGGCAATCGGGTCGATGTAGTAAGACCCGCCGTTATCCAGCTTGAGCTCGCCACCCCATTTTTCGTCCTCGTCGAACTCGATGGACTCGATCGAGGCTTCCAGATCCCGCTTGGGGAGGTAGAAGACCAGACCGCCCTCGTCGTTCTTGCGGATCATGATGTTTGCCATGCTTACGCTCCTTGTGGCGTAGGTGGCCGCCACGTGCGGGCGCGGAGCGGTGGGTTACGCTCCGCTAACCCACCCTACGATTCCCTAGGGAGGTAGGGTGGGTTAGGCCGCCCGCGGCGGCCGTAACCCACCGTTTACCGAACCAGATCGAAGTTGTAGTCGGTGGTCCCCATGCCGATCGTTTCCTTGTCGAGTTGCTCAAGGACAGCGTTGGTCAGCGTGGTGACAACCTGGATCACACCTTCGTAGCCCATGGTGGTCTGGCGATGCAGGTGGTGACGATCGAAGAGCGGGAAGCCCAGACGGATCAGCGGCACTTCGAACTCTTCACCCTTGTGGCGGGTGTCACGCTGGATGTACTTGCCGTACGAGTTGCCGATCAGGAAATCGGGCTTGTCGGTGAAGCACAGGCTGCGCAGGTGCCACAGGTCCTTGCCGATATGCACGGTGGCGTTCTGGCCGAAGGGGCTCTCTTCGAGCATCTTGGTCAGGGCCTTGCCGAAACGCTTGTTGGCGTTATGAACCAGCACGTGGGTCGGCTCGGCGCCGCACTCGAGCAGGATCTTGACCATGCCGCGCACGAAGTCCGGATCGCCGTAGAGGGCGAACTTCTTGCCATGCAGCCAGGCGTGGCTGTCGGCCATCACATCCACCGCACGACCGCGCTCGATCTCGAGGGACTCGGGGATCGGCTTGCCGGTGATCTTGCTCACTTCCATCAGGAACGCGTCGGTCCAGTCGATACCCATCGGGATCTCGAGCTTGGGCACTTCGTGGTTCCAGGTGTTTTCAACGAATTTCTTCGTCTTTTCGAGCTGGGCCGGCTGCAGCAGCAGGGTATTGTAGGCGTTCGGGGCGTCCTTGATCTCGTCGATGGTGGTGCCGCCGGAGTACATGCGGAATTCGCCGTCAGACGGGGTGTCGAACACTTCGGACGGATCGGACAGCATGGTGTAATCCACGCCCATCTCGGTGAGCATGCGCTTGACCACACGGTAGTTGCCCAGGTAGGTCTCGAAGCCAGCGACCAGGTTCACCTTGCCGTTGGAACCGACCACCTTGCCTTCCATGTTGTTCAGCGTGAAGGAACGCAGGATGCCTTCTTCCATGTTGTCCCAGCCGGTCGTGTGCGAGCCGACGAAGGACGGGGTGTGGGCGAAGGGCACCGGGTATTCCTGGGGAATGTGACCTTCCTTCTTGCTGTTGTTGATGAAGGCGTTCAGGTCATCACCGATCACCTCGGCCATGCAGGTGGTGGAAACAGCGATCATGTCCGGCTGGTACATGGCCTTGGCGTTGGCCAGGCCGTCGAACATGTTCTTCTGCCCACCGAACACCGCTGCATCTTCCGTCATCGAGTCGGACACGCAGGAGCACGGCTCCTTGAAGTGACGGTTGAAGTAGGTGCGGAAGTAGGCCACGCAACCCTGGGAGCCATGAACATACGGCAGGGTCTTGTGGAAGCCCGAGGCACACAGCACGGCGCCCAGCGGCTGGCAGGCCTTGGCCGGATCGACGGTCAGCGCTTCACGCTGGAAGTTGAGATCCTGGTACTCCTGGGTCGTGGTCCACATGAAGGTGTCCCAGATCTTTTCCTTGGAGTGGTTCTCTTCGAAAACCTGTTGCTTGTTGCCGAGGGACTCTTTGTAGTCGTCGTCGCGGAACAGCGGATAGCACGGCTTGATCTTGTCTGCGGTTTGCATTGCGTTTCTCCACGCCCCTGCTGCTCATCTGCAGACAGGGGCACAAGAATTAAATGATGTGTGCGTTGTTACGCGACCTTCTGGAGCTCGTCCGGGGCAGCGGCCTTCTTCCAGGGCGGGACCATGTTGTCCCAGATCGGGTTCGACAGAGCGATGTCCATGTCGCGGGCAAAGATGGCGAAACCGTCGTAGCCGTGGTACGGGCCGGAGTAGTCCCAGGAGTGCATCTGGCGGAGCGGAATGCCCATCTTCTGGAAGATGTACTTCTCCTTGATGCCGGAGCCGACCATGTCGGGCTTGAGCGCTTTGACGAACTCTTCGAGCTCGAAGCCGGTGACGTCGTCGTACAGCAGGGTGGCGTCACCCATCTCCTTGATGGTGCGGTCGTAATCGTCGTTGTGGGCGAATTCGTAGCCCGTGCCGATCACTTCCATACCGAGGTCTTCGTACGCACCGATCACGTGACGCGGGCGCAGACCGCCGACGTACAGCATGACTTTCTTGCCTTCCAGCCGCGGGCGGTACTTGGCGATGACTTCGTCCATCATCGGCTGGTACTTGGCGATCACCTGTTCGCACTTCTCCTTGATGGAGTCGTCGAAGAAGGCGGCAATGCGGCGCAGGGATTCGATGATCTTGGTCGGGCCGAAGAAGTTGTATTCCATGTAGGGAATGCCGTACTTCTCTTCCATGTGGCGGCTGATGTAGTTCATCGAGCGGTAGCAGTGCAGCAGGTTCAGCTTCACTTTCGGCGTGTTCATCATTTCAGCGATGGTGCCGTCGCCGGACCACTGGGCAACCACGCGCAGGCCCATTTCCTCGAGGAGGATACGGGAGGCCCAGGCATCGCCACCGATGTTGTAGTCGCCGATGATGGCCACGTCGTAGGGGGTGGAGTCATAGTCCTGACCATCACGCTTGTCGAGCACCCAGTCACGGATGGCATCGTTGGCGATGTGGTGGCCGAGGGACTGCGACACTCCGCGGAAGCCTTCGCAGCGCACCGGCACAACCGGCTTGTCGATGGTGGCGGAAGCCTTCTTGGAGACGGCTTCGATGTCGTCACCGATCAGACCGATCGGGCACTCGGACTGCACGGAGATACCCTTGTGCAGCGGGAACAGCAGTTCGATCTCTTCGATCAGCTTGGCGAGTTTCTTGTCGCCGCCGAAGACGATGTCCTTCTCCTGGAAGTCGGAGGTGAAGTTCATCGTGCCGAAGGTATCGACGCCGGTAGTGCCGACGTAGTAGTTACGACGACCGGCGCGGGAGTACTGACCGCAACCGACGGGGCCGTGGGAGATGTGGATCATGTCCTTGATCGGACCCCACACCACACCCTTGGAACCGGCATAGGCACAGCCGCGGATGGTCATCACGCCCGGCAGCGACTTGCGGTTGGACGTAATGCACTTCTTGGATTGCTCAACTTCGTGATCGTTGACCGCCAGGTGCTTCTTGCGGTCCTTCTTGGCTTTTTCGGGATAAACCTCGAGCACCTCGGCGATGAGGGCTTCGGTTTCGTCACGGGTCAGTACAGCCATTTCATTTCTCCTTCGACATCTGCGCCAATCCGCGCAAGACATCAAAAAAACGTGACTTCAATCTGAACCCGACGGGGCGTCATGCCCCGTCAGGCGGGGGCAATCAGCCAGCGGCCAGCTCTTCAGCGGTCTTGCCGACGATGGACTCGTCTTCCGCTTCCATGATGCCGAACTCCATCAGCAGCTCTTCGAGCTCTTCCATCTCGATCGGGGTCGGGATGACGAAGTTGGTGTTCTGGTCGATCTTGCGGGCAAGCGCACGGTACTCGTCGGCCTGCTTGTGCTTCGGGTCATACTCGATGACCGTCATGCGGCGGATCTCGGCGTGCTGCACAGCGTTGTCACGCGGCACGAAGTGGATCATGGTGGTGCCCAGGCGCTCGGCCAGAGCCATGATCAGTTCGTCTTCGCGGTCGGTGTTGCGGCTGTTGCAGATCAGGCCGGCCAGACGCACGCCACCGGAGTTGGCGTACTTCACGATGCCCTTGGAGATGTTGTTGGCCGCATACATGGCCATCATCTCGCCGGAGCAGACGATGTAGATTTCCTGAGCCTTGTTCTCGCGGATGGGCATGGCGAAACCACCACACACCACGTCGCCGAGCACGTCGTAGAACACGAAGTCCAGGTCTTCGTCGTAGGCGCCTTCTTCTTCCAGGAAGTTGATGGCGGTGATGACGCCGCGGCCGGCGCAGCCCACGCCAGGCTCCGGACCACCGGACTCAACGCACTTGGTGCCGCCGAAACCGACGGAGAGCACGTCTTCGAGTTCGAGGTCTTCCACCGAACCGGCTTCAGCAGCCAGGTGCATCACGGTGGTTTGAGCCTTGGAGTGGAGGATGAGTCGGGTCGAGTCGGCCTTGGGGTCGCAGCCCACGATCATCACCTTCTTGCCGGATTCGGCCAGCGCAGCCACGAGGTTCTGGGTGGTGGTGGACTTGCCGATACCGCCCTTACCGTAGATGGCACATTGACGCAATTTAGCCATGGTGTAATCTCCTTAATCTGTCAGTCGGTTTGCGAGGATTGTTGAGAGTCGCGCCTCTTCCTCTGCACAACGCGTGCCAGGCCGGCTGGCAGCCTCTAAGGGTTTGTAAACACAATGGATTCTGATCGGACCGACAAGGCTGTTGCGTCGGCGACATGCGACAATAACCCCACGACTTGTCGGGGTAACGACAAATCCCCGACGGCTGACGCATCCACCCTGCCCGCCTACGCACGCCTGCCCATCAATCGCTGCAACCTGCCGGCGGTCATCCTCGGCGGCATCACCTTCCAGCGCTACCCGACCCCGATCCACATCGACGGCATTCGCGAGCTGCATCGCGACCTGTTCCGCCGTCTGGAGGCCCAGCCCGATGTGGCGGCACGTGTGGACGTGTTTCGGGACTACCTGACGGTGCGTTTCTGTCTGGAAGAACTCGAAGCGGCCGGCTACACCGGCGGGGCCAGACAGAAGAAGCGCGCCCGCGCCAACTGGGAGCGGCTCATCCGCGGCTGGAGTTTCAATTCGGACAACCGCGAGGGGGCGGTGCTCAAGGCCTGGGTGGAATCCCGGTTCGGGCTGGTGCCGCGTTTTCACGGGGAATCGCTGCGTGACCCCTCATCGCCGGCCTGGTATCGCTATCAGGAAGACCGCAGCCGCGGTCTCTACGGCACCAACGCCCTCGAAGCCCAGCTCGATCTGCTCTACACCTGGTGCCAATATGAACTGACGGTCCGCCACCGGGCGGTGCGCCACATCACGCTCTACCGGGGGGTCAATCGCATCGGCGACCACGAGGTTCTGGGCGAGACCGAGCACGGTAACCCGATCATCCTGCTCAACAACCTCAGCTCCTTCACCGCCAGCCGCGACCGCGCTGGCGAGTTCGGCGACTACATCCTGTGCGCCGACATCCCCATGGAGAAGATCCTCTACCACTACGGACTGATGCCCGACCGGCTGCAGGGCGAGGGTGAGTTTCTCGTGATCGGCGGCGTTGTGGAGGTCAATCTGTCCACGTGAGTGGCGTCCCGCACCGGTCAGGCGCCATCGGTTGTGCTGCCATCGGTATCGGGTGTTCAGCCCTGCACCGGGGGCAGGGTGCGGACATCGGGGCGTGCAATCCGCAGCCGAAAGCGCCGTGATCCGTCTCACGCAGTGGTATCACACCTTGTGATTGACCAGAGAATGCTGTTGGCATAGTCTTCACGCCTATGACATCGAACCGCCCCCGTCGCCGCATCCTGCGCTGGTACATCCTCGGCGGCCCCCTGTTCGGAGCGCTGCTGATGACGGTCGGCTTCATCCTGTTCATCGTGCTGCCCGACCTCATCCACGACCCGGACAACCAGTTTGGCCATGACCGTTGGGGCGAATTCGGCGGCGCCATCGCGCTGATCCTGATGTTCGCGTATCCCGTGGGCCTGCTGCCAGCCACTGCTGCCGGTCTCTGCCACCGCTACCTGCGAGGACGGCTCGGTCAGGCGCGCCCCCGGTTGATCGGCCTTGTCTGTGCAGCCGGCGCTGTCGGCTCGGTCCTGCAGGCGGCGGTGTTCGGTCACCTGCCACGGCTGGAGCTGCTCGTTGCCATCACGACGGCCGCCATTCTTGCTTTCTGGTTGAGCCGTACCGACCACAACCTCAATTGCCAAGGGTCTCCATGATCTCGCTATCCCGCTCGCTCCTCATGACTGCATTCTTCGTCGTTCCCGCGACTGCCCAAACGCAGTCCTCGGCCCTGCCGCCGTTGCCGCTCCAGGTGAAGAGCAAGGTGCAGGAGATGATCCGCGCGTGCCAGGCGGTGGGTGCTCAGCCTGATCGATCGCCGGAGCTGATCCATACCGCCGATCTGACCAATGACGGGATCGATGACTTCGTGGTGAATGAGGGCGGCTTCGTCTGCAAGGGGGCCGCGTCGCTGTTTTCGGGTTCGGGCGGCAGTCAGGCAACGGTGTTTGTCAGCCGAGGAGATGGTCAGGCGAGCGACGTCTTTAGTGCGGGACATGGCGGCGTGCAGATCGATCGAAGCACCACGCCGGCAACGGCACTGTTGATGGTCGGGGGGCCCTTGTGCGGGCAAAAAAAGGCGGTCTCGCGAGCCGAGGCAACTTTCTGCTGGCGTCCGCTCCTCTGGAATGCGAAAACCCGCACCATGGACTTCGCGCCGGTCGCGCAGATCCGTCCCGTCAGGTAAGGCCAGGTGCCGGGGCCCCTGGGCACCACGGCACATGCCCGATGAGATTCCGGCGCATGGCAACGGCATTGCCATGCAAGCCCTTGTAGAATCGCTGGAGATTTCCATCGAGGGAGCCCCATGTCTTGCGGCCCGGATTTCAGTGCGCTTGAGCCACTGACCTATCACACCAGGGTGGTGGATTATCTGCGCACCCATGAACCGGAGGTCTGGCGCTGGGCAAGCGAGCGCACGCTGGGCTCCGAACAGCTCGAATCCCTGCGCGCAGAGCTGTTGCGCGACACCTACCGGATCGACGCGCAGGCGCACGGGGACGTGCATGCCGCGCTGGCAACCGCCATGCAGCGCCTCGGTCTGGCGGGGACGGCCACACTGTACCAGTCCTCCGGGCTGGAAATGAACGCCTCGCTGGTCTTTGTGCCCGGCGAGATCCACATGGTGCTGCAAGGCCCCTTGCTCGAGCGCCTGTCACCCGAAGAACTGCTGGCGGTGTTCGGCCATGAACTGGCGCATCACCTGTTGTGGTCCCGCGACGACGGGCAGTTCCTCGTCGCCGACCGCATCCTGCACGACGCGATATCGGCACAGGGTTCGAGCGATAGCCACCGGGAGACCTACCGACGCTACAGCCTGCATACCGAGGTCTTCGCCGATCGCGGTAGTGCCATCGCAGCCGGTGCGCTCGAGCCTGCGATCACCACCCTGGTCAAGGTGGTGACCGGCATCGGCACGGTGGACGCGGCGGCCTACCTGCGCCAGGCCGAGGAGATCGAATCCACCGAGCAGGGCGCGAGCACCGGGTATTCGCATCCGGAGACATTCATCCGCTCGCGGGCGCTGGCCCTGTGGTGGGCGCGCGACGAGGGCCTGGAGGCCTGGCTGCGCAAGCGGCTCGTCGGCGCGCTGGACCTCGATCAGCTGGATCTGCCGGATCAGGCCCGCCTGCAGACACTCACCCGCGGGTTTCTCGCCCACTACCTCACGGACACGAGCTGCGTGAGTGACGCCGTCATGGCGCAGGTGCGTGGCCTCTTTCCCGACTGGGGCGAGGATGAGCAAGGCGTCGACCTCGCGAGCTTCACGCCTGATCTCGTGAGCGACAGCGTGTATCGCTATCTCAATGCACTCATGGTCGACCTGGCACTGGCGGACCCGGAGCTGCGCGATCCGGGACTGCTGCGGGCCGGCCGGATGGCCGGGGCGCTGGGCAGTTTCGACGCGCTCCAGGTGAACCTCCAGCGCGATGCCGGATTCAACAAACGGCAGTTGGACCGCTACAAACGCCAGCTGGCCAATGAGGTGAGCGCATGAGCATGCCGATCATGCCGGATGAAAACACCGGTGCGCTGCGCACGCTGATCGAAGCGCAGGCCGGCGCTGGCCTGTCGACCGACGACGTGCTGGTCCTGATGCTGCCGTTGTTCGAGCAGGTCGCCGCCTTGCATGCGCAGGGACGGGTCGCGGCGCTGGGTGATCTCGATCTGGTCTTTGCCGACAGTGGCGCCCTCGCGCTGCGCCGCCCGGAAGGCGAGGCCCCGACGATGAATATCGAGGCCATCCGGCGCGTTCAGCCGCAAACCGCCTCGGGCTTGAACATCGTCGGCGCCTTGCGCATCGATCCCGACCAGAGCGGCCAGCGCAACGTGTCGGACCAGGCGATCCAGACGGAGGCCGCCGAGTCCGTGGATCGACCGGTCTATCTGCCCGGGCCGGCCTCCTGGGAGATGCGCCTCGGCCATCACGACGAAATCACCGACGTCTTCCTGCTCGGCATGGCGCTGGCCGCGCTTGCCTGCGGGCTTGATTTCGCCTCGGATGAGGACCTGCGCCGGTTCGTGCTGCTCAGGCGCGATCTGTTCAGGATCAATTCCCGCCTGCACCCGGTGGTGGCGGCCGTCATCGTGGAGATGACCCACATCAACCGCCACGACCGGGCCACCGATGTGGCCAGCCTGGCGACGCGGCTGCGCACCTGGCGCGACCAGCCCATCGGTGTGGACGTTGATCGGGCGCTCGAGGGCACGACCGGCCTCGAGTCGCGCCGAACGGCGGTGCTCGGGCATCTGCGCGACCGGCTCTTCGACATCTCGCGGCGCAACCGCCTGCTCTATTACAAGGCCACCGCGGCCAGCGTCAATCTGACCGTTGCCAGCGTGCCCCTGATGTTGCAGGTTGACCGGGTGCGCGCAGAAGAGATCTGCACCTGGGGTGGCCCCTTCGCGAAGGAGCTGCTGTCGGGCAATGCGGTCTCGCTGCAGCGCTGGCTGCGTTTCGACGACCAGCCCTACCTGCCTTCGGCGCTCGATCGCCTGATCTCCGAATCGCGTCGGGACCGCGCCGAGTATGGCTTCAGCAATCTGCGCGTGGTGGTGGCGTTTCTGCGCTGGCACAACCTGAAGGAAAGCCCGGACGAACGCATCCTCACGCCGCTGCTGTGGCTGCCGGTGAGTCTGGTCAAGCGCAAGGGGGTGCGCGATCAGTACGTCATCCAGAGCGAAAGCGCCGAGGCCGAGTTCAATCCGGTCCTGCGCCATCACCTGGATCAGCTTTACGGGATCGATCTGCCCGAGACGGCGGACCTGAGCACGACCTCCATCGCCTCGATCCATGCCGATCTGCTGGCACAGATTCGCCGCACCGAGCCGTCCGTCGAACTGCGTTGTATCGAGAAGGCGTCGATCCGGCTGGTCCGCCAGAAGGCGCTGCAGCGCATGCAGCGCTTTGTGCGGCGGCGTGCGTCCAGTCGCGCCCAGCGTCGCGGCGCCGAAGCGGGCCTGCCGCCCTACAGCTACGCCCGGGACGACTATCGACCGCTCGGTCAGGCGCTGTTCGAACACCGGGTTCGCCCCAGCCCGCTGCCCCAGCGATTCGAAGCCGGCGCGCCGCCCGCCCGTCAGCTGCGGCGACCCCGGATGGTCGAGGCCGAAGCGGGGGTGCGCGAGGGATTCATTCTTGAGGAATCGGAGGGTCATCGCTACGCCTGGGATCTCGATCTCACCCAGGTGACCCTGGCCAACTTCAACTACCGCAAGATGTCGCTGGTCCAGGACTATCGGCAGCTGATCGAAGAGCCCACCGACAACCCTGCCTTCGACCGGGTGTTTTCGGTCGATCCGCGTGAGATCGAATCCGATTCGCCACCGCCGCTCCCACCGATGGAGCAATGGAATGTGGTGGCCTCGGACGCCACCCAGAACGCGGCCGTGAGTCTCGCCCGCAGCGGGCGCAGCTTCATCATTCAAGGGCCGCCCGGGACGGGCAAGTCCCAGACCATCACCAACCTGATTGCCGACTACGCAGGCCGTGGCAAACGCGTGCTGTTCGTGTGCGAGAAGCGCGCCGCGCTCGATGTGGTGCATCACCGCCTGAAGCAGAGCGGTCTCGACCCCTTGTGTTGTCTGATTCACGACTCGCAGGCCGACAAGAAAGCCTTCATCGCCGACCTCAAGCAGTGCTATGAAGCATGGACTTCGGCGCGCGAGCAGAGTGAGGCCCTGCAGTCACGCCGTCAGGCGCTCGTCGATCTGGTGTCTGCCCATCAGGGACGCATCGACGCCTTCGAGTCGGCATTCGCGGGCCAGCAGGCGCCGCTCGATGGCACCGTCCGCGCCCTGCTGCGGCGTATCGCCGTGTCCGCCGCGGTGCCTCACGCCGATGCCCTTCAGCGTGAACAGCTGCCCAGCCTCGCCACCTGGGATGCCCACCGGTCGCTGGCGGAGCGTCTCCATCGCTTCGTCCAGGAGCGTTTCGGCATGCGTGGTTTCGCCGCGCATCCGCTGGCCCGCCTGGCGCGGGACGTGGTGCTGGACGAGCACCCCGTCGCCCGCATCGAGGCGGTGTGCACGCAGATCGAGGCTCAGTTCGATCGTCTGGGCGCCGTGCTCGACGACGATGCCGGGCTGATCGGCCCCGAGCATGCCCTTGACGAGGCGCTCGCCATCGCGACCGAGAGCGCGCAGCTGGTGCAGACCGGTCTGGCGGCGCATCTGGACGTGCTCGACAGTGGTTCGAGCGGCTTTGCCGCGCTCCAGTCGCTTCGCCAGGAGCTTGCCGCGCGCGCCGAAGAAGTCGCCACGGCCCAATCACAGACCGGGCACTGGCAGGACAAACTCGACAGCGGCGATACCCGGTCGGCTCTCGACCTGGCCCGGCGGCTCGAGCCTTCCCTGCTGCGCTGGATTCAGCCCGCCTGGTGGCGCCTGCGCGGTGAAATGAAGCGTCGATACGATTTTTCCCGTCATGCGGTGCGTCCGGACTACGTCCGGGTGCTCGAGACGCTCGCCGCCGAACACGCGGCCATCGAAGCGCAGGACGCCCTGGCGGCGGAAAGCGCACGGCGCTACGGCGTGGCCGATGTGCAGGCCTTTGTCGACACCGCCGCCGAACTGGTCGATCAACTCGGTCACCAGGGGGCGCCCCGCCGGCTTGTCGATGGCTTGCGCCAGACACCCGACCCGGTCGCCGCTGCCCGCGTCGCCAGCGCCAGCCTCGACGCGCTCGAGACGCTGGCCCGGACGGTCGCGGAGGCGCTCAGTCTCCGCGCGGGGGGCACCTTGCAGGAGATTGACGAGCTCGGTCGCGACCTGCGCGAAGTGCTCGACGATGTGCCCGACATGCTGCCCTTGCTGCGTGCGGTGCATGAGACCGACCCGGCCTTCGTGGCCACGGTCCAGACGCTGGAGGCGGCGCCCGACGTGCTCGATGCGCTGATCCTGGATGAAAACCTCAAGCGCATGGAGCGAAGCCATCCGGTCCTGGCGCAGTTCGGTGGTGCTGCCCTCGCCCAGTCCGCCAGGGCCATCGCTCAGGCCCAGAGCGAGATGAACCGACTCAACGCCGAGGTGGTCCTGGCCACACAGCACCGCAAGTTCGCGGACCATGTGCGCGTCTCCATGCTCTCGGCCGCCCAGCTGGACGAAGACGACAAGCAGTTCAAGAAGCGCTATGCCGCCGGCCGGCGAGAGCTCGAACGCGAGTTCGGCAAAAGCATGCGTTACCGGTCGATTCGCGATCTGAGCGACGCCGAGACCGGCGATGTCGTCAACGACTTGAAGCCCATCTGGCTCATGAGCCCGCTGTCGGTGTCCGATACCTTGCCCCTGTCGCCCGACCTGTTCGACGTGGTGATCTTCGACGAGGCCAGCCAGATTCCGATGGAAGAGGCCGTGCCGGCGCTCAGTCGCGCCTGCCAGGTGGTGGTGGTGGGCGATGAAATGCAGCTGCCGCCCACGAGCTTCTTTTCCAGCAGTTCGAATGACGGTGAGGACGAAGTGCTGGTGGATGAGGACGGCGAGCGCATTGCCATCAATCTCGATGCCGACAGCCTGCTCAATCAGGCGGCGCGCAATCTGCCGGCCACCCTGCTCGCGTGGCACTACCGCAGCCGGCATGAATCGCTGATCAGTTTCTCCAACGCGGCGTTCTACGATGGCCGCCTGGTCACGATTCCGGACCGCACGATCGAGCAGCTCAACGACGAGGTGCCGGTGCTGCGCTCCGACCAGGACGATGCCGGCGTGATCGGGGCCGACGAGCTGCTTGAACGGCCGATCAGTTTCCATCTGCTTGCCGACGGGGTGTATGAAGATCGCTGCAACACCCCGGAAGCGCGTTTCATCGCCTGCACCGTGCGAGAACTGCTCTGGCGCGAGACGGGCCACAGCATCGGTATCGTCGCCTTCTCCGAAGCCCAGCAGGGAGCCATCGAGTCGGCGCTCGACGAACTGGCCGCCGAAGACGAAACATTCGCGATACGCCTGGAGCAGGAATACGTGCGCGAGGACGACGGCCAGTTCAATGGACTGTTCGTCAAGAACCTGGAAAACGTCCAGGGGGACGAGCGCGACATCATCCTCCTGAGCATCTGTTACGCACCGGGCCCCAACGGCAAGATGCTGATGAACTTCGGTCCGATCAACCAGCGGGGCGGCGAGAAGCGCCTGAACGTGATCTTCAGCCGCGCCCGCCACCGGATGGGCGTGGTCACCACCATCCAGGCCGAAGCGATCACCAATGTGCATAACGACGGGGCGGCGGCCCTGCGCGGCTTCCTGCAGTTTGCCCAGGCCAGCGCGACCGGCCAGTTCGAACGGGCCCAATCGGTGCTCGGCACCTTTGGCCAGGGCGCACGCAGCGCCTTCAGTCAGGACGTCCCCCCCGACGCCATCCGCGACGCCATGGCGGCGGCCTTGCGTGCACGCGGACACCGGGTCGAAATCAATGTGGGGCGTTCGGGCTTTCGTTGCGATCTGGCAATTGTCGACGCGGACCGCGCCGGCTACCGGCTGGCGATCCTGCTCGACACACCCGACGCGTCGGTCATGGACGCGACCGAGCGCTATGTCTTCCGCCCGGCGATCCTCCGGAGTTTCGGCTGGAACGTGCTCGATATTCCCGGTGCCGACTGGCTCCGGGATGCCGAGGGGGTCATCGACCGTATCGAGCGTCTGCTGGCCACCAGCGAGGATCCGGCGCTCCAGGTGCAGCTGGACCACGGTCACACAGCCCCCATGGTTCATGAACCGGCTGCCGTTGCGGCGTTTGCACCGGCATCCGCTCCGGAAGCGGCGGAAGACGAGCCGGCGATCGAACGCAAACTGGTGTGCGAGCAGGGTAGCGCTCGCAAGTTCTGGCATGTCCGGGTGACCGGAACGGATCTGTCCGTCTCCTATGGACGCATCGGCACCAGCGGTCGAACCCTGCTGAAGGCCTTCGACACGCACGAGCGGGCGCGCCGCGAGATGGACAAGCTGGTCGCCGAGAAGCTGCGCAAGGACTACGTAGACGCGTTGCCGGACGGGGCCGGACCGGGCTGACCGCTCCGGGGCAGCGGGGTTGTGGCCCCCGGCGCGGCGCTCACCATCGATCATTGCGCCGGCTGTCGCGAAGGCGGAACGGCAGGTCGGGACGTGCCGCATCTCGACGCGCTTTGCCAGTCAGCGGGTGTGGCGAGCGCGCGCGGCATTTCCGGGCCTCGGGAGGGCTCAGCCAATCGGCTTACTGCGATGCAGCATAAGTGGCTGTTGCATATGGATGTTTGTCGATCTAGTATATAAGCAAATGCTTATTTAATTGAGTCGTCAGAGACCGCGTGCGTACCGCGCCCGGGTGAGGCGACACCCAGGATCGCGGCCACGCAACCTCCCCGACAGAGGACGACCACACGTCCCGCCGAGGTGCTCCGAGTTCGATCCGCGAAGAGGAGGAGGAAGACTCATGGCACACATCGTCATCATCGGGGCCGGCATCGGTGGCTTGCCCATGGCTTATGAAATGCGTGACAACGCCCGACCCGGGGATCGCATCACCGTGGTCGCCAGGGATGCGCGCTTTCATTTCGTACCCTCGAACCCGTGGGTGGCCGTCAACTGGCGTACCCGTGAGGATATCGAACTCGATCCCGCCGAGCCGCTCCGGCGCAGGGACATCGACTTCATTGCCCAGGGCGTCAAGCGCGTCCATCCCGAGGACAACGCCATCGAGCTCGATGACGGGCAGTCCATCAGCTACGACTATCTGGTGATAGCCACCGGGCCGAAACTGGCCTTCGACGAGGTGCCGGGGCTCGGCCCGCACGGGGGCTTCACCCAGTCGGTGTGTCACGTGGATCATGCGGTCACGGCCGAAAAATCGTGGCAGAACTTCGTGAAGGACCCTGGCCCGATCGTGGTGGGTGCCGTCCAGGGGGCGTCATGCTTCGGCCCCGCCTACGAGTTCGCGATGATCCTCGACGCCGATCTGCGCAAGCGCAAGATCCGCGACCGGGTACCCATGACCTTCGTGACCTCGGAGCCCTATATCGGACACCTGGGCCTGGCCGGCGTGGGCGACTCCAAGGGCATCATGGAGTCGGCCTACCGCGACCGTCACATCAAGTGGATCTGCAACGCCAGGGTGGAGAAGATCGAAGACGGCCTCATGCACGTGATCGAGCATGACGAGGACGGCAAGGAGAAAAAGCGCCACGAAGTGCCCTTCAAGTATTCGATGATGCTGCCGGCCTTCAAGGGCGTGGACGCGGTGTTCGGCATCGAAGGGCTGGTCAATCCGCGCGGCTTCGTGATCATCGACGAGCACCAGCGCAACCCGGCCTTCCCCAACATCTTCTCGGTGGGTGTGTGCGTCGCCATTCCGCCGGTCGAGGCCACGCCGGTGCCCACGGGCACGCCCAAGACCGGCTACATGATCGAATCCATGGTCACGGCCACGGCGCTCAACATCCGCGCGCTGATGGACGGGCGCGAGCCCACCGAAACCGCCACCTGGAACGCTATCTGTCTGGCCGATTTCGGCGACACCGGCGCCGCCTTCGTGGCCCTGCCGCAGATCCCGCCGCGCAACATGAACTGGTTCGCCCAGGGCAAGTGGGTGCACCTGGCCAAGATCGCCTTCGAAAAATACTTCATCCGCAAGATGAAGAAGGGCTCGACCGAGCCGGTCTACGAAAAAGTGGTGATGAAGGCGATCGGCATCGCCAAGCTCAAGGGTGGCGACTGAGGTGGCCTGGCGCGCCTGCAGGGCCGGCGGTCGTGTGTGATGTGTCGGCCCTGAGCCCGGGGCGCCCTGCTGTAGGACCGTTCCGACAGGGCTTTGAGCGGGCACCGACACGTCGCGACAGCAGGGCACATTAGTCTGAAACCCTGAATACAGGCCACGACAGATTGAGGTGCCCAATGAACACCAACCGACCCGATTCCACGCTGCCCCTGTTGATGTCGATCGTTTTTGCCGCGGCGCTGCTGCTGGTGCCGATGATCACCCATGCGGGCGATGACACCGCCGAGCAGCCCACCACCACCTACCCTGAGCAGACCATGCTGGCGATGAACGGCGTTGAGGCCGATGCGCATGTGCAGTCGGCCGTCCGACATGTCAATCGCCTTGACGACGCGCGACCCGCCGATGCCGGGGATGATCTTGCCCTCAAGATGATGATGCACCGCTTGGCGATCGGCCAGTAAACGCATCAAATTGTCCGCCGGTGGCAGCACCCCGCGACGTCATTGACCCCAGAGCTCATCGCGAGATGCTGCCGGGCGGACGAGGCGCATTGTCCCAAACCCGTATGACATTGCCAATGTCATAATTCACTTGTCGCCGGACGGTCGGTATGCCCGCGCGGACGGCCATTCCCGCCGAGATCGTCGCGCGCTCTCCCGTCGGGACCCACATTCCCGACACGCCATCGGTGCTCTCCGATGGCGCCCTGCCTGTCGCAAAGTCCACAATGCGACAGTGACAAAAACCCCAAGTTACTGATTAATCGTCGTTTTACATCGGGCCCGCTTCTTGCACTCCGGTTGGCATGACCGCCCTGGACTTACGGAGCAAGCCCCATGACCCCCGATCAGCGTGAACTGCTCATGACCGGCCTTGGCAACGGCACCATCGTGCCGTACCTGGGCCCGAGTGTGCTCTCTGACGTCAAGAACGTGCAGACTGGCGACCCCATCCCCGCCACCAGCGACCAGCTCATTCTGGCGATGAACGACGGCCGCCCGATGGCGCCCAAGCTCATGTACGAATTTCCGCGTGCGGCGATGAATGTCGAACTCAAGCGCGGACGTACCACTGTCACCCGCTTCCTCAATCGTACCTACGGCGATACGGCATACACCCGTGGCGCCGTGCACGACTGGCTGCAGTCGATCCGTCCGAAGTACGTGATCGACATCAATCGCGACACCCAGCTGCAGGACTCCTATGCCGACCAGCCCCACAACCTGATTGTCGGGATCGCCCGCATCGGCGGCACGCCCTTCCGCTACAAGCTCTATACCTGGAGTGGCACGGCCTACAGCGAGGTCGACGCGCTCGACATGAGCCTGCCCCTGCTCTTCAAGCCCATGGGCACGCCGCGTCCGGAAGGCGTCTACATCGCCTCCGACGCCGACTATGTGGACTACATCACCGAGCTGATGGGTGGCTTCGCCATCCCGCCGGAGCTCAAGGAGTACCGCACGGGCAAGCGCTACCTGCTCATGGGGCTGCGCCTCAATCGCGACACCGAGCGCATGGTGATGGCCGACATCATCTACGGCGCGGGCGAGCCTTCGGGCTGGATCCTGCTGCCCGAGCCCAACGACAAGGAACGCCGTTTCTGCAAGAAGGTGGGGCTCGAGATCATCGAAGAGGACGTGTTCGACTTCATCGGTGCCACCGAAACCGCCTGAATCACTTACCCATTTTCCGGAGCCAAGATCATGTTGGTCGCTTCCCCCCTGATGGAAAAATTCCAGCCCTTATTCTTCAATGAAAACTTCTGTGAGCCCGCCACCGAGACCGGCTGGCAGTCTTACCGCGGTGAATTCATCCTGGTCGAAGGCGAGGTTGCCGATGACCAGGGGCGTCGCAAGCCGCCCAAGAGTGTGCTCAAGCAAGTGGCCCTGCTGACCGGGCCGGAATCGGTGAAGCTGCTCACCGGCTCGCTGGACGAACTGCAGGAATTCCCCTTCGTGCTCGAGAAGCTGGGCGAGGCCTTCGATGCCGACACCCAGGTGGTGCTCTACACGGTCAACATCGACGACGAGTTCCAGACCACGGTGAACGGTGCCCGCGTGGTGTTCATCCCGATGGTGCAAGGCATGGTCTGGAACGAGCTGACCGATGAACTCGCCCTTGAAAAGAGTGACTTCAAGGGCCAGAGCGCCGCCGACAAGCTGGTGACCATGTACGAAGCGACCAAGAGCAACAAGTTCAAGATGCCCGAGGCGTCGGTCGAGGACATGATGACCAGGACCAACAGCAACAAGCGCGAGAACCACGGGGCCATCTGATGCAGTGGGACGACGCAGGCCACGCCCTCGGCGTGGCTGAAATGGATGATACCCACCGCGAGTTCCTGAGTTTCGTGAGTGCCCTCGAACAGGCGTCGGACGCCGATTTTCCGGTGCTGTTCGAGCAGGCGCGCATGCACACGCGCAAGCATTTCGAGCGCGAGTACGAGCTCATGAAATCGTGCCGGTTCCCGGCCGTTCGTGAGCACGAGGCGGAACATGCGCGCGTGCTGGCCGACCTCAGTCATCTGTCGGCCCGCGTCCAGCAGGGTTCGCTGGTGATGGCGCGAGCCTACGTCAAGGGGCTGCCGGACTGGTTCCGGGGGCATCTGGCGACCATGGATTCGGCGCTGGCGGCCTGCCTCAAGGCACACGACATGGCGCAGCCGGCCTGAGCCCGGTCATTTTTCTCGCCGGACGGAACGAAGGCGAAGGGCTATAGTCCATCAGGATACGCACGTGGTGTCGGTGGACGAACAGCGTGTCGCTCACCGGTGCCGTACCGAGACGCTCACGGACGTAGCAACGCCCCTGAACGCCAGACGGGTTGCGTACGCCCGGTCGACGTGACGCCTTTCCGGGCCTGCGCAGCCGCTTGCCCGGAGAGATCGTATGCATGATACCGACCTGGCCCACGTGGGAGGCCTGTCCTATCTCAATCCCAGCGCCCCCGAGCCTTACGCCAGTTTCATCGAGCAGATCGAGCGGGTCCGCCCCTACCTAGGCGAACTGGAACGCTGGATCGAAACCCTCAAGCATCCCAAGCGCACCCTCATCGTCGATGTGCCGATCGTTCGCGATGACGGCACCATCGCCCATTACGAGGGCTATCGCGTCCAGCACAACCTCTCGCGCGGGCCCGGCAAGGGCGGCATCCGCTTCCATCCGGCGGTCACGCTCAACGAAGTGATGGCGCTGGCAGGCTGGATGACGGTCAAGAACGCGGCAGTGGGCCTGCCCTTTGGCGGTGCCAAGGGCGGCATCCGGGTCGATCCGCGTGCGGTCACCAAGGATGAACTGCACCGCATCACCCGGCGCTTCACCTCGGAAATCGGCCTGATCATCGGCCCCGACCGCGATATTCCCGCCCCGGATGTGGGCACCAATGCGGTCACCATGGCCGTGATGATGGATACCTTTTCCATGAATCGTGGCGGCACGGCCACGGGGGTGGTAACCGGCAAGCCCGTGGCACTTGGCGGCAGCCTGGGGCGCCATGAGGCGACCGGTCGCGGTGTGTTCATCACGGCCCGGGAGGCCGCGCGTCACCAGCACATCGAGGTGGAAGGCGCGCGTGTCGTGGTGCAGGGTTTCGGGAACGTCGGCGGGATCGCAGCACGCCTGTTTCATGAGGCTGGTGCCCGCGTGATCGCCGCTGCCGACCACGGCGCCACCTTGCACAACGAGGCGGGCATTGATGTGCCGGCAGCGCTTGCCCATGTGGCTGAGAACGGCTCGCTGGCCGGCTTCCCCGGCGCCACGCCGATCGACATCGAGGATTTCTGGCAGCTGCCTTGCGAATTTCTCGTGCCGGCCGCCCTTGAGGGGCAGATCACCGAAGTCCGGGCCCCTCGGGTGCAGACGAAGATCGTGGTCGAAGGCGCCAACGGCCCGACCACGCCGGCGGCGGACGACATCCTCAAGGACCGCGGCATCCTCGTCGTGCCCGATGTGCTCGCCAATGCCGGCGGCGTGACCGTGTCCTACTTCGAATGGGTGCAGGATTTCTCGAGCTTCTTCTGGACCGAAGACGAGATCAATGACCGGCTCGAGCGCATCATGGTCAACGCCTTCGGCGCGATCTGGCGGGTCTCCGAGGAGAAACAGGTGTCGCTACGCACCGCCGCCTTCATCATCGCCTGCCACCGGGTGCTCGAAGCCCGTGCCGAGCGGGGGCTTTACCCCTGATACCCCGCCGGGGCGATCTTCAAGCAGATCATGGCGTATCGCGCCAGCGAAGATTCCGGTCACTGAAGAAGGGACGGTTACCGCCGCCCTGACGGCTCGTGACCGGAAACGGCATGAATGCGCCCCGGGGGCGGGATCCCTGCGAGTGACCCGCTAGGCGGTCGTCTTCGAGTGAGACCGCCCCGGCAGGTACGATCTGCAGGGGCGTCAGCTGTCGGGGACTTCGTCCGTGCGCACGAGGAAGTTCTTCAGTTCGTTGGCGCCGAAGGCGTTGCTCAGTGCCACGTCGGCGGCGTCGCGACCACGGGCGAGGAGTACCCGGCCGATGCGGGGGGTGTTGTTGCGCGCATCGAAGGTGTACCACTCACCGTCCAGATAGGCCTCGAACCACCCGGCGAAATCCATCGGTCCGTAGGGGGGCGGCATGCCGATGTCGCCCAGATAGCCGGTGCAGTAGCGCGCCGGGATGTTCATGCAGCGGCAGAAGGCGATGGCCAGGTGGGCATAGTCCCTGCACACGCCGATGCCATCGTTCCACACGCCCCAGGCCGACTTGGTGGCATCGGCGTGTTCATAGCCGAAGCGGATGTGATTGTGGACCAGATCGCAGATGGCCTGGACCCGGGGCCAGCCCGGTGTCGTCTGTTCAAACAGTTGCCAGGCGGTGTCGGAGAGCAGGTCGGTCTCGCAATAGCGGCTCCCGAGCAGGAACTCGAGGGTGTCGTCCGGCAGTGCTTCGACCGGTGTCTGACGCGCTTCGGGCACCACCACGTCGGGGAGCCCGGTGTCGTTCACGAGCGCTTGGGTTGACAGCTTCAGGCGGCCGGCCGGCGCGATGACGCGCGAACACCAGTTGCCGAAGCGATCCCGGTAGGCGCGGATCGGCACCGGCGGGTCGGCCACCATGTGGTCCGGGATGATCATGTCCGACACCCGCGTGTAGTGCACGCTCAGCGTCAGGATCATGGGGGTGGGTTTCGGGCATTCGAAGACGAGTTCGTAGCCGATGGCGATCTTCATGAGGAGGTCTCCTCCCGTTGGCTAGGGCGCGATCCCGACGGATGGCGGGCGGCCGCCGGATCCGGTTTGACCGGGCGCTGGAGTAGCTCCGACAGGGTGTCGACGATGAGTTTGCGCAGCGAGGTCCAGTGATGTCCGCCAGCGAACACATGCTCCTGGTTGATTTCCAGCTCGATGCCCAGGTAGGCGTCGGGGGCATAGCGGCGTCGAAACGTGGTCGTGAGACCGTCGCCGTTGCCGCGATAGGGATAGTTGCGACGGATGGCGAGGCGATGATCCCGGCGGGCCATGGCTGTTTGCCATTGTTCGCACAGGCTTGCTTCCAGGGCGCGCTTGGGGTCGTACAGCAGTCCGATGTCGGCGGTGCGTCGCTCGCCGTCGAGCTCCGGCACAAAGCTGTGGCAGGACAGGTGCAGCACCTGGCCATGGTGGGTGACGATGGTGTCCATGAGCGCCTGCGCGCGACTGCGGTAGGGCGCGTAGTACGCCTCGACAATGGCCTTGCGTATGTCTTCAGGCGCCTGCCGAATGGTGTCGAAATGCAGCGCCGGGTGGCGCACCGAGCGGTTCAGGTCCACGATCAGGCGCGTGACCATCGAGGCAAGCAGCGGGGCCGAGAGAGCGGTGGCACAGGTGCGGGCCATCTCAAGCGCGCCGGGGTCATAGCCGCGATGGGTTCTGACCAGGTCGAAGTGGCCGGAGAAATACTTGCGATAGGGTGCCGGGATGCGATTGCCGGCGTGTTCGCAGGTGATGACCACACCAGGGCTGTTGACACCCGGTTCATCGAGCGCCCGTGGCGCCCCGTTCAGCGGGCCGGCCATGACGGATTCGGCAATTGGGCGAAGACGGCGCGCGTCCCTTCACTCCATTGTTGGCTCAGGGCGTTGAAATACGGGTCGCCCTCATCCAGTCGGCGGCACATGCGCACGGCGAGGCTGTCCTTGGCGTAGCACAGCAGATCGATGGGCATGCCGACGGACAGATTGCTGCGCATGGTCGAATCGAAGGAGACGAGCACACACTTGGCCGCTTCGTTCAGCGGGGTGTCCGGCGTGATGGCCCAGTCGATGACGGGCTTTCCATACTTGGTTTCGCCGGTCTGCAGATAAGGCGTTTCCTCTGCGGCTTCGATAAAGTTGCCCTCCGCGTAGATGCGGAACAGTCGGGGCGCTTCGGCCCCGATCTGGCCGCCGATGATGAATGAGGCGTTGAAGCCGATATCCGATTGCGCCAGATAGCGCCCATCGCGTTGATCGACTTCCCGCATGGCGTCCGAGACCAGATACACGGCATCGAACATGGACTGCGCGCCCCACAGGTTGGGGACGTCGGTGCGCTCGTTGCGCTGCCGCAAGCGGCTCACAACGGCCTGGGTGCCGGCCAGGTTGCCGGAACTGAGCATGACGATGACCCGGTCGCCGGGGCGCTCGAAAACGGTCATCTTGCAAAAGCGGGCGAAGTTGTCGACCCCGGCGTGGGTGCGTGAGTCCGACGCGAACACGATGCCGTTGTCGAGCAGCACACCCACACAGTAAGTCATGTGCGGCCGGCGTATGCCGGCACCGATGGTTGGCTGGGATGGGTGATAACGTTCAGCCGGGCAGGAACGGGGTCGGATCGTTGGCGTGTTTCCTGGCACGCTTGGCGATCTTCTTTTCCTTGGGGGTCAGTCGGGGCTGCTTGCGCGTTTCCTTGTTGCCTTGTCGAGCTTTGCTCATGGCCGTGCTCCTGATGCGCGACCGCGACGCGACCGTTGTCCCCACTATAGGCCGATTCGGTCGCCAGAACCGGCTGGTGATGAAAGAAAGCATGTGCCCGCCCTCCGGCGGGCGGCCCGGGTGCAGCGCGGGTCGCGGCGCAGCGCCACCGTCATCGAGGCCTGCTTTGGTGGCTCAACGCCGGGAGCAGCGAGGGTCCTAGCTCTGAAGCTGGGCTGTGGTCGTCGCGTTGCGGCGGTCTTCGAGCAGACCATGGAGCAGCGCGCCGGCAAAGATCCCGGCCAGGGCGATGAGCAGGTCGGTGTTGCCCGCTCCCAGCCCCGCCAGGGCCGGGCCCGGGCACACGCCGCAGATGCCCCAGCCAACGCCGAACAGGGCGCCGCCGGTGAGGCTGCGCTTGTCCACCGAGAAGGGGCGGGCCTCGAATGCGCCGCCGAGCAGCGGCTGACGGCGCAGCCGTGGCAGCCATTGGAAGACGAGCATGTTGATGCCGGTGGCCGCGCCGAGCACGAACAGCAGGCCCAGATCGTCGAAGGTGAGGAAAGAGATCACCACTTCAGGACGGATCATGGTGGCGTACGACAGACCGAAGCCGAACAGCGTGCCGGCCACCAGCGATGCAAACAGGTCGAGGGGTCTGTTCATGCGCCGACCCCCAGGGCTTTCATGACCCATGCGGTGATGATGGCGGTGGTCATGAAGGTGAGGACGATGAGCATCGAGCCGCGATTGAGCGAAGCCATGCCGCAAATGCCGTGGCCGGAGGTGCAACCGCCACCCAGGCGTGCGCCGTAGCCGATCAGTACGCCGCCGAGCGCCAGCTTCCAGGCCGGCATGTGGCTGGGTGCCTGCGGCAGTCCGAGACCCAGGTAGATCAGCCCCCCAAGCACGAAGCCGGCGGCGTACACCAATCGCCACTGGCGCGAGCCGCGCAGGGACGGTTGCCGGAAGAACGGGGTGTTGAGCAGCCAGCTCCAGCTTGAGCTGAAGAACGTGCTGGCGCCGCCTTGTCGGCCGGTGACCACGTAGAGGAGCGCGACACCGAGGCCGATGAGGATGCCGCCCGTGAGGTAGGGGGCGATGCCGTTGGGGAAGAGTGAATCGACCATGTGCCTGTGCGTTCGGAAAGAGTCGAAACATTATTACATTAGCAAAAGCTGAAATACGAAACCGCCACTTTGTTTCATAGAACGTCTGGGCATATGTGAGCGTGATATCCCTGCGTGTACAGCGATTTCGCGCGTATGCCCAATCCTTTACGCTGACGGATTCGAGGTCAGACAAAGGAGGTCAGGATGCGCATTTCGTGTGCAAAGGCGGTGGGTGTGGTGATGGCAAGTCTGGTGTTCGGGTCGGCTGCGGTGATGGCCGCCGAAGGCTCGACCCGCGTGATGGCGGCAGGCAGTCTGAGGCTGGCAGTGACCGAGATGCGCGACGTGTTTCATGCCAGCGGTGGCCCGGAACTGGAGCTGCTGTTCGGCCCCTCGGGCAAGCTGCGGCAGATGATCGAGGCCGGCGAACCGGTGGGCGTCTTTCTTTCCGCATCCAAGAAGCACAGCGACGCGCTTGCAGCGGCCGGCATGCTCAGTGGCAGTGACCGCTTCACCCGCAACGTCCTGTGCCTGATGGCGGCGCCGGGCCGAGCGGTGAGCGAACCGCAGGCGATCGACGTCATGCTCGATCCGGCAGTGCGCCTCGGCACCTCGACGCCCAAGGCCGACCCGTCGGGCGACTACACCTGGGAGATGTTTCGCAAGGTGGAGGCCCTCCGGCCAGGGGCCTTCGCCACGCTCGACGCCAAGGCCTTGAAACTGACGGGCGGCGCGGTCGACAAGAAACGCAAGGCACTGCCGTATCCGGCTGTTTTCGAGGGGCATCAGGCTGATGTGTTCGTCTCCTCTTGCACCAACGCGGTGGCAACCGCGGCGCAGGTGCCCGGCCTGACCTGGGTGAAACTGCCGGACGAGATCAATGTCGGCGCGGTCTACGGCATGGGTGTCGCGACCCGCGCGGGAGATGCCGCCAAGGCGTTTGCCGACTTCGTGCGCAGTGAGGACGGACAGGCCATCCTGGCGAAATACGGGTTCAAGTAGCCACGTCGGCTCGCCCGGGCCCGGGCGTTGGTGTCCGGCATGCCGTCACGCGGCCGGCGCGGCGCATCTGTGGCTGAAGTTTGCCGCGGATGCGCCGATACCCTGAGGGTCAGCCGTGAAGGATAAGACGGCGCATCGAGGGAGAAATACCGTGTCGAATCCGTTATTCCTGCACGTGGTCAGCGCCGATGATGCGTTTGTTGATCGTGTGCGCCGGCACATGGCCGGCAAGGCCGAATGCTGCGCGTTCGGTTCGGCGGCAGCCTGCCTGAACGGGGTACGAAGACATGTGCCCGACGCCGTGCTGATTGATCTGTCACTGCCCGATGACGGCGGGTTCGAGTTGCATCGTGGCCTCAAGGGCGACTTCGACCACGCCGACATCTACCAGCTACTGCTGTGTCCGCCCGACATGATGGGGCGTGATGGTCTCGAAGCGGACGATCTGGTGGCGTCGCCGGCGCCTGACGCCCTGATCGAATTCAAACTCGACGCCTTGCTCGCGCTCTTCGAAGCACGCGCAGGCATGCGCGCTCAGATGGAATACGCCCAGAACGTGGCCTTCACGTCGATGTCGGCCATGGGAGAGCTGGGGGTGGTGATGCAGTTTCTCTCCAAGAGCTTTGCGTGCCAGAACGTGCAGGCCGTGGCCCGGCTGGCCGTGGATGCGTTGCGCCAGTATGAGCTCGAGGGCGCGGTGTATCTGGTGTGGGATGGCGATCATCATGTGCTCACGACCGATGAGGGCCCGCTGGCGGCAGAGCAGGAGACGATGATTCTGCAGCGCCGCACGCTCGGGCGGGTGCTGGAGATCGAGCGCAATCTCGTCGTTAACTTCGACCATGTCACGGTGTTGATCACCAACCTGCCGGTCGACGACGCTACGCGGCTGGGGCGCATCAGAGACAACGTGGCGACGCTGACCGAAGGTGTTGAATCGCGTATTCAGGGCTTGCTCCTGGAGCATGACAATCTGCTCAAGCAACAGGGCATCCGGTATGCGGTCCACGAGATCCGCGATTCGGTGATCGACCTGGACGCGCGGCAGATGGCCGACCTGATGCAGACCGGCGCGCTGGTGAATGCGGTCATCGACGAATTCGAAACCGCATTTCATCACATGGGGCTGCATGTCGAGCATGAGAACGTGCTGATCGCGGATCTGGTCGAGCTACGGCAGAAAATCGGCGAAATCGTGGGCAAGCCCGGCGAAGTTCACCAAAAGCTCAAGATCGTCGTCGAGGCGCTGCAGACCCTGGCAGGCGAGATCCAGTCCTGAGGGCGCTCATATTTCCGAGCCGTAGGTGATGCGAACCGGTTGTTCGGTCTTGATGGGCCGCTCCAGGACGTCGCTCAGGCTCTGCAGGATCAACCCGCGCAGGGACGACCAGTGGTGTCCGCCGGTGTCGGCATGGCGCTGGTTGATCATCAGGTCGATGCCCATGTAGACATCGGCGCAATGCCGTCGGCGCAGCTTCGACATGAGGCTGCCGCCCTCGCTGCGCGAGGGGTAGTTGCGCCGGATCGACAGGCGCTGGTCGCGCTCGGCCATGTCGGCCTGCCAGCGCTCGCACAACAGTTTTTCCGGCTCGCGACGGCGGTCGTACAGCAGGCCGATGTCGGCTTCGCGGGTCGTGGTCGGCTCGTGCTCGAAGCTGTGGCAGGCCAGGTGCAGCACCCGGCCGTAGCGCTCGATCGACTTGGCCACCAGATCTTCCGCCTGCTTGCGGTAGGGGTGATAGTAGGTGTTGAGGATGCCGTCGCGCTCTTCCTTGGAGGCCTGGCGCACCGCTTCGTCGTGCAATTCCGGATGGCTCAACGCACGATTGAGGTCGACCAGCAGACGCGTGACGCGCGAGGCGAGCAATGGCGCGCTGAAGGCGGTCGCGGCCGCGCGGGCCATCTCCATGGCGCCGGGGTCGTAGGCGCGCGACGAGCGCACCAGATCATGGCGACCGCTGAAATAGATGCGGTACTGCTCCGGGATGCGATTGCCCCCGTGCTCGCAGGTGATGATGATCCCCAGGTCGCCCCCCGCGGGTGCCTCGAGGTGTTCCGCGGCGCCGCTCAAGCGCGCATGAACGGCTTGAGATCCATGGCCTGCCGTTGTGTGTAGTAGCCCAATCGTGAGGTGTGCATCCACGCCTTTCCGTGATTCTGCCGCGCCGCGGCGATCCTTCAACTATAGGCCGAAAGTGCCGGTAATGGCGCCGTTGGTGGAAATAAACCCGGTCGGACTCAACGCGGGCGAGGCCTCAGACGGTAGGCGGTGTGTTCCAGATCGGTGAAGCCGGGCTCCCGATGCGCCATGTCGATGTCAAAGTGAGCGGCATACAGACGGCGAATGTCTTCGTCGATGCCACCGGCGCGCACCTCGTCCGGGGCGTCCGGATCGACGTCGGCGACCGTCACCAGGAAAACCGTACACTGCGGCGGGACGAGGTGGCGCAAGCGCGCCACATACGGCGCCCGCAGCGCCTCGGGCAAGGCGGTGAGCGCTGCGCGGTCATACACCACGTCGATCGCGCCCAGATCGTCCGGTTCGAGCCGGAAGAAATCGCCGCACAGCAGGCTGATGCGCTCGCTGTCGTGTCGTGTGAGCTTGCCGCGTTTTCGTTTGTCGGGCTTGAGGCCGCATTCGCTGAAGAAGGCGTTGATGGCGACGGGGCTGAGTTCGACCCCGATCACCTCGTGGCCGCGGGCGGCCAGCCACAGCAGATCGAGACTCTTGCCACACAGGGGGACAAACACACGGGCGGCCGGATCGGGCACCAGGGTGTGCCAGAAGCGTCGCAGCAGCGGGTTGATCTTGGCTTGGTGGAAGTCATCCGTCTGTCCCTTGCGCCACATGCGCAACCAGTCCTGATGGTCCTGATGGGTGGCGAGCGTCTCGAGCGGTCGCGGTGTGCTGCGTGAGGCAGACATGATGGGGTGCTCCTCGGGCCCTGGCCCGTATCCAGCGTTGGCACGCCGGCCGGTGGGAGCGGGTCGCGCGAGGCCGGCGGGCCGTCTGTGGCCTCGCCGGTGCGGAGGCGCAGCATCGGGCTGCGCCAGCGAAAGATCAGTGGCGAAGAGCGTGGTCGAGGAGCGCTTCGGCCTGGTAGGTGCAGCGATCACGGGTCGCGCGGTCGAGCGCGCGCACCCAGCGTTTGGGCAGGGCATCGACGCCATGGCGTGCGCCGACCAGCATGCCGACGATGGCACCCGTGGTGTCGGCATCGCCGCCACGATTGACGATGTCCACCAGCGCCGGGAACACATCTTCGAAGTCTTCCAGCGTCTGCAGCACGGCGTGCATGGTGTCCACGATGAAGCCGCTCGGGTTTTCGACCCGTTTGGCGGGCAGCTTGAACACCGGTTGCGTGTCAAACAGCCGGTCGATGGCGATGAGTGCCTCTGCGGGGCGGTGAAGCAGGCCGGCATGAATGAGCGCGATCAGGCATTCGCAGGCGGCGTCCGACAGGGCATTGTGATGGGTCACATGGGCCTGGGCGGCATTGGCCGTGGCGATGTCGGTCAGCGAGCGGCCCAGGCTGACCAGGGCCACGGGCAGCAGGCGCATGGCCGCTCCATTGCCGGCGTCGTGCTCCGAATACGGGGCCTTCGCCTCGCCGGTGCGCCGCCAGGTGATGAGATTGCGCCGCACCGTGTTGCCGATGTCGACCGGCTTGGCGCGCATCCAGTCATCAAAGGCCCGGGCGCAGGCCTCGGGCTCGACGTGCCCGTCCTGAGCCAGGATGGCTTCGCCGAGGGCGAGCGCCATGGTGGTGTCGTCGGTGACCTGCCCGGCCTTGAGCCTGAGCCAGCCGCCGCCGGTGATGTCTTTGTGCACGCCATGCCTGGCCTGTATTTCACGCGGGGTCATGAACTCGACCGTCGCGCCCAGCGCATCGCCAATGGCGAGGCCCAGGTAGGCGCCGACCGCGCGGTCGCGCAGCGTCCGTGCGTCCGGCCAGCCGGTCGGCGTGCTGCGCTGGCGGGGGGCGGTCACGGGTGGCATGCCCACTCACTCTTCCGGACCGAAGCACTTCGAATGCTCCGCACACTCGCCACAGGAAGGCGCAGGGCACACATAGATGCCTTCGGCTTCACAGAACTGCTTGTAGAGGAATTTCTTCCACTTCATGTCGCCGGTGTTCTGTCCGGCCAGGGGCAGGAAGTTATGCCTGAGCAGGATCGACAGCTCACCGCGATTGGCCAGGCCAAGGTCCTGCCACAGGTGATCGCGACCGGCGCAGGCGGTGGCGACGATGTCGGCCATCCATTCTTCGGCGCGATGACGCTTGCCGCGGTGATTGAGAAGCAGTTGCTGCAGATCGGTCCATTCGGGGATGTCTTCGATCTCGCGCGCGATGGTGCGTGGCACCGGGCCGGGGAAAAAGTGGTTCAGCATGCGCACGAAGGCGACGGTACCCAGACCCAGATCGGCGGGCAGGCAGCCAAAGCCGGCGCACTGGCCCGCCACCAGGCTGGCAAACAACGCCCGGTTCGGGTCTGCGGCCACCGTCGGGTCGACCGGACGACGCAGCAGGTCGATGTGCACGGTGTCGCGCATGGCGATGGGGTCGGTAGCGTTCATGTGCGTGGCCTCCAGACTAGCATGGCCGCCCCGCCGTGTTGGCAGGGCGGTCATCGGACAGGGGGACTTACTTGCTGGGATATTCCACCAGCAGGTCTTCGCCGCCACGCACGATCATCTGGCAGGCCAGACGCCAGTGGTTGGGCGGGATGTCGTCCACGTACATCTTCTCGAGCTCCTCCTGATTGACCTTGCCCATTTCCTTGAGCACGGCCACTTCGCGGTTGTTGAGCGGGCCACCCATGGGGCGGCGCTTGCCGTCGAGGGAGGAGACCTTGACCAGGCAGGTGCCACAGTCGCCTTCGCCACAGCCGAAGTCGATGGGGATGTGGTGTTCCTTGGCCAGTGAGAGGATGGTCTGGGTGTGGCTGCCGGCCACGGCATAGACCGTCTTGTCCTTGTGCAGGGTGCTGGTGAATGTCACGAGAGACATGATGCTTTCTCCAAAAGAATGTCGAGTGAGATGAAGGTTCTCCCTGTTGGGGGGAGCGACCTTCTGACTGAACGGTCAGCCGGGGCGGACGGTGATTTCACCGCCCAGGATTTGCGCCTGGCACGCCAGGCGATGCCCTCGGGGCGCCAGGTTGTCTTTCAACACCTGGTCTTCGAGTACCGAGGGGGTGGCGAGGTGTTCCGCGCCTTTGATGACCTTGGTGAGGCAAGTGCAGCACTCGCCCTCCCGGCAGCCATAAGTGATGCCGGCGCCGACCTTTTCCGAGACCTCGATCAGCCGGGTGCCGGCCGGGACGGTGACGGTGACGCCGATGTCTTCAAACGTGACTTGTGCCTTGGGCATGGGGTTCTCCTTGAGCGATTACGGGTGGAAGCCCAGGGCGTCACTGGACGCTGCGGGTACCACAATGAGGTGATCGAAGGGCGTAGGCCGGCCTGAGCGAAGCGAAGCCCGGCATCCGGTGTGCCAGCTCGTGGCGATGCCTGTCGGGCTTCGCTTGCGCTCAGGCCGACCTGCGGAGATGGGATATTTGTGCGCATTCATCCGACCAGCTCCGACATGTCGATGACGCGGTTTTCCACCTGGCCGGTGAGGTGGCGGGCGACTTTCTCGCCCAGATCGCGGCAGTGGTCGAGTTCATCAAGCGCGGGCACCAGCTTGACGCGCAGGCCCTCGACCGGGACGCGCATCTTCAGCCCGCGCAGACGGTCTTCGATCAGGCGCACCGCCTCGCCGCTCCAGCCATAGGAGCCGAAGGCCACGCCCAGCTTGCCCTTGATGTTCACGCTGGTGAGCGAGGAGAGCAGGTCCCAGATGGGTTTGACCGCGTCGGCGTTGATGGTGGGGCTGCCGATGGCCAGACCGTCGGCTTCTTCGACCAGATCGGTGAAGCCGTCCGGGTCGCCGCCTTCCAGGTCGTAGAGCGAGACGCGCACGCCACCCAGACGCTCGGCACCCTCGGCAATCGATTCGGCCATGAGCCGCGTGTTGCCATAGGCCGAGAGGTAGAACACCACCAGGGTCTTCTCGCTGCGCGCTTCATTGCACAGCCGCGGGGTGGCCAGTTCGCGATAGCGCAGCACATAGTCGCGCGGCTGATGACGCAGGATGGGGCCATGGGCGGGGGCAATGAGTTCGAGCTTGAGGGGCTCGATGAGGGCCACCGCATCGAGCACATGTTCGCGGAAGGGCCGCATGATGTGCTGGTAGTAGTACTCGAACGAAAAGCGGAAGTCGCCGGACAGATCGTTGAACAGTCGCGGATCGCAGAAGTGACAACCGAAGATGTCGCCCGAGAACAGCATGCCGTCCTCGACCAGATAGGTGCACTGGGTGTCGGGCCAGTGCAGGTACGGGGTGTGCAGGAAGCGCAGGGTGCGGTCGCCCAGGCTCACCTGGTCGCCGGTGGTGACCGGGGTGTAGTCGGGCGGCTGGCTCTCGCTGGGCTTGAGCAGGGCCTTGAGCATCATCTGCGCGCGGCTCGACAGATACACCTTGGCCTGCGGCGCACGGCGCAGCAGCTCGGGCAAGGCGCCGCTGTGGTCCGGCTCCAGATGGTTGAGCACGATGGTGGTGATCTCGTCGTAGCGGGCGACGGATTCCAGCCGGCGGAAGAAGGTGTCGGCGTAGTTTTCCTTCACCGTGTCGATCACGGCCACGCCCTTGCTTCCGCGCACCACGTAGCTGTTGTAGCTGGTGCCGTTGGCGGTCTTGAGGATGATGTCGAAATTGCGCAGATGCGGGTCCAGGGCGCCCACCCAGTGGACGCCCGGCGCCAGTTCGACCGCACCGTCTGAAAGACCTGCGGGGACCATGTCAGACCTCCTCGGCCGTCGGGTCCGGACAGGGTGCGTGAGCGCCGCTGCCTTTGGCGCAGCCTTCGAGGTTGCCTTGAGTCGCCGCGGCCGGATCGAGCCCGATCCAGGCGTCCACGGCGAAGCTGTCAAAGCCGACCATACGGGTGCCATCCACTTCCATGAGCGGGCGGCGGATGAGCAGTGGCGTGTCGAGCAGCAAGGCCATGGCGGCGTCGGCGTCGAGCCGTTCGGGCACGATGTCGCCATCGCGCACGGCGGGCGCACTCAGGTTGAACCATTCGCTCACCGGCAGGGGAGCGAGGAAGTCCATGAGGCGCTCGGCCGTCCACGGCTCGGCCAGCAGGCTGCGCACCACGAGCTGGTGTCCGGCGGCTTCGAGCAGCGCCTTCTGCTGCTTGTTGCCGGCACAGCCGGGTTTCTCGAAAAACGTCACGGTCGCCATGAAGGCTCCCTCCTTGTGCGTTCGGGCGGGCGTCCCCGCCCGGACGGTTACAGGTACTCCGCGGGTAGCAGTTCCATCTCCGCGATCTTCTCGATCGGGATGTTGGTCAGCGAACCCGGTGCGTTGAGCGGATCGCCCAGTTCATCGACGATGGCGCATTCGATCGGGCAGATCGCCGCGCATTGGGGGTCGTCGTGGTCCCCGAGGCATTCGGTGCACTTGTCCTCGTTGATGAGGAAGTGCGGCTTGTCGTCGTAGATGGCGTCGTTGGGGCAGACGTCGTAGCAGGCCCAGCAATTGACGCATTGGGCGGTGATTTGCAATGCCATGGTCGGCTCCTCAGTGTCGGGGGGTGGTGTTGATCCGTGCTGCCGTCTTCAGCGCGGCGGTGACCGGGCTGGTTTTCGGGCGTATCGGATTGGCCAGACGAAGCGTTTGGGCGTTGATCGCGAGAAGCGGGAAGGGTCTGCTTCCGGCCAAGCGACGGATCGCGTTGGGTCGATGAGTGCCCGGGACAAGGCGTGCGAGGCGGCCAAGGGTGGTCCCCTTGGCAACGAGCGCAACGCAGTCACGGGTGCTCATCGACCCAACCCTTCGGGCTTGGGTCTTTTTGTCCCCGCTGCTGCGTTGCACCTCCTTGCCTGGGGATCCACCCAGGCCGCGTCGGTGCGCCTTGCCGCGCGAACAAAAAGACCCAAGCGCGACCGCCGATTGGCCGGAAACAGACCCTTGCACGAGGCCCGCAGCCATACACAAGGTGCGCAAGGTTGGCGAGGCGTCGGTTTTGGTGGCGTGTTGGGCCATCGTGCTGTTCCCTTGAAACAATCAGGCGACCTGGGCTGCCGGAGCGGGCTCGGCCAGTTTCCCGGCGTCGAACATCTCCTTGTAGACCGCCATCACCGCGTCCTCGATGGGCTCCATGGCATGCTCGCCGTTGGGCTGGATGCCGGCGTCTTCCAGCATGCCCCACGGTTCGAAGCCGATCTTGGAGCACAGCACCACCTCGCAACCCGAGAGGGTGCGGATGTTGCGCTCGAGGACGGATTCGGGCTCGTCGTCGCCTTCGCCACAGGTGTCGCCACCCGCGCAGTACAGCTCGGTCTTGCGATGGCTGATGAAGCGCACGCCCTCCGGAGAGGCCTCGTAGATGAGGAACTCCTTGGCATGACCGAAGTGCTCGGCCACCATGCCGCCCTTGCCGGCCACGGCCATCAGCACCGGACGGGCGTCGGGGGCGATGGACAGATGCACCGGGATCTTGGCGTTCTTGGCCGCGCGCTCGGCTTCGAGCTTGCTGATGATGTCGTCGTGCACCACCTTGCGACGCTCCATGGCCGCCTCGTAATCCACGTCCATGACGTCGATCTTGTCGAGGGTGAACTCGTCGCCACGGTCTTCGCCCAGCAGGCCGACCGCATCGGCGCGGCACTGGCGGCAGTGGCGCATCATGGCCATGTCGCCGGAGCACTCGTCCTGCAGCGACTGGAGCTCTTCGTCGGTCGGGCCGCGCTGCTCCATGATGCCGTAGTAGGTGCCGTGCTCGGCCTCGGCGATGAGCGGCATCACATTGTGCAGGAAGGCGCCCTTGGCCTTGACCACCTTCGACACTTCCTTCAGGTGCTCGTCATTGACGCCCGGGATCATCACCGAGTTGACCTTCACCAGAATGCCCCGCGAGGTCAGTGCCTCGAGGCCTTTCTGCTGTTGTTCGATGAGGATCTTCGCGCCCTCGACACCGCGGATGCGCTTGTTCTCCCAGTAGATCCAGGGATAGATCTGCGCGCCGATCTCGGGGTCGAGACAGTTGATGGTGATGGTGACGTGATCGATGTTGTGCTTGGCGATCTCGTCGGCGTACTGGGGCAGGTTCAGCCCGTTGGTGGACACACACAGCTTGATGTCAGGCGTCTGCTCGGAGAGCATCCGGAAGGTCTCGAAGGTGCGGTCCGGATTGGCGAGGGGGTCTCCGGGTCCGGCGATGCCCAGCACCGTCATCTGCGGAATCTCGGCGGCCACCGCCTTGATCTTCTTGATCGCCTGGTCGGGCGTCAGCAGTTCGGAGACCACGCCGGGGCGCGACTCGTTCGAACAGTCATATTTGCGGTTGCAGTAGTTGCACTGGATGTTACAGGCCGGCGCCACCGCCACATGCATGCGGGCGAAGTAGTGGTGCGCTTCTTCCGAGTAACAGGGGTGATCCTGCACCTTGCTGCGGATGTGATCGGGCAGATGGGACAGTGCGTCGGGCGCTGTGCCACAGCCGCTCGATGAGCAACCGCCGCCTTCGGCTTCGGTCGGGGTACTTGAAAGGACTGGGAGTTCCACGTTGCCGCTCCTCTGAAAAAGGGGGTGTGGCAGTACTGCAGCAACGGGCGTGCCAAGCACAAAATGCTATAAAAAACATAATGTTGATGTGTTCTGAAGATGTGCCATGTCGCCCCATTGTCACAAAGGTGACAGGGTGCACCGGGGCTCAAGATCGATGTGCATCGATCCGTTAGACCGAAGACGAGCCCGACCGAATCGAGGAACCAGATCACGTTGAAAACCGGTGAGCGCACGCGCGCGTCCAGACCCTCCGCAGCACGTCGGGCCGATCGTACACCCCGCGGCGTACGCGCTCGCCTGCGTGCCTTGCCGGTCACGGTGCTGGGGGCGGTGATCGGCTTGCTCGCCCATGGGGCGATGCTGGGGTTCTTCGCCTACTTTGGCCTGACCGTGATGGTGTGGGTGAACGTGCTCAGTCTGATGTTCTGGGTGGTGGGGGGATATCTCGCCTTGCGGGGCTTGAACGGGGTCGGCATTGCCGTTGCCAGCACCGAGATGGTGATGCACGCCGTCTTTGCGGCATGGCAGGTCGGGCTGGGTGGGGGGTTTCAGCTTTACCTGTGGTCGGCGGCCTGCCTGCTGGTGCTCAATCCCTACCTGCGCTCCGACCGGGCGCTGGTGGCCGGCGTGCTCGTCTCAATCGTCTTCGCCGTCCTGTATCTGATCCTGCCACCCGGCGCGATCGTCGCGCCATTGCGTGACATCCAGTCGGCGCTCTACTTCCTGAACGCCTTGTGCGCACCGTTGCCGATCGTCTTCGTGGTGATCATGGTGCGTCAGACCTTCGCCCGGCAGCAGAAGGCACTGCGTGCGATGGCCGAACACGACGAGGTGACAGGGTTGTTCAACCGGCGTCACGGCATGTCCGTCCTGCAAGCGTCGCTCGATGCGACCGAGCTCGGCGATGAGACCCTGTTTGTCGTGCTCTGTGACATCGACCGCTTCAAGTCGGTCAATGATGTTCATGGCCACCAGGCCGGAGACCGGGTACTGGCCCATGTGGGTCGGCACATGGCCAGCGCTCTGCGCAGCGACGATATGCTCTGCCGTTGGGGGGGCGAAGAATTCCTGATGGTTCTGCCCGGATTTCCGGCGGACGCGATTCGTGACCGGGTGGATGCCCTGCGCGATGCGCTGGCCGCCAGTTGCGCCGGGGGCAACCTTCCGAAAGTGACGATGAGTTTCGGGCTGACCCGGGCCCGGCCGGGTGATTCGGCGGACGAACTGGTTCGGCGCGCCGATGCCCTCATGTATGAAGCGAAGCGTGCCGGTCGAAACAAAGTGGTGGACGATCTGCAACCACGGGTTGTTGCAATGCCGACAATCGTGGCGGAAGTGCCCGCGAACGGCGATCAGCCGTAACGCTGCCGCCGGCCCCTGAAACCCGGTCTGCCCCGGGTCTCCGGGGCGATTGGCGCGGGCCAAGGGCGTTGGCGGCATGGCTGGCATTTCACTTGCTCGATACCGGTCATGAAGACGCATCTTGATTGGTCGGCCTACGACACCTACGGCATGGGAGACGCCTATGCCGGCATTCCTGCCACCGGCGGCAACTATGCCAAGGCGGTGGCGGTGTGCATGAACAACCAGCAATGCCAGCGGGACGGCAAGGGCGTGATGTGCCCGAGCTACCGCATCACCCATGATCCGGTGCACTCCACCGGTGCGCGGGTGAAGGCCTTCAAGGCGGCGCTCAACGGCGAGCTGGGCGATGCCCCGTTCCTCCACCCCGATCTGGAACGGGCCATGGATCTGTGCGTCTCCTGCAAGGGCTGCAAGAAGGAATGCCCCAGCGCGGTGGACATGACGCTGATCAAGACCGAATTCCTGGCCCAGAAATACGCGGCCCACGGTGCCCCCCGCCGCGCCAGACTCTTCGGCGGCTTGCCTCAATGGCTGCACCGCTATCACGGCCCGCTCAAGGCGGCCGTCAAGTGGCGCAATCGGAGTGCCCTCGTGTCGAAAGCCGCCGAGCAGCTGCTGGGCATCTCCGCCTCGCGGGTGATACCCGAGCTGGCCGAGAGCCCTTTCGAGGCCCGCCCCATGCGCAAGCCGGGCAAGCGGGGTCGGGTGTATCTGCTGGTCGATACCTTCACCCACTACTACCAGCCCGCCGTGGCTGCTGCGGCCATTCGTGTGCTGCGCGCTGCCGGTTACGCGGTGGACGTGCTGCGGCCGGGTGATGACGACGCCGAGCCGGACCGGCCCCTGTGCTGTGGTCGAACCTACCTGTCGCAAGGCAATGTGGAGGCCGCCAAAGCCGAGGCCAAGCGCATGATGGCCGCACTCGCGCCGGCGCTGGCAGACGGCACGCCCATCGTCGGCCTGGAGCCTTCCTGCCTGCTCGCCCTGCGTGACGAGTTCTACAGCCTGTCGCTCGGACCGCAGGTGGGTGAGCTGGGCAAGCAGGCCTTCCTGTTCGAGGAATTCCTCATGCGCGAGGGCAACAAGGGCATGAAACTCAAGCTCAAGCCCCTGCCCGCGCGCAAGGTGCTGGTGCACGGACATTGCCACCAGAAGGCCTTCGGGGCCATGAAGTCGATGCGCAAGGTGCTGGCCTGGATTCCCGAACTCGATGTCGAGCTGATCGATTCGAGCTGTTGTGGCATGTCCGGCAGTTTCGGGCTCGAAGCCGAACACGCCGAAGCCTCGAGGCAGATGGCCGAACTGTCCCTGCTGCCCGCGGTCCGACAGGCAGACGAAGACACCATCGTGATTGCCGATGGCTTTTCCTGCCGACACCAGATCGAGGAAGGCAGCGGTCGGCAACCGGTGCATGTGGCCATGGTGCTGGCCCGGGCGCTGGCCTGAACGCGGGCACGCGTGTGCGGGCCCACCGACAGGAGTGTGGGCATGACTGAACTGACACTGCCGCGCCGCCCCGAGGCGGTGCTGATCGATCTGGCCGGGGTGCTCCATGTGGGCGACGCCGCCATCCCGGGCAGCGTGAGGGCACTGGCGCTATTGCGTGAATCGGGTCTGAAACTGCGTTTTCTCACCAACACCACGCGCTCGCCGCGCGCCGATATCGCAACGCTGCTCGAGCGCCTGGGCTTCGACATTGCCGAGAGTGAGATCCAGACCGCCGCCGCGGCCGCCAGACACGTGGTCGACGCCCGTGGCCTCAAGCCCTTGTATCTGATCCACCCGGCGCTCGACGCCGAGATGGGCCCCAGCGCCGCGGCGCCGGATGCGGTGGTGATGGGCGACATGGGGCCGCACCTCACGTACGAGCACCTCAACCGCGCCTTCCGCCTGCTCATGGACGGCGCGCCCTTCATCGCCATGGCGCGCAACCGCTACTTCAGGGAAGAAGACGGCCTGTCGCTCGACATGGGGGCGTTCGTCACCGGGCTGGAGTTCTCCAGCGGCGTCGGCGCGGAGATCGTCGGCAAACCGGCCGCCGGGTTTTTCCATGCCGCGCTCGACACCCTGGGGGTCTCGGCGGATCGCGCCGTGTTGATCGGCGATGACCTGCATGACGATGTGGGGGCGGCACAAGAGGCCGGGATTGCCGGGGTGCTGGTGCGGACGGGCAAGTACCGGCCGGACGATGAGCAGGATGAAGCGGTTCGTGCGGCGCGGGTGGTGGATGATTTTGGCGCCGCCGTGGCGTTGCTGCTTGAATCCCCCTAAGCCCAGTCGGGCGGCGGCGTGAACGCCTCGCTCAGATAGTCCATCAGCGCACGGACCTTGGCCGGCAGGTGCTTGCGGTGCGGATAGACCGCATGAATCTGCTGATGCTCGATGCCATAGCCGGTGAGCAACGGCACCAGCCGGCCGGCCTCGATATCGCGCGCCACCATGAACAGCGACAGGCGGGCAACGCCGCCGCCGAGCAGCGCGTATTCATGCAGGGCGTCCACGTTGTCGGTCACGAAGCGGCCGCGCGGCTCGACGAGCTCAACGCCGTCGGGACCGCTGAACTGCCACTGATTGAAGGCGTCACTGGTGGACAGGCACAGGCAGTCGTGCTGACGCAGTTGAGCCGGGGTGTGCGGCGTTCCGTGAGTGGCCAGATAGGTCGGGCTGGCGCACACCACGCGCCGGCTCTCGCCCAGCTTGCGCCCCACCAGACTGGTGTCCTTTAGCGCCCCGAGGCGGATCGCCACGTCGACGCCTTCGGCGATCAGGTCGATGGCCTGGCCGGTGAGCTGGAACTCCAGCGTCAGTTGCGGATGGCGGGCCGTGAACGCCGGCATCAGCGGTAGCAACTGGTGCTTGGCGAAGCCCGGGGTGCTGTTGATGCGCAGGATGCCGGCCGGTTCGCGCACGAAGCCTGTCAGGGCCGCTTCGGCGTCTTCGATGTCGGCGAGAATCTCCTGGCAGCGCGCGTAGTAACGCTCGCCCCCTTCGGTCAGGTTCAGGGTGCGTGTGGTGCGATGGAGCAAGCGCACCCCGAGGCGCGATTCGAGTCGCGACAGCAACTTGCTGACGGCCGACGGCGACAGGTCCAGCTGGCGACCGGCGGCAGAAAAACTGCCACGGCGCACCGCCTCGACAAACACCTGCATCTCGGTCCATTTGTCCACGTGGGAACTCCGGTTGTGAATCTGATTCACAGATCATGTGACTGTTTTGATGTTTATCATAAATCGCTGTCGGGCTAGGCTGAAACCATTGCCCTGTGACGCGAGATGCCCGTGAGCGATCCTGTCGACGTGACCCTGTACTTCAACTTCCGCAGTCCCTACTGCTACCTGGCCAGCAAGACCCTGTGGCCGATTGTTGACGACTACAACGTGCGCCTGCACTGGCGCCCCGTGGGTGGCTGGGATCTGCGCTCGTCGCCCGACCGGGCCAAGAGCAAGATGCCGCTGGCCCGCCAGGACGTGGCACGTTTCGCCCGGCGCATGGGGATTCCCGTCGTGCCGCCGCCGGTCACCACCGACCCCACGCGGGCGGGTGCCGGTTCGTTGCTGGCCGAGGCGAAAGGCCTGCTGCGCCCCTACATCGTCGAGGTGATGCGTGCCGAGTGGGCCGATGGGCGGGATATCGGTGACCCGGCGGTGTTGCTCGAGGTGGGCGAGAGCATCGGCTTGGCGCGCGACGAACTGGCCGCCGCGATTGAAGATCCGGCCTATCTGGCGCAACTGGCCCGCCATGCCGAGGAAGCGGCCGAACGCAGTGTGATCGGTGTGCCCACCTTCGTGATTGAAGATCAGATCTTCTGGGGGCAGGACCGCATCGACTTCGTGCTCGACGAGCTGCGCGAGCGCCGTGCGGCCCGCAACTGAGGACCACCCATGCCGGATGTGACGCTCTACAACAAGCCCGAATGCCCGTTCTGCTGGAAAGTGCGGCTGGCCCTGCACGCCTGTGAAGTGGATGTCCGTGTGCTGGACTGGCAAGCACCCGAGCATCGAGTGCAATGGGAGGCATTGACGCCCGGAAAGACGGTGCCCGTGATGGTGTCAGGGGCCCATGTGATTCACGAATCGAACGTGATCCTCGAATACCTGGCCGATGTCTCCGGCCGCTTGCTGCCGGCGAGCGCCGAGGGGCGGATTCGGGCCCGTCAGCTCAATGCCTACAGCGATGGCGTGGTGGGCGCTGCGTTGCGCGAGGTGATCTTCGAAAAGCGCGGCAAGCCGCAAGCCGAGTGGGATCTGGAACGCATTCAGGCGGGTGTCGAGGGTTTCGAGCAGGCCCTGGTCCATCTGGACGCCCAACTGGGCGAGTCCCTCTTCTTTGCCGAGGATTATTCTTTCCCGGAGTGCGCGCTGACGGCCCGTTTCGGCCTGGCCGAAGCGTACGGTGTGTTCATTCCGGATCGGTTTCCCCGCTTGCAGCAGTGGTTCCAGCGCATGAAGGCACTGCCCGGCTACCGCGCGACGGCACCGGCGCGATGCCTGGCGCCGGACGACAGCGAGCGTCGGGTGTGACCGCATCGGGCGACGGTGGGGTCCGGCTCAGGCACCCGCCGCGCCCGGTTCGCCAAGCGTTCGGGCCTCGCGCGCCAGATTGGCGCGGGCCCGGGTTTCAAACCGCGCCCGAAACGTGTGGGTCTGATAGATGTGTGGCCGGGCCTGCATGTGGCGGATGAAGCCGAGCCGCCCCGCCTTGAACGCCGGGTCGGGCACATGGGCGTATTCGGCGCGTATCTGTGTCGTGTAAGCGTCATACATGGCCGGCGGGGCACCGAGGATGCTCAGGTCCAGATCCATGAGTAGCGCCGCATCCACGTCGCCGGGCGGAATGTCGTGCGTCGCGGTGTATTCGATCAGCGTGCACACACGCTCGACCCGGTCGATGGGCCAAGCCGCCAACACCAGTTGCGCGCGCGCCAGGGCCGCCGAACGTGCTTCATTGTCGTCGGCCGTCGGGTCATAGACCGCGTCATGAAACCAGATGGCCGCTTCCAGTGCCTGTGCATCGTGCGCCTCATGGCGAACGGGTGCGAACAGCGACAGCATGGCGCGAATGTGGTGTTCGGTGTGGTAGTGACGCCCTTCACTGCGGTAGCAACGCAGGGCGACGGCCTGCCATGGGGTTTCAGTCATCGCGGCTCATTCAGTGTGCGGCCAGAACGAAGAGATAGTGCGCTCATCGACGCTCGATGGTGGTGAAAAAGCGACGGGGCCTGTGCGTGTCGGGATCCATCGCCAGCCCCCGGCTGAATCGGATCGTGACCGTCGCCGACCTCAACCACACCACCGGCGCCGAATCCTGTTCTGCAATGCAGCGGGTCCGTCCATCGGGCGACAGCAGCTCGAATCGCAGCAGATCCCTGCCCGAATCGCTGAGCCAGGCCACCGGGGCGTCGACATCGATGACCCGGTTGAGCGTACCCTGGTCAATCATCTCGCCCTGCGAGCGTGCCGAGGACAACCTTAGCTGCCAACCCAGTGCGTACAGGTTGGTGCGCAGGTGAGCGGTGAAGGTTTCGTTGTCGAGGGGCTCGTGCCCCAGTTCGATGACCATGGTGTCATGGAACGTCGTATCGGACGCCGGGCGGCAGTTCATCACTTCGTCCAGGCGCGCCAGCCAGACGAAAAAGTCCCAGTCGGCGACGTCTTCAAGCATCGACACCGCCGTAAAGTCCATGGCGGCCATGTGCGCATACCGGCCGGCGCAGTAGGTGGTGGAGGCCGATTCTGTCCGGAGGTCGATGATCAGACATTGCAGGCCTCTGCTGCCATCCATCGAGCCAGCGAACCGGTTACTCTCGCGCCAGCCAGACCCATTGCACTTCATTCCCCCGCGACTTAGGCATGATTTCCCCTTCGAAGAGCAGGTGGTTTTCGTACAGATCGTCCACACGTCCCCAGCGACCCGCCCGAGAGCATGTTTGCCCCGTCGCCAGTGTGATGGGTGTTTCGCTGGTTGGCAGAACCACTACGTCGCTGCTCGAATCGGCCTGTGAGTTCGCCTGTTTTGCGGCGCTGTTCAGGAACGCGACTGCTTCATGCACACCCACGAAAAAGTCCCAACTACCGAGTGTGCGATCTGCAAAGGGGGTGGTGTCGCTCTGATACAAACGGCGGAACAGGCGTGCGTCGTAATCGATCGCGAAGACGCGCTGCCCATCCAGTGACAGCGTGAATGACAGAAAACCCACACGTTCGAATCCGGACGTGTCCAAGGCCGGTGCGATGGTCGTTTCCACGCGTGCGTGTGTGGAAATTTCGCCGCGGGCATTGCGGTGAAAGAGTGGCCATACGTGATCGCTGCTGTCACGAAAGCAGAAATCGCCGTCGGACGCCCAGTATGCGCAATAGCGCTGGCTCTCATGCTGGTAATAGCTACCTTTGACCGGTACGGAGTGACGCAACTCAAGAGGTGTATCGCCGTCTGCCGGCCATTCCTCTTCCGGTAATGCATACCAGTCTGGGTTGTTCTCATCGAGCGTGATCAAATCACCACTCGTGTGATGGCGCGCGAGGATGACGGATTTATGCTTCATGCCTTATCTCCTCGGATTGACGATGGCGTCAATCTCGTCCAATAACTGACGAGCTCGTGACGCGTCGCCCGATTGCTTGGCTGCGTTGTATTCCAGAATTCTTTCCCAGGGAAAGTCGTCGCCACCGGTTCTCTGCGCGCCCTCAATGATCTGCTCATCCGTTTTCGGGCCACGCCCCACAGGAATCTGGTTGCCGTTCTCGTCGATACGGTAGCCCCTGCGGAGATCTTCGTATTTCGGCCCTAGCGGGTCACCGTAGACCCGCTCATTTCTAGCATAAATGACTTGAGCAAGGTCAGGGTCCGTCGCATCCTTGAATTCCTTGCCGATCGCCCGTCGCTCCTGATGAGCAAACCGAGCGATATCCTCGTTCGACATGCCTTCGGCGCGCATCCGTTCGACCCGCTCACCGATCCGGCGTCGGACGGCGACCTCATAATCGAGGCGCATGAGGGGTTTGGCAGAGTGCGCCAGCGTATTGGCGGTGTCAGAAGCCCCGTCAATACGGCCCGGCTGAGCACGATCGAGCAGTCTGTCCAGTTCCCGCTTGAGGAAACGCATCGTATCGGGGATACGCTGCTCTCCCATTTCCTGAAGCTTCTTGATCTGATCCTCGACCAGTTGGAGACGTCGGATCTTGTCGCCCATCACCCACTTGGCGAGCCAGCTGTGGCGTACATCGGCAATTGCCAGACGCAGCTTGGTCGTGATCTCGGAAAACTGCCGCACGACGTCGCGTGCATATTGATCCATGGGCAGGTTGCGCAGCCAGCGAACCGGGTCGCCCTTACCGGCGCCCCGCACCAGCGCAAGAATCATCTCGATGGCTTCATCCGCATGCCGAGAGCCCTCGCGAATGGCACGCACGAGAATCTTGAAGACGCCTTTGAGCAAACTGCCCAGCACCGGGATGAGGCCGATCAGGGTGATGCAGAGGGCGACCCACTTCCAGGTGTCCTCCGGGTCCTCGGTCAGCATGTACAGATTGGCGATGACGTCGCGCACATCGGCAATCTGATCAATGATCGGGATAGCGGTGATGATGCTCGAGACAATCGTCTGCGACATCGACGGATCTTCGTTGAAGTCACCAAGAAGCACCCCCCAGAACCAGTCGAGCGCGTCCTTCATGACTGCACCTCGTCAGCATAGAGTTGAAACAGCGCCGCTTTCTGCTCATCATTGAGCTGCTTGCCATAGGCCGGATTCCAGTTGGGCTCCGGGGGCTCATCGAATGCCCAGTCGCGAACATCCTCGCCAATTTCGATTTCCGCAAAACCTGCAGGGGTTCCATCGATGCGGACAAAGCCGGAACTGTCGAGCTTGGCGGTCCGGATCGTTCCGTCGTCGAACCGCACCTTGACGTCGGCGCCCTGGACGGCCGACCCGTCGTAGTACGCCCGCTTGACCTCGATGAAATGCGGCGTTTCCTGAAGTGTGCCGCTGGGAAGACCTTCGAGCGATGCCGCCTGACTCCCCGGCCCCACAAACGCATTCCCACTGCCCTTGACCGAGAACGTCCCCGGGCAGGCAAAGGTGATGTCCCCGCCCTTGAGCGTGACGGAACTCTGCCCGGCCTTGAGCACGATGCTGTCCTTGGCCTGGATGTGGATCTCGTCGTTCGAGCTGGTGATGGTCACCGAGTCGTCGGCGAGGATTTCCATCTCGTCGGTGTGGGCCTGGAGGGTGTGGGTGCCGGCGGCGGCGATGGATTTGATGCCGCCCGCGTGGGTGTAGAGGCTGGCCGCTTCGCCGGCGGTGGCGGAGAAGGTCTTGGCGCTGGCGATGTGCAGGTCTTCCTGCGCGGTGGCGTGCAGGTTCTGGCTGGCGAAGAGAATGCTGCTGGCGGGGGTCGAGAGGCCGATGTCGTCCGGCCCTTCGGTGACGATATAGGGCTTGGCGAAGCGTTCGGTGGGCTCGCCCAGAGTTCGGCTGCCGGGTTGGGCTTTCTTTGCTTCCTGCCCGCCGATGCTGCCCTCGAATTTGCCCTCTTTCTGTGGATCGAGCCCGTCGATGAATGCCGTTTGTTGCTTGTTGGCCTTGAGGCCGAGGGCACCGGATGCGCTGGCCGCGTCATTGAGCGATTGGGCGCTCTGCTCGGCCGCGCGCAGTTGGCCGACAGCTTCGGCCACATCCATCTGGGTGCTGGTGGCGTTCTGGCGGGCGGTGGTGCTGATGAGCATGCCTTCGCCGGCACGCACGGCCAGCCAGCCGTCGGTGCGTAGCTCAAAGCCGGTGCCGCGCCAGGGCCCGCGATGGGCGCTGTCCAGGCGCTGATCCACCAGGTGGCCCAGGCCCAGCTGGGCGTCGGTTTCGCTGGTGGCCAGACGGGTGCGCAACTGGCCCGGGGCGTCGTCGGTGAGCCACTGATTGGTGCCGGCGCCCTTGCCTTCGTGGTTGTGGCTGTGCCAGCCCGAGACGGTGCCGGGGTGGTTGGCGCCTGAATCGACGCCGGCCGAGAACGGGGGCAGGTCGGCGCCGTTGTAGCACTGACCGACCACGATGGGCCGGTCGATATCGCCATCGACGAAGTCCACCAGCACTTCGGTGCCGATGCGCGGCAGGAAGTGGCTGCCCCAGTTGGGGCCGGCCAGCCATTCGGCCACCCGCACCCAGGTGCCTGAGGTGGCGTCACCCGGGGCGTTGCCCTCGGTGGCGGCCGGCCCGGTGTCGTTGAGGCCGCCCGCGTTGGGCGCCTCGCCGCGCTGCCAGGGGTATTGAATCTTGATGCGGTGGTCGCGATCGGTGGTCAGTGCCGCCTCCGGGTGGCCCACCACCAGCGCCACCTGCTGGCTGACCCGGGGGCGTGCCATGGGCGCGGGCACCACCGGGGCGTCCGCGCGCTGGACCACGAAGCGGTTGCGGTAGGTGCCTTGCTCCAGCTCGGTGTTGCCCAGCAACTGCGCCGCTTCGGCGCCCAGGTTGTTGGCTCCGTGGTGCTCGACACTGAGCAGGCGCAAGCGGGCGTCGTCGCCTTGGTAGTGATCATGCTGGGTGAGGGTGAAGAGCGTGCCCTCGGCCATCTGGCGCACGGCGCCTTCGCCGGCAATGCGGTGGTGTTCGGATTCGAAGGCCGCGAGCATGAGATCGGTGCGCAGCTGGGCGGCGGCAGTGTCTTCGAAGCGATAGGCGCTGGCGCCTTCGTAGATTTCCAGCGTGGGCAGCTCGCCCATGGCCAGCGGGCTGGTCGCCTGGGCGGCGGTGGCGGTGAGTTTCCTGTAGTCCCAGCTGCTGCGGGTGACCGCATTGGGCACCACCTGGCGAATGTCGCGCAGCACATTGATGCTGTCCTCGAATTCGGGGCCGTCATTGCGATGGAAGCGCATGGTGGGCTGGAGACTGTCGGGTGCCTCGGCGTCGCGGTCGAAGATGACCAGCTTGTGGCGGGCATGGGAGGCCGATGCATCGTCGCTGGCCGTGGTGCTCTGGTCATGCTCGAAGCGCCACGACAGGCCCTCTTCGGCGAGCAGACGGCGCAGGAAATCGAAATCGGTTTCGCGGTACTGGGTGATGCGGCTGTACTGGCGCAGGGTCTGGGTCACATCGGCGCGCCAGTCGGCCATGACATAGTCGCCGAACATCTCTTCAGCGATGCCGAGCACGTCCTTGTCCTGGAACTGGAAGCAGTCGCGGCGTTGGGCACAGAAGGCCAGCCAGGGTTCGACCACCAGCCGGTAGCGGGCCAGCCCACCGTCGGCCCCCAGGTTCATGGCTTCGGTCACATAGCCATGCCAGTTGCGCAGGCTGCCGTCGGCCTGCAGCAGGCGCAAGGTAATTTCCTCCCCCAGCAGTTGCTTCAGTTCAAAGTGCGCGTTGCCCGACAGGCAGTCCACCTCGAAGCGAAACAGTTCGCTGATCGCTTCCCGGCCCGTCAGGCGTTCGACCACCAGCGCGGACTCGGGAAGGGGCGTCTCGATGTGGAGGAGACGGGCGTGCTGGGAAATGTGCGCGGTGAAGAGCTGGCGCAGTGATGACATCGAGGTAAGCCAAGTGGATATCCGAGGCCGAATTCGAGCATGTCATATATGCCATGTCAATGCACAAGTTCCCGGCGGTATGCACTTGTTCCTCGCCGGCGGCCTGGTGCGCCGTTCAGTCCAGAAGCGCGACGGATTTGATCTGGGCGCGCAGTGCGAGGCCGGGGCGGATGTCGAGCTTGCGCCGGGAGCGCTCGGTGATGCGTGCGAGCAAGGGCTCGCCGGCGCAATCGAGACGCACCAGCACCTGGCCGGGTGTGTTGGTGGGGGCGATGTCCACGACCACCGCGCCGACACAGTTGAGGATGGAGGTTTCCGGCTGCGGCACGAGGGCAAGGCTCACGTTGCGGGCGTGAATGCGACAGCGCAGCGGCGTGCCCACCGGTTCTTCCCGTTGTGCGACCCGGATGGTGCCACCGGGGAATCGCAAGCGGGTGATGTGGTCTTCTTCCTGGCCCTCGACGACCGTGTCGAGCACCACGCCGGCGTCGTCGGCAAAGGCGGCGGGCAGGTCGATGCGGGCCAGCACGTCGTTGAGCGGGCCGCTGGCGATCACCTTGCCCTCATCGAGCAACACCAGGTGGTCGGCCAGCCGCGCCACTTCTTCGGGCGAATGACTGACATAGACGACCGGGATGTCCAGCTCCCGGTGCATGCGCTCCAGATAGGGCAGGATTTCGCGCTTGCGCTTGAGGTCGAGCGCCGCCAGCGGTTCATCCATGAGCAGGATGCGTGGGGTGTTGAGCAGCGCACGGGCGATGGCAGCGCGCTGGCGCTCGCCCCCGGAGAGCTGGCTGGGCTTGCGATCGAGCAGATGGGCAATGCCGAGCATGTCGGCAACGTCCTTGAGGCGGTGGCTGCGCTTGCCGTCAGGCACGCGGCGCAGGCCGAACTCCAGGTTGCGGCGCACGTTCAGGTGCGGGAACAGGTTGGCTTCCTGAAAGACCACGCCGATTTCGCGCTCATGCACCGGCGTGAACTGCCCGGCATGCTGCCACACGGTGTCCCCCAGGGCGAAATGGCCGGCCGGTGCCTGTTCAAGCCCGGCCATCGCACGCAGGATCGTGGTCTTGCCCGAGCCCGAATGCCCGAAGAGGACGCTCACCCCATGGCCCGGCAAGGTCAGATCCACATCCAGACAGAACTCGCCCCGGTCAACACGGAAACGGGCGCGGATGTCGCCATTCATCGCAGCCGGCCCCGATTGAGGGTGTAGAGGCCCATGAGGACCACGAAGCTGAACACCACCATGCCGCCCGAGAGCCAGTGGGCCTGGGTGTATTCCAGGGCTTCGACATGGTCATAGATCTGGACCGACACCACCCGCGTCTTTTCCGGGATGTTGCCGCCGATCATGAGCACCACGCCGAACTCGCCCACCGTGTGGGCAAAGCCGAGAATGGCGCCGGTGATGAAACCGGGCCGCGCCAGGGGCACTGCAACCGACCAGAAGGCATCCCAGGGACTGGCGCGCAGGGTGGCTGCGGCCTCAAGCGGGCGTTCGCCGATCGCTTCGAATGCGTTCTGGATCGGTTGGACCACGAAGGGCAAGGAGTAGATCACCGAGGCAATCACCAGCCCGGGGAACGTGAAGGGCAGCAGGCCGATGCCCAGCGCTTCGGTCAGCTGGCCGACGGGGCCGTTCGGCCCGAGCGTGATGAGCAGGTAGAAACCGAGCACCGTCGGAGGCAAGACCAGTGGCAGCGCGACCACGGCGCCGATGGCGCCCTTGAAGATCGAGCGGGTGCGGGCCAGCCACCAGGCGATGGGCGTGCCCAGGATGAGCAGCAGCACCGTGACCACGGTGGCAAGCTTCAGGGTCAGCCAGACGGCAGCAAGGTCTTCCGTGAGCACGAGTGAGAGACGCGTCGGTCAGTGTTTCGAGAAAAGATCCCGTACTTTACACAGCGACGTCGTGATATCGAAGCCTGGGCCCGGCAGCGCTTCCCCGGCCATGATGCGGGTGACCGCCATGGTGGGGTCTTTTTCGCTGGTGAGCATCACCTGGGCGCCGCGTTTGCGCATGTGACGCATGAAGCCTTCCCCGGCGCTCGCGCCGACCATGATGTCGACCCCGTCGAGCGGGTGCGGGCGATCGTCTTCGAACACATGGAAGATCTGGTCCCGCCTCAGCGTGATGCGCTCAGGCGCAGGCAGCAGTCGGGTGCTGTGGTGTTCGGTCAGGTCGTATAGCAGCCAGTGCAGCGATTTACCGATGTGGCCGCCGACCTCCTTGAAATGTTTGGTGGCGATGGCGATTTTCATGCTTGGGTTCCCCTGTCGGGCGCAATGGTGACCGCCACATCCCGTGGCGGGGCGAAGTACGGGGCGCTGGTGACCAGTATGTCGGCGCCGGCGCGGGCGTAGTCGGCGGCATTGCTTGCGGTGATGCCGCCGGCAGCGGCAATGAGCGGGCGCCGGGGGCCATCGCGCAGGCTGGCGCGCAAGGCGGCGGTGGCTTGTGCCGACCATTTTTCCAGCTGGATCACGTCCGCACCGGCCTCGATCCACGCGTGGGCTTCGGTCTGGCTGGCGACTTCGACCACGACCGGGCGTTCGGGCCAGCGCTGGCGCAGGCGTGCGATGGCCCCGGCCGGCGGTTCGTGCATGAGGCAGCGGTGCTCGTCGAAAACGAGCAGGGTTTCAGAGAGGCTCAGGCGGTGGGCACCGGCGCCCCCGCTCAGCACCGCCTTGATGCTGGCGGATTTTGTGCCGGGAAAGGTCTTGCGGGTGCAGACCACGGCGCAATCGGCGCGGGCGTTGCGGGCAGCGACGACAATGTCGTGTGTTGCACTGGCGATCCCGGCCAGGTACTCCATCAGCGTTTGCGCCGTCTTCCAGACAAGATGAACCTGGCTGGCCGGGCCGGTGAAGCTCAGCAGCTGATCGTCAGCCTCGGCCCGCGCACCCGAGACCCGGGACAAGCACACGTCGAGGCCACGCAGCACGCCCATGCGTGCAGCCTCCTCGCTGCCGCAGACCGTCATCGGGCCACGTGCCCGAAACGTCATGCGCGCGCGCGCCGCACCAATGCCAAGCGCAAAGGTGGTGGCGTCGCCTTGAGGCGCGTCTTCGAGCAACATGCGCTCGAGCTCGGCGTCCGGCAGGGTGTAAGGGCTCATGAGCTGGCTCGATCTTCAAAAACCATGATTTAAGTGTGGTTTATGGGGCGATCATTCTCTCCGGAGAAACTCCGCGACGTCAGTCAGGGATGGTGTTCAGGGCCTTGCGTAGCCGTAGGACTTGATGATGTCCAGTGCCGCATCGCTCCTGAGAAAGTCGACCAGCGCCGTCGCCGCCGGGTTGGCTTCACCCTTCTTGAGCAGCACGGCATCCTGGCGGATGGGGGGGTACAGGTCGGTCGGGACGTCCCAGCGTGAACCCCCCAGGGGTTTGCCGTCCTTGAACAACTGCGAGGCCGCGACAAAGCCGAGTTCCGCGTTGCCGGTGGCCACGAATTGCCAGGTCTGCGAGATGTTCTCGCCGCGCACGAGCCGCGGTTCCAGCCTGGCGCCCAGGCCCTTCGCGGCAATGACTTCCATGGCCGCGGCCCCGTAGGGCGCTGTCTTGGGATTGGCGATGGCCAGATGACGGAAGTCCCCGGTGGCCAGTACCGCGCCGGCGGGATCGACCCGGTCGGGCTCGGGTGACCACAACACCAGCCTGCCGATCGCATAGGTGAAACGCTGCCCGGAGACGCCGATGCCTTCGGTCTCGAGTTTCTCGGGCCTGTCGGCGTCGGCCGCCAGAAACACCTCATAAGGGCCGCCGTGCACGATCTGCGCGTACAGCTTTCCGGTCGACCCGTACGACACCTTGGCCTGATGGCCCGTGGTCTGTTCGAATGCGGCGGCAATCTCCTGCATCGGGGCCGTGAAATTGGCGGCCACGGCGACGCTCACCTCGCCGGCATTGGCAAGGGAGCCGGTGGCGATGCAAAGCGCGAGGGCGAGGTGGTGACGTGTCGGCATGCGTTTCAGCGATGGGTGGATGGGAGCACGAGCCCGGTCATGGTAGCGCCGGGGCTGCGTTCATGCGATCAGGCATCGAAGTGGGTGGCCAGGCAGCGGACCGCGGCGCCCAGATCGAGTGCCTCCTGGCGCGCGAGTACCTGAGGGACGGCCGACGGAAACTCGAAGGCAATGCCATAGGTGCCCCGCGGTTGCCCCTGGAGGTAAATACGTGCACGCAGACGCCGCAGATCCGAGTGACGGAGCGTGACCGTGTCCGGGTCTTCATCCTCGATGATCTCGCAAGCGCGCGCCACGCGTTCGCCCAGACTCACGAGCAGGCGGCGGATGCGATTGTGTTTCGGCAGCGTCCAGGGGTTGGCGTTCATGAGACAAGCTCCTCGTTGGCAACAAGATCCGGCACGATCAGGGCCAGCCACCTGGCCACCCGCTCGTCCGTCAGAGCGGCCTGAGCGTGCTGATCAATCGCCAGGCCAAGAAACTCGTCTCCGTCCACCGCAACCGACCCGGTGAAGCTGTATCCGGTCGTCGGCCATCGACCCACGACGCGGGCGCCCAGATCGGTCAGCTCGTCATACAGCAGACCGATCCCGTCCACGAAATGTTCCGGATACTTCTCCTGGTCCCCCAGGCCAAAAATGGCCACGACCTTGCCGTTCATGCTGCCCGGCTGGAGCCGTGGCATGAATTCGGCCCAGCTGGGCTGGTCAAGACCGGTGTTCAGGCCGGGTAGCTCCCCCTCGCCGAGCGTCGGCAGGCCGAGGATGTAGGCGTCACACGCGAGGAAGTCCTGCACCGAGGTGCGGCCGATATTGGCCGGTTTTTCCGTCGTGACGCCATGGTCGCTCGCCAGTTGGCGGGCGATCTGCTTGGCCAGCAATCGGGTGCGGCCGGTTTCGGTCCCAAAAAAGATGCCGAGCCTGCTCATGTCGAAGGCTCTGCGGGGGCTTCCTGCGTCAGCTCCTCGGGCAGCACACCGACCGGGTTGCCCAGGGTGTCGTCGGGGCCGGTCTCGAAGCGCACCAGGTAGATTTCCTGGCTCGGGGCCAGTTCGGCATGGCCAAACTGAACCACCACCCCTCGGGTCCCGGCCGCGGCGATGAGTCCCTCCTCATCCACCCCGGGCATGCCACCGTCGTTCACGATGTCATTGACCGCGAACACCATCTCGCCGATGTCGTATTGCTCGGTTGCCATGGCACGTCCTCCGCTTACCAGACCTCGGCCGGCGCCACCAGGCGTTCGACCGGTTCGTCACCCAGCAGATGCTTGTCGATGATCTCGTCCACGTCGCCCGGCGTGACATGGGCGTACATCGTCCCCTCTGGATACACGAGCACGCTCGGCCCGGTCTGACAGGGCCCGAGACAGCCGGTGTTCGTCAGCTGCAAGCCCTGCTCCCACAGTTTTCGAGCCGCAAACGCGTCCGAGAATGCTTGCCAGAGCGGACCGCATCCGCTGGCCTGACAGGAGCCCCGGGGGTGCCCCTCCGGACGACCCTGGACGCAGACAAGTACATGTTTTTTCGGCTTGGGCATGATGACCTCCGTGGTTTTCACGTCTCATTGCAAGCCGCATGCCTGAAAAAAACTGCACTTAATCAGAGGTTTAAGAACTGGCTGGTTTGTCGCAAACCCGACAATGGACCGATCTTGACGTGAAGAAGCCGGGATTCACCCCGGGCGTGAGTCGCTGGCGTACCACGACGAAAGGTCAAGTAATTGAACACGAACGTGTGTTCGATCACATCTGGTGTTTTCAATATTGTTGCTAAATATCATGGCCGCAGAGGTCGGCAAAAAAAACACATACACACAATAAGGAAAACACATGCGAACTCCTCTTGCCCTTGCGTTCACGGGCCTGATGGCTTTGTCGACACAAGCATCTGCCGCGGTGCTGCTGGAAGATTTCGAAGGCGCCTTCCCGGCCTGGGAATCCGGCTGGCTCGGCACGAACTCGAACCTGCAGAACGTCTACGGCGTGGGCGGTGGTCGTGGAAACAACCCGGATGGTCTGTGGATTGCCGATGGTCTGAACAACGGCAGCATCGCCGAGATCTTCTTCACCCCGTCGTTCGGCAGCACGATCACGGCCTTCTCGATCGACACCACGACCTGGGTGTCGGGGGCACTGTTTCAGGCCTTCGACATGAACGGCGCGACGCTGGTCAGCGAGACCATCACGGTGATGCAGGGGGCTTACTCGAATCCCGGTGTCTATCAGACCATCGCGTTCAACTCGAACAACGGTGTGTCCGGTTTCAGCATCACGGGCGGGTCGATCGAGGGCAATACCTCCATCGACAACGTGATGGTGACCACGGGCAATGTGGTGCCGGAGCCTGCGTCACTGGCGCTCATCGGCCTGGGTCTGGCCGGCCTTGGTGTCAGCGCCCGTCGCAAGCGCGCGGTCTGAAGCGGGCGGGCCATCATAAAAGCGGGGCATGCCCCGCTTTTTTTGTTACTCGCTCTGTTGGCGGGCGATCAGCGCGCTGTCGATTTCCTTGGCTTCTTCGTAAGCCTCCCGCGCCCGCATTCGCGCCGCGTAGGCTTCGAAGGCGTCGCGCCTGGGCAGCATGCCGAAAGCCAGACCCCAGTCCACATGGCTGCCCACATACACATCGGCCATGGTGAAACGCCGGCCGCAGATGAACGGTGATTCCGTGAGTTTGGCTTCGAGCACATCGATGACCTGCGCCGGATCGCCACACCCGACGGTGCGTTGCTGCTCTTCGCTCGGCAAGGCGCCCAGCATGGTCAGGGTGTTGGCCTGCTCCAGCGGGCCGGCGGCGAAAAAGAGCCAGCGGTAATAGTCGGCGCGTTCCTCGGGCAGCGGCCCGAGGCCTTCATCCGCGAAGACGTCGGCCAGGTAGGCACAGATGGCCGCGCACTCGGTCACGACGCGCCCTTCATGGACGATGGCCGGTACCTTGCCCATCGGGTTGACCGCCAGATAGGCCTCGGCTTTCATCGTAGTGCCATAGTCGACCAGGTGGGTGTCGTACGACGCACTGACCTCGTGGAGCGCCCAGCGGGCAATCTGGCCGCGCGACATGGGGTGGGTATAGAAATCGATCTTGGACATGTTGATACACGCATACGCCAGGTGAGTAGGTCTCAGCATACCGGGCAACCGGGCGCCAGGGCTAGTCTGCGGTGCGTTCCGGCCCGGCCAGGAAGCAAAACAGCGCCCAAGGGCGCTGTTTTCCGAATCAGCGTCTGCCGGGTCAGGCGGCGGCTAATGCCGCCTGCTTCTTGCGGCGCCTGAACACCAGGATGCCCACGCCGACGAGGGTCAGTGCCGCAGAGGCGCCGAACATCCAGGTGGACTGGTCGGTGTGGTTGGCCAGCTCGGCCTTGGCGGGATTCTCAGGCAGATATTTGATGTCGATGTGCGTGATCGACTCGTCGTCCCTGAGGCGCTTTCCGAGATCGGTCCCCACGTTGATCGTGTCGCGCTGAACCGTGCCGTCTTCAAGCTGGAAAACCACCTTTGCCTTGAAGCTCTTCTCGACGCCAGTCTTCTTCTTCCAGGTGATTTCCTCGACCAGTGCCTTGGTGGCGACGCCATGATCTGCGAGCGCCTTGGACGTGTTCATCTCGTCGACGGCGCCGACACCAAGACCGATCCCGAACAGGATCAGGATCGGCGGCAGCAGCGCACTGCGAAGTTTCGAAATAAAACCCATGATGGTGTTCCCCTTGTTGCGTTGAAAGTTGGGTGGGCGGTCAGGCCGCCCTTATGTCCCGGAGCGGAATCAGTCGCTGTTGGCCAGCTGCATCAGGAAGCGCAGCACGTACCACAGCAGCAGGGTGACCGAGGCGAACAGGTGCAGCGCGGCACCGGCGGGGCGGTCGGTCGGGTAGTGGCGAATGATGTTCGAGGTGTCGTACAGGATGGCGCCGGCGGCGAACAGGATCATCGCGGCCGAAAACCAGATCCCCAGGGTGAAGCCCATGAAGACGCTCATCACGATGGCGCCCAGCGCCACCAGACCACCGATCTTGAGAAAGCCGCCCAGGAAGGAAAAGTCGGTCTTGGCCGTCATTGCGGTCCACGTCAGGCCGGCCACCAGCAATGCGGTCACCAGCACCGCCGAGGAAATGGCACCGGGGGCCGCTACGGCAGCGAGGGCGAACATGGGCGCGAACAGAACCGTGTCTGCCAGCACGTAGAGGCCGAGGCCGGTCAGTTGCTGGTTGCGCGACTCCGCGGTGTCGGCGAAGCGGGTGGCGATCCAGGACACCACCATGAATCCGCCAAGCATGGCCAGCCAGCCGAAGGGCGCGCCGGACAGGAGCTTGAGCATGGCGAAGCCGATGCCGCTGAAGAAGCACAGGGCCGAGAGGACGGCGAAGGCCACGATGGCGACAGCCAGGTGCAGATAGGTCGAGCGGATGAATGCCGGACGGCTCAGTGCCTGATCATTGACTGAGGTTGATTGAAGTTCCATGAGATATGCCAATGTCAAATTCGGGGGGCAGAGGATAGCAGGTGGGCCGGGTGCGTGTGGGTGACATACTTCTCGCCGAGGCGATTCATGTGCTCAAGACCTGCTGCGACACACGCGACCGTCGGACAGACGGGGCGTGATGGCGCAGGCCCGCCTGGAAGTGACCCAGATCACAATGGATTCACGTGCAAACGGCATAATGTCTCGGCTTTGAAACAACTGGAGTGGCGATCTTGGATCGAGCCCTGGCCCCGATTCCCCCGTTCTGGACACGGGTGCCCCGTTTCTTCCTGTTCCCGATGTATCCCCAGGCGATCCTGCGTGTCCTGTTGTTCTCGGCGATTCCGGCACTCGGGGCCTACGCCAACCATCCGGTGGCCATGGTGCTGGCGATCGGGGGACTGTCCCTGCTGGCGTGGATCTTCCTGCTGCGATATGGCAGCCGGGTGCTGTCCGAAACGGCGCTGGGGCGTCTGTCGCCGACCGAGTTCTCCCCGCTCGAAGACGACGCGATGCGGGCCATGCCCTACAAGATCTTCGGCCTGTTCCTGATTCCGGGCCTGCTGGTCGGTTTCGTGGCCGGCTTTTTCGGGAACGGCCTCGCGCAACTCGCCAATTTCCTGGTCACGGTGGTCACGCCTGCGGCGCTCATGGGGCTGATCATCAGTGGCAGCCTGCTCACTGCGCTCGATCCGACCGTGGCCGTGAGTACCATCAGTCGCATCGGCAAGCCCTATGTTCTGCTGTGCGTCTTCCTTTTCTGCCTCTCGGGCGGCCAGATGTTCCTGATTGGCGCCTCGCTCGAGCACACCCTGGTGCCCCTCGGAGAACAGTGGGAGGCATTGCAGATCAGTCTGCAGGACGCTGCGGCCCGGCAGGATGCGACGGCATTCCAAGCGGGCATGGCGGAGCTGCGCGATTTTTCCGAGCGCATGCACACCCGGGTGGCCGGTGCGGTCCTGCTCATGACGGGGCTGGCCATGTACTTCACCCTGATTGCCTTCAACATGCTCGGCTATGTGCTGTACCAGTTTCACGAGGCACTCGGGCTGGAGGTTGATGCCCCCCGAAGAGGGCAGGCGGCGAGCAGGACGACGACGGCCGAGAACGAAGACGACCGACGTATCGCCCAGCTGATCGGCGAAGGGAATATCCAGGATGCGCTCGACATGGCCTACGAGGCCCAGCGTCTCGATCACGACAACATCCCGGCGATGGATCGTTACAACAAGCTCCTCTTCCTGGCCGGCAAGGACGAGCGGCTGTGCAACCACGCGCTCAGGTTGATCCCGCGCATGCTCGACGCGGGCAAGACGCAAGCCGCGGTGGATGTGTGGAAGCGCTGCCGGGAGCGGAATCCGGCATTCCGGCTGGAGCGTGCCAGTGAGGTCATGGCACTTGCGCAAGCCGCCCGCACCGAGCGGGACCCGAAGGCCGCCATTGCCATCCTCAACGGATTCGAAAAGGCCTTTGGTCCCCATGCGTTGCTCGCCGAAGCCTACTTTCTCGGCGGGCGAATCCTGTGCGAGGACCTGGGGCGGGACGATGTGGCCGACCAGATGTTGCGTACCCTGATTCGCCGTTTTCCGGATCATGTTCGCGTGCCGGAGGCCCGGCAGCTGCGCACGGTCATTGCGCAAATGAAAGCCCAGGCAGTGCGCCCGGCGCCCGGCTAGGCCGGGGCTTTCCGGTCAAGCAAGGTCTTGAGCGCCTGCGCGCGCTGAGGCTCGCCAGCCGTGTTCATGGCCGCGATTGCCCGGCGGATCAGCGGGGCGAGTTGCTCATGCGCTGGGGCACTGGCGTGCAGGACGCGAATGGTCCGCTCCAGCTGGGGCAGACAGCCGGTCTCGGCAAAGCGCTCGATCAGCACGGTAGCCAGTGCTGGGCTCAACAAGGGGCGCGGCTGCGCCTCGGTGAGATAGTGCGAAAAGGTGTCGAGCACGAGGTGCTGGACCTCCTGCTGGCGGCTTTTCAGCGCGAGAATCCGCATCACGATGCGGTGATAGTCGCGGCTTGCCGGTGAGAGCCGGGCGACATTGAAGCATTCGCGCAGGGTGTCGATATCACCGTGGGCGTCCTGTGCGGCCTGCGCATAGACTGCGCGCGCCTCATCGAACTGTTGCCGCGCCATCAGACGCCGCGCACGTTCGAGGTGTCGTGCGGCCGACGAGCTCGCCGGGGCATGCGGATCGTCGGCCTCCTGCGATTCGCTGGCGGCCGCCAGCTTGCGTATCGCCCGCGGTCTGAGGGGCAGGACCAGCAGTGCACCCGCCAGCAGACCCCCGAAATGGGCTCCGTAGGCAATGCGGGAGGCGTCGCCGAACCAGTAGAACTGCACCGCTTCATTCACCAGCCACACTGGCAGTGCGATCAAGGCAGGCGCCTTGATCACGTCGAAATACACCACCAGAAAATAGAAAAACGGAATGCGTCGCGTGCCCAGCAGCACCGCGAACGCGGCCATGACCGCCGAGATGGCACCCGAAGCGCCAATCAGACCGCCCGGTGCGCCCTGTGTGACCAGCCATTGCGCGCCGGCAGCGGCGATGCCACCGACGAGAAACAGGCACACGAACGGGATGAAGCCGATCAGTGCCTCAACCACCGGGCCGACGAGCAGCAGGACCACCATATTGCCCACCAGATGACCCGTCCCGCCGTGAAGAAACTGGTGCGTGATGGCGCCGGCCCAGTCGGGGGCCGCCGTATCGAACGCGAATCGCTCGGTCACGATGCGTGATTCGAGCTGCTCGAACTGCGCACGCGCGGACCGCCAGTCATGGTATTGCGGATCGTTGGTGGTCAGTAGCGTGCCCTGATCAATGCGCGCGCTGAACTGGGGGTCGGCCTCCATCTGCTGAAGCATCAGCGGGATGGCGTTTTGCGCTTCCAGGGCTTCGAAATCGCGAAGCGCCGTGCCATTGCGCTGCTCACGCAGGTGGGCCTTGAACGCCTCAGCCTCGACCGGGGCGAGGACGCTGCTCGCGTAGTAGTCATAGGCCCACTGGTAGCGCTGGGCGTCGTTGGCCTGCAGCACGAAGAAATTGAAGCAGCACACCGCAACGATCAATGCGATGGCGAAGGGGATATAGCCCCGAATGAGCCGGGTGACGTAAGGCATCATGAACATGGCGTTCGCATGCTATCAGCGGCTTCGCGGGGCTGTCGATGCGAAAATGCCGGCCTGATCGAGCGGCCGGGTTCCGCCACCGACGATCGGCCCGATCCATGGCTGAAACCGCCGTGTCGGCGCCTGTCCGATGGACGACGCTGCCCGTTTCGGGCCGTTGCTTCAGAACTGCTTCACTTCGATGTTCAGCGTCTGGATCCGGTAGGCGATCTGGCGCGGGGTCATGTTGAGCAGGCGCGCGGCCTTGGCCTGTACCCAGCCGGCCTGTTCAAGGGCGGCGATCACGCGCTCCCGCTCCGACAGCGTGGGGTCGTCCAGATCCACGTTGGTCGGTGGAGGGACGCCGGGTTTCGGTGCGCTGGGGGTGGTCATGGGCGAGGGCATGCTCGGGGCCATGGGGCGTCCGCCGCCGCGCAGGGTCTGGAACTGGATCAGGTCCACGTCGATCTGGCCGTCAGGCGAGAGCACGGCGGCGCGCTCCAGACAGTTTTCGAGTTCTCGCACGTTGCCGGGCCACGGGTGGCTGGCCAGGCGTCGGGTGGCCATGTCGGAGAGCGTGAGCTTGCGCTGCTGCTCCTGACCGATCTTGTTGAGCAGATGGCGCGCGATCTCGGGAATGTCCTCGATGCGTTCGCGCAGGGGGGGCAGGAACAGGGGCATGACGTTGAGGCGATAGAACAGATCCTCGCGGAAATCGCCTTCTTCCACAGCCGTTTCCAGATCCCGATGGGTGGCGGTGATGATGCGCACATCCACCTTGATGGTCTTGCTGCCCCCCACGCGTTCGAACTCACCCTCCTGCAGCACGCGCAGCAGCTTGGCCTGGAAGGCGCCGGAAATTTCGCCGATTTCGTCCAGGAACAGGGAGCCGCCATCGGCCTGCTCGAAGCGGCCCTTGCGCGAGTCGGTGGCGCCGGTGAAGGCACCGCGCTCGTGGCCGAACAGTTCGGACTCGAGCAGGTTTTCCGGCAGGGCGGCACAGTTCAGGCGCACGAAGGGGTTGCGGCCCCGTGGGGAGTTGAAGTGGATGGCGTTGGCAATCAGTTCCTTGCCGGTGCCGGTCTCGCCGCGGATGAGCACGGTGGTGTTCCACTTGGCCACCATGCGCGCCTGATCGAAGATGCGGCGCATCACGGTGGAGTGGCCCACCATGCTGTCGAAGCCGTGCTCCCGGCGCACCTGACGACGCAGCGAATCGCGTTCGGCCACCAGCGAGCTCTTCTCCTCGATCACTTCGGTGGCCAGACGCAGGTTCTGGCCGACCAGATTGGCGACCATCTCGACGAACTGGGTGCGCTCGTCGAGCAGGCCTTCGTCCGGGTGCATGGGCTGCACCGCCAGCACGCCCTTGAGGTCACTGCCCAAGCGGATGGGCACGGCGATGAAAGGCAGATTGCGGTCGTAGCGTTCCAGCCGGTTCAGGAAGCGCGGTTCCTGGCCCAGGTGGGTGGTCTTGAAGGTGCGTGGCGTTTCGAGCAGCGCGCCGAGCACACCCTCGCCCGAGCGATAGCGCATGGTGGGGGTGGGGTCGCCATCGGGGGAATACATGGCATGAACGGCCAGCTGGCCTTCGCCATCGACCACGGCGATCAGCCCGCGCGTCAGATCCGCTTCTTCATGGAGCACGCGCAGCACCTCGGTGAGCGTGTCGTTGAAGTCGAGCGAGCGGCTCAGCGCCCGACTGACCGCGTACAGGGCGCCGATGAGCAGCTGGTTGAGTTCGTGCGACCGGCAGTAGCCGGTGTGCGGATTGACGTCATGCGGGCGTTTTGCGTGATCGAGCATGATGGGGTCCGTTCGCGTCGGTTCAGAGCGGGTCGCCGTCGATCCGCAGCTCCACGATGGCGGCGCAGCCGCCGTCGGGCCGTGGATTGAGGTCGATCAGGCCGCCATGATCTGAGACGATCTGCTGGGCGCGGGACAGCCCGGTGCCCAGATGGCGGCCGCTCTTGGCCGAGAAGAAGGGTTCAAACGCGCGATGGCGGGCGGCGTCGCTCAGGCCGGGGCCGGTGTCGAGCACGCACACCACCACGCGCGCGTCGGTGAGGCTGCTGGTCACGGTCAGTTCGCGTTGCCGCCAGCCTTTGGTGTTCATGGCTTCGATGGCGTTGTCGACCAGCGCCTTGAAGAGCATGCGCAGCTGCAGCGGCCGGGCCTGGATGTTGGGCAGGGTGGACATGGGCTTCCAGTCCACCGTCACACCGGCTGCCAGCATGCGCGGCACACTGATTTCGAGCACGTCCCGCACGATCTCGTTGATATTCACCGTCGACTGGCTCTCCGGCGGCGCCGGCGGGATCACCTGGCGCAACGCGTCCATGTGCTCGCGGCTGGCGTTGACCGCTTCGTTCAGGATCTCGGCGGTGGCTGGCTCGCGCCGGCGCAGCACATGCAGGGCCGAGGTCATCATGTTGAGCGGCTCGTCGAGCCGGTAGAGCGCAGCCGAGAGGCCTTCGCGGATGGCTGCGTTGCGCTCTTCGTCGATGAGGGCGATCTTGAGCGCGTCCGCGCGGGCGCGCTCCTGCTCCACATGCAACTCGGTCACGTCATTGATCACCAGCAGCAGGCCGGGTTGCTGCGAGGCGGTGAAGTAGGTGTCGGCACAATCGCTCTGGGTTTCGATGATCGAGGCGGTGACCGACAGCCAGCGCTGGGCGCCGCCACGGCGGTCGATGCGAACCTCGCGATTGGCGAAGGCGCAGCGCGAGGGATCGTCGCCCAGCAACTCACGCCAGTCGGGCATGAGCATGTCGAGAATGAAATGCGCCGGCTCCTGCGTGCCCATGTCGGAGGTCAGGCGCTTGCAGGCTTCGTTGTCGAGAATCACCCGGCCGGTCGTGTCGAGCAGGGCAAGGCCCACGGGCGCCGCGTTGAGCGTCGACTCGATGAGCATCTTCTGGTTGCGCACCACCCGCTCGAGACGGTTGAACTCGGTCACGTCGCGGTGGATGCCGAGGAAGTGACTCGTGGTGCCATCCGGCCCGACCACCGGCGAGATGGTCAGGTCCGCCAGATAGAGCTGGCCATCCTTGCGGCGGTTGAGCACCCGACCACTCCATGGGCGCTGCTCCGACAGATGGGCCCACATCTCCTTGTACAGCTTGGCCGGCGTGGTGTGGTTCGAGAGCACCGACTCATTGCAGCCGATGATCTCGTCAGCCGCGTAGCCGGTGATGGCGGTGAATGCCGTGTTGGCATACAGGATGTTTGCCCGCTGATCGGTGATCGAGATGGCGATGTCGGCCTGATCCACGGCCTGGCGGTATACCTCGAAGGGCAGGTCGTCTGCCGATGAGACGCGTTTTGGTTTTGATTTGCCGCGTGTCATTGCTGTCATTGTTCATGTCCTCACTGGAGTGACATGAATGGCAAAAGCAGAAAGCATGCCTTGGCCCGTCTTTCAAGGCTTTGCAGTGCACCACGCCCCGGAAGCCCCTGTTTTGGAGGGTGTTTTGTCGCCTTTGTGACATTGTGGCAAGCCTTCCCGGCACGCGGCTGGTGCGCTGCGCCATAAAGCCCTGAAAATTGTAGGGTTTTTTTGGTGCAGTCCCTTTGGCATAGCTTATGCAACGTCCCTGGCGACACCTGGAGCCATCGCCATGAAGGACATCCTGCTACTCATTCTCTCGACCGCGTTGGTCAACAACGTGGTGCTGGTCAAGTTTCTCGGCCTGTGCCCCGCCATGGGCGTGTCCAGAAAAATGGACAGCGCGCTGGGCATGGGCATGGCCACCACCTTCGTGCTCACGCTGGCGGCCGCCGCCTCGTGGATGCTCGAAAACTGGCTGCTCGAACCCTTCGGGCTGCAGTACCTGCGCATCCTCACCTTCATTCTGGTGATTGCCTCGGTGGTGCAGTTCACCGAAATGTTCGTGAAAAAGAGCAGCCCGGCCCTGTACCAGTCGCTCGGTATCTACCTGCCGCTCATCACCACCAACTGCGCGGTGCTGGGCGTGGCCCTGCTCAACGTGGCCGAACACTTCAGCTTCTTCAAGAGCCTGCTCTACGGCTTCGGCTCGGCGTTGGGCTTCACGCTGGTGCTGCTGATCTTCGCCGGCCTGCGCGAGCGCATCGCCCTGGCGCGGGTGCCTGCTGCCTTCGCGGGCGCGCCCATCGCCTTTGTCACCATCAGTCTCCTTGCCCTGGCCTTCATGGGCTTTTCGGGCATGAAAGTGTAGGAGGTCCGCCATGATCGCTGCCGTTGCCAGCCTCACCCTTCTCGGCGCCGTGCTGGGCATTCTGCTCGGGGTGGCCAACCGCGTCCTGCGCGTCGAGGGCAATCCCATCGTGGATGAACTCGTCGAGATGATGCCGGGCACCAACTGTGGCCAGTGCGGCTTCCCCGGGTGCGAGGGCGCCGCCAACGCCATCATCGACGGCAGCGCGCCGGCCACCTGCTGCCCGCCGGGCGGCAAGGCCCTGGCCGCCGAGATTGCCGCCAAGCTCGGGCTGAGTGTGGATCTGTCCGCCATGGGCGATGTCGGCCCGCGCATTGCCGAAGTGGCCGAAGAGATCTGCATCGGCTGTTGCCGGTGCAGCAAGGTCTGCCCCACCGACGCCATCATCGGCGCCGCCAAGCAGATCCACAACGTCATGCGCGACGCCTGTACTGGCTGCGAGGCCTGTGTCGAGAAGTGCCCCACCGAGGCCCTCTCCATGCGCCCGCTGCCCGTGACCCTGCAGCACTGGGTCATGCCCAAGCCGGTCGCCGCCTGAGGAGCACGCCATGGGATTCATGAACCTGTTCAAGGCGTTTCGAGGCAACGACTGGGGCGTGCACCCGGACGACCGCAAGCGCCCGGCCGCCGATGCGCCCACCCGCGTGATGCCTTTGCCCGAGGCACTGTACCTGCCCCTGCAACAGCATCTCGGTGCGCCGGCGCGCCCGGTCGTGATGGTCGGTCAGACCGTGAAGAAGGGCCAGCGCCTTGCCGATCCGGCGGGCATGATCTCGGCCCCGATTCACGCGCCCACCTCGGGCACGATCACCGCCATCACCGACATCACCGCGCCGCACCCCTCGGGCCTGACCCTGTCGGCCATCGTGCTCACGCCCGACGGCGAGGACGCCTGGTGCGAGCTGACGCCCTGCGACGACCCGGCGGCACTCGAGCCCGACGAGATCGCCCGACGCGTGCTCGACGCCGGCATCGTCGGCCTGGGTGGCGCGGCCTTCCCCTCGGCGGTCAAGCTCGGCGGTGCGCGCAAGGCCGGGGTGCATACCCTGATCATCAACGGTGGCGAATGCGAGCCCTACCTCTCTTGCGACGATCGCCAGATGCGCGATTACGCCACCGAGGTCATGGACGGCATCGCCCTCATGTTGCGCGCGACCGGCGCCAAAACCGCCCTGGTCGGCATCGAGGACAACAAGCCCGAGGCCATTGCGGCCATGACGGTGGCGGCACAGTCGCAGCCGGCCGTGCGCATCTGTCCGGTGCCGGCACGCTATCCCATGGGCTCCGAAAAGCAGCTGGTGGGCGTGCTCACCGGCGTCGAGATGCCGGCCGACGGCCTGCCCGCCGACATCGGCGTGGTGGTGCACAACGTGGGTACCGCCCGCGCGGTACGTGCCGCCGTGGTCGAAGGCAAGCCGCTGATCTCGCGCATCGTCACCCTCAACGGCAACTGCATGAAGTCGCCGGGCAATATCGAAGTGCGTCTGGGCACCCTGGCCGAGGCGGTCATCGCCTACGCCGGCGGCCTCAGGGGCGAGGGCATCGGCCTGGCGCGGCGGGTGCTCGGCGGGCCCATGATGGGCATGCAGGTGCCGCACTGGCGCGTGCCGGTGGTCAAGGGCACCAGCGGCATTCTGGCGCTGGACGCTGACGAAGTGGCCGCCCAGGAGCCCGACCCCTGCATCCGTTGCGGCAGCTGCGTGAAGGCCTGCCCGGCCGGCTTGCTGCCGCTGGAAATGAGCGCACGCATCCGCAACGATGCGCTGGCCGACGCGGTGGATATCGGCCTCAAGGACTGCATTGCCTGTGGCTGCTGCGCCTATGTGTGTCCGTCAAAGATTCCGCTGGTACAGTACTTCGTGCATGCCAAGGGCGAACTGGCCGCGCAAGGGCGCGCCAAGCTGCGCAACGACGCCACCAAGAAGCTGGCCGAACAGAAGACGGCCCGACTCGAACGCGAGAAGGCCGAGAAGGCCGAGGCCGCCGCCCGCCGCAAGGCCGAGCGCGAAGCCAAGGAGCGCGAGAAGAAAGAGGCCGCTGAAAAGGCGGCGGCTGAAAAGGCCGCCAAGGCCGCTGCTGCCCAAGGAGCCGACGCATGAATCCCCTCGCGCTCACCGATGTGCCGGTCGCCTCGCCTCACGCCCACGGGGGCAACTCGGTCACCCGCACCATGTTCCGGGTGCAGGCGGCGCTGGCCCCTGCCACCCTGTTTGCCTTCTGGCTGTATGGCTGGCCGGCCTTCTTCCTGTTCGTGAGCACCATTGCTTCATGCATCGGCTGGGAGGCCCTGTGCCTGCGCCTGGCTGGGCGCACCCGTATCCGCGCCACGCTCATGGACGGCTCCGCCGCGCTCACCGGCTGGCTGCTGGCCCTCACGCTGCCCCCCTGGGCGCCCTGGTGGCTGGCCGTGGTCGGTGGCTTTGTCGCCATCGTGATCGGCAAGCAGGTGTTCGGCGGCGTGGGGCAGAACGTTTTCAACCCGGCCATGGTCGCGCGGGTCGCGCTGCTGGTGTCCTTCCCGATTCCCATGACCACCTGGGTGATGCCGGTGTCGGTCATGCACGGCGCCTCGCCCGACCTGCTCGAAGGCTTCCGCATCTTCCTCGGGCTCAATCCCGTGCCCGACGCGCTGACCAGCGCCACCCTGCTGGGCCATGCCAAGACCGAGCTTTCCCGAGGGGTCGATCTCATGACGGCCCTGTCGCCGGGCGACCACCTGGTGAGCTGGTCGGGCATGCGGCCGGGCAGCCTGGGCGAATCGTCCGCCATCTTGCTGCTCGGCGGTGGCCTGTTCCTGCTCGTGGCCGGGGTGATCACCTGGCACATTCCGGTGGCCGTGATGGCCGGGCTGGCGATTCCGGCGGCGATCGGGCACGGCGTCGATCCGGCGCGTTTCCTGGCGCCTGAAGTGCATCTGCTGTCCGGCGCCGCCATGCTGGGTGCCTTCTTCATCGCCACCGACTACGTCACCTCGCCCAACACCAAGTGGGGCCAGGTGGTGTTCGGACTCGGGCTGGGATTCTTTGCCTGGATCATCCGCACCTACGGCGGCTATCCGGAAGGGATGGGGTTTGCAGTGCTGCTCATGAACGCGCTCACGCCCATCATCGATCGATACATCAAGCCGCGCATCCTCGGGCGCGACCGGCGCGGCCGGCCGCTCGATCTGCCCGAGCGGGAGGTGGGCTGACATGCACGATCACGGACACACCGCACCGGTCGAGGCGCCCGTGGGCGACGGCGCATCGTCGGTCATCGATGCCTGGCGCGACCGGCTCGGTTATCAACCCCTGCTGCTGGGCGCCGTGGCGCTGCTCGCCAGTGGCGCGCTGGCCGTGGGCGCCAGGCTGACCACCGGCCCGATCGCCGAGGCCGAGGCCAACGACCTGCGCACCTCGCTCAACGAGGTGCTGCCGGCCGGGCTGGCGGACAACGACTTTCTCAATGACACGGTCACCCTCGATCGTGACGGCACCCCGCTGACCGTGTACCGGGCGCGGGGGGGCGGCACGGTCAAGGCTGCCATGTTCAAGACCTCGAGCTATGGCTATTCGTCGGACATCCAGGTGCTCATGGCGGTGGATGCCGGTGGCACCCTGCTGGGCGTACGCGTGCTCAAGCATGCCGAGACGCCGGGTCTGGGCGACAAGATCGAAGCGGGCAAATCGACCTGGATTCACGGCTTCGACGGCCGCTCGCTGGACAACCCGGCCCCGGCGCGCTGGGCGGTGAAGAAGGACGGCGGCGAGTTCGACCAGCTCACCGGCGCCACCATCACCCCGCGCGCGGTAGTCAAGGCGGTGAAAGAGGGGTTGCTCTTCTTCGAAAGCCACAAGCAGCAAATGCTGGGAGATGCCTCATGAGCACCGACTACAAACAGATCGTCAAGGACGGGCTGTGGGACAACAACACCGTCATGGCGCAGATGCTGGCCCTGTGCCCCACCATGGCGGTGACTACCTCCGGCACCAACGGCCTGGGCATGGGCCTGGCGAGCACGGCGGTACTGGTGGTATCCAACGTGATCGTGTCGATGATCCGCCGCATCGTCAGCCCCACGGTGCGCATTCCCGTGTTCATCGTGCTCATCGCCACGCTGGTGACGCTGGTCGACATGGTCATGAACGCCTGGCTGCATGAGCTGTACAAGGTGCTCGGCCTGTTCATTGCGCTGATCGTGGTGAACTGCGCCATTCTCGGCCGTGCCGAGGCCTTCGCGGCGCGCACCGGCGTGCTGCCCTCGCTGGTGGACGGGCTGGCGATCGGCCTTGGCATGACCGGCGCCATGACCGCCATCGGCCTGGTGAGGGAGTTTTTCGGGGCCGGCACCCTGTTCGCCAACGCCTCGGGCCTGCTCGGGCCGGCCTTCGGCTTTCTCGAAATGCAGATCCCCGGCTATGGCGGCGCCCTGCTCATGATCCTGCCGCCCGGGGCCTTTGCGGTGCTCGGCTTCATGCTGGCGGGCAAGCGCCTGATCGATGCGCGCCTCGAGGGCCGCGCCCAGCGCGCCGAGGCGGCCGAGGCCGAGCCGTCGGACGCTGCCACCGCCTGAAAGGAGTCGACTCATGCAGATCGGTATCGCCTATTCCGAACCCGGCCAGCAGGTGTGGATGACCATCGAGGTGCCGGATGAAAGCACCGCCGAGGAAGCCATCGAGCGCTCGGGCATCCTCGAGAAGTTTCCGCACATCGATCTGTCGGCCCAGAAGATCGGTGTCTTCGGCCGGCTGGTCAAACCCAATGCCGCCCTCAAACCGGGTGACCGGGTCGAGATCTACCGTGCCATCATCTGCGATCCGTCCACCGTGCCGCGCAAGGATCAGGACGGTGACGACGACGAGTGAGGCCGAGCGCCGGGCCGTGGCGGCCTGGGTGAGCGCCCGGCGGCTCACGCCGCAGGATGTGGACTGCGCCATCACCGTGATGCTCAAGATCCTCGATGGCAAGTGCAAGATGGCGGCCGACGAAAAGCGGGTGATGGCCTGTCTTTACGAGGCCACCCGCGAGCTGCCCTCGTGGCACTTCGGCGAGGCCGAGCATGCGCTCATCGACGAGGGGCGTCGCCGCGACGACGAGGCCTTCCGGATGCAGATCTACGAGCGCCGCGTGCTGGCCGAATCCATGCTGTCCCGACCGGTCATGAAAGCCTTCAAGGCCATGATCCGCGCCGAGGGCCTGTTCCACTGTCTGATGCCGGAGACCGCACCATGATGCAGGTCCGAGACCTTTTCGATGACCTCCCCCTGCCCGAAGCCGGCGCCGATGCCGACACCATCAACGCCCTGCTCAACGCACCGCTTGATCTGCGCCACGGCTGGGTCCGCACCGAGCGCCTGATCGACGACGCCCGTCACGCCATGCCGGCGCGGCTTGAGTTGAATGTGGCGATGTACAAGTTGCTGGCGTACTCCGGCCGCCTCGAAGCGGCCGAAGCGCTCATTGACGAGACCCTTGAGCGTGCGGCCGCGGCCGGCGGCTTCGATGCCGACCCGACACGTCTGCTCGCCGACGATGCGCGCTGGCAGGCCGCGCAGGGTCACAACCGGCTCTATCTCTACAGCCTCAAGGCCATGGGCTTTGTGCGCTTGCGACGCGGCAACCTGGACGGTGCCACGAGCGTGCTCGACGAGCTGGCGCGCCTGGACCCGCTCGATCAGGTCGGTGGCAGCGTGGTGGCCGACCTGGCCGAGCGCCTCCAAATGGCCGACGCCGCCTGATCGACGCACCGTATCGGTGCTTGCTGATGCTCGCTGACTGGCGTTTTGTCAGCACGTTCGCCGAAGAAGGCGACAGATCTTTCCGAGAACGGCCGGCATGAAACTCGCTTCGGGTCTGGCGTTACGTCAGGCCCGGAGGCTCTCATGCTCAACACCTTCATTCGCGTCGTCGAAATCTGGACGCCGTCCAAGGACGGTAGCCTGCTCGAGTTTCAGGACGGGCTGTACGGCGGCCTCGACGGTTTCCGCCTGGTGAGCGAGCGGACCTTCTTCGGGTACGACGAAGGCTTGCCGGGGCGGGCCTGGGCCGAGCGGCGCCCGGTCATCCTCAAGGACCTGCAGAATTCCTACTTCGTGCGTCGCGACGCCGCCGCCAATGCCGGGCTGACCTGCGGCGTGGCCATCCCCATCTTCGCGGGCGACCTGCTGGTGTCGGTGGTGGTGCTGTTCTGCGGTGACGACGACAAGCACGTGGGCGCCATCGAGCTGTGGCACAACAACCCGGATGCATCGCTGGAGATGTCGCTCGTGGACGGCTACTTCGGTCATGCCGAGGGCTTCGAATTCATCTCCAGGCACACCAGTTTCCGCCCCGGGTTCGGGCTGCCGGGGCTGGTGTGGCAAAGCGGTGAGCCCGTGGTGATGGGCGATCTGGGCTACTCGAAGCGCTTCCTGCGCGCCAAGGAGGCGCTGGAGGTGGGCATCAACAAGGGGCTCGGGCTGCCCTCACCCTACATGCCCGGTCACGCCTACGTCATGACCTTCCTCTCGGCGCTCAACACGCCGATCGCCCACCGCTTCGAGATCTGGGTGCCCGATGCAGCGCACGAAACGCTGGTGTTCGAAGGCGGTGACTGCGACCGCACGCCGGGTTTCGACCACAATCACTACTTCTCGCGCATCGAGAAAGGCCAGGGGGCGCTTGGGCGTGTCCTGCTCACCTGTCGGCCCCAGATCAGTCAGGACCTGTCCGGCAACAGCGACCCGATCGCCCTGTCCGCGCAGAACGCCAAGCTCAAGTCGGTGGTGGCCCTTCCGGTGCTGAAGGACGGACGGCTTTCGGCGGTGGTGGCCATGTATTTCTGAACCCGCGCTGCGCCCATGAAAAAGCCGCCCTCGTGGCGTAATACCGTTCAGTTAAGCGAATTCGAGCCTTATAGACGGGTCGCTCCCTCCCCTTCAAGGGGAGGGTTGGGGTGGGGTTGGGGTGAAACTGGGCAGCTCAAACCACATCCCCCTCCTGACCTCCCCCTTGAAGGGGGAAGAGCCGTGCCTTAACTGAACGGCATGAGCCCTCGTGGCGGCTTTCTCGTTTCAGTGCAGTTCGGCGTTGAGCTCGTCGATCACCATCGCCCAGTCGGCATCGTCCATCAGCTCCTCGCGCAGGAACATGGCCTGCGATTTGCTCCAGAACGGCGCGTCGGACAGGCGCATGGCATCCGGCAGGGGCCGATGCTCGGCAATGAAGGTCTTGATGGACGCGTTGTCGCTCGGCAGGCCGAGCTGATCGAACAGACTCCTCATCGTGTGTACGGGCTTCTCCATGGAAATTCCTCCTGTCGGGGTTGTGACATGGCTGCGGCGCGCATGACGCGGCGCATCAACATGATTCCAATATAGGAGGCCGGGCCGCGCTTGTCTGTCGGCCGGTTCTGACAGTCACGGCCTGTTTGCCGTCATCCGCCAAGGTCACGTCAAATCGACCGCCGGACAGTCGTGAGATGGGTCGTGCGGCGCTGACACCACCCAGGCGCCCTCAGGTCGAGGTTTGCAGTTCCAGATCACCCGTCGCCAGCACGGGCACGCCCTTGCCGCCGAGCTTGGCACGGTACATGGCGTGGTCGGCCTGACGGATGATGTCCGACACCTCCGTCAGGCCCGGGTAGGGGAACAGACACATGCCGATGCTGGCCCCCAGGGGCAGGTCAGCGGCGACATCGCCCATGGCCGTTTCGATGGACTGAATGATCTTGTGTGCCAGCGCGGTGGCGTCGGCTTCGGTCCGGATGCCTTCGGCAAGGTAGAAGAACTCGTCCCCGCCCAGCCGGGCAATCGTGTCCGACTGACGCACCGTTCTCTTGAGCTGTTGTGCCACCTGATGCAGCAACTGATCGCCGATCTGGTGCCCCAGGCGGTCATTGACGCTCTTGAACCCGTCCAGGTCGATGAAGTAGCCGCAGTAGGTCACCTCGTCGCGCTGGGCGCGCATCAGCGCCTGCTCAAGCCGGTCATGCAGAAGCTCCCGGTTGGGGAGGCCGGTCAGTGAGTCATGCAGGGCACGGGTGAGCTGCTTGTGGCGCTCCTCGTTCAGCTCCCGCTCGCGCAGGAACAGCAGGCGCTTCTGCTTTTCGTTCAGGTAGCCCGCCGTGCCGCCGATCAGGTTGGCCGAGAGGATGAAAAAGTCGTGGCTGGCCAGCACCTCGAACGGATACGCATGCACTGCGCCGAACACGATGTTGTAGCCCAGCAGCAGGGCGAAATCGATGCACAGGGCGTGGATGAAGCGGGTGCCGACAAAGTTGTAGGTATAGAAGGTGACCAGCACCAGCCCGGGGTAGAAATAGGCCGCGCTCTCGACACTCAGGAAAGTGAGCATGGCAATGATGCCCACGCCGGCCGCCAACCCGACGCTCGCCAGCAGCACATGGCGGTGTGCGTTGAACAGGGGGGTGTAGCTGGCCCAGTAAACAAACATGGGCACGAGCAGCATCGACAGGCGCAGCGTCCAGATGGCTGTTTTCGCATCGTCGGGCACCAGCCAGCGGTCGAGCACGCCATACAGCACGTACACCAGACTGCCGACGATGATGGCGGCGCGCCCCTGAATACGCTCCCGCTCGAGAGACGACTCGAGGTAGCTGGATTCCAGCGCGCGATCGGCGAACGCGAGCGTCAGGGGATGGCAGGCGGCCAATGTTCGACGGCATCTGAGGGTGATACTGCATTGTCACCCTTCCGGCCTGAATGTAAAAGCGAAAACGCTGAAAAAAAGCGCGCCAGAGGGGAATTCCCGATTTCGGGAATGGCGTCAGAACGGGCCCGTCATGACGCCTTCATGGCTCCCGGTTTCTAGCCTTCAATCATCGAGCCGGGACTCCTGCAGATAGCGCTCGTCGTAGTAGCGCTCGATATCGTTCTTGTCGTGCTGATAGACCAGAAACTCATCCCGCCAAGCCTTGGCCTTCTCGCAATGGGGGTGGCACTGATTCTGGATCGGGCAATAACGCCGCTCAATCTCGTTGGTGATCGCCAGCGCCCACTGCAGCGAGCCATTGGCCCACTCGCAATACTCGCACCACACCTTGTCGGCAAAACGCAGGTGCGCCAGACGATGCCGGTCGTAATTGAAATACGGCTTCGGATCGATCGGCTTCTGTCGCCGGATCCAGAAATACACCGTGTTGAAGAACTTGAGAAACAGGAACAGCGGCAGCAGCGCAATCGCGAACAGCAGAATCAACAACATCCCCAACGGCGGCCCGACCGGCCCCAGGCGCTGCTTGTGCCGGGTGTTCAGCTTGCGGATGCACTGATCGATGTTGGCCTTCTCGACGGGGGTTTCGGAATCCATTCGGGTCTCGCTTTGCTGTGTGTGGGGTGAATCGTTGCCATCAAGGCCGACGCCCGGCGCATCCGGCATCGATGCATCGCTAGCATACGGGCATGGCGGGGCGCTGTAACTTGAATGTGGCGTGAATGCGTTGGAGACAGTTGCGGCCGGTGGTGCAAATCAGTGGATTCGGGCGTAGGGGAAAGTGCGGAGCGGTCCGGTGCGCACACGGCTGGTCAATGGATTGGGCTGACGAGCCGACGATGATCAGGTGACTGGTGCTCGGTCGTTGCTGTCAGTCAGGCCGTAACGATTGAGCTTCTGCAGCCGGCCGAGGCTGTGTAAAAACGCCTCTGGACGCGCACCTGGATCGAGAAATTCAGGACGTCCCCGAGTCAATCGATTCCGTCGGCGAGAGGTGAGTTGCGAATTTGCGACCGAACAAAGGCCTGATCAGGCCCGGATCGCTCTTATCAAGGCCTCATTTCCCATCAGATTCATCACCCGTTTCAAGTTGTAGGCCAGAACGTGAAGATTCATCTCGGTCTTCACGCGTTCAAGTCCCTTGGTCAGGAAATGCGTTGCGCCCATCCATGCCTTTAGCGTCCCGAACGGATGCTCCACGGTGCGACGACGGATGCGCATACTCTCAGGCGCTTCGTCGAGCCGCGCCTGCATGACCTCCAGTTCTTCCTCATGGATCCAGCGACTGACGCGTCGATAGTCCCCGGGAGTGCATCGTGATTTGATAGGACAGGTCGGGCATTTCGAACTCCAATAGCGATGCACCCTCAGTCCAGCCTGATCACTGGTGTAGCGCCAGATCAGGCGCTCGCCGGCCGGGCAAACATACTCGCCGTTGTCGCGGTCATACACGAAGTCCGCTCGATCAAACCGGCCGTCTGCCTTAGCGTTGGAAGTCATGCTTTTGGGCACAAGCGGCACGATCCCGGCCTTGTGGCAGGCGAGGATTTCCTGACTCTTGAAATACCCCCGATCCGCAATGGCAGTGAGGTACTCCACCCGCATGACCTTGCGAGCCTGTTTGCCCATTTTGCTCAACTGATCCCGGTCGAGTCCGTCGTTGGTCACTTCGTGCGCCACGATCAGATGGTGCTTCGTCTCGACGGCCGTCTGAACGTTGTAGCCCACGATACCGGTGCCCCGCGTCTTCATGGCGCGGGCGTCGGGGTCGGTGAGGGAGATCTGCTTGTCGGGCGTGTTCTCGAGTTCCGCGCCGATGGCCTCGAGCTCTTTTCATTCGCGCCTTCAGCATGTTTGATCTTGTCGGTGAGCCGCGCCTTCTTCACCTGAGCCACTTCGGGCTCGCGACGGTCCGCCGTATCCATCTCGGCCAGGTAGTAGCGTTCGATGCTTGCTTCGATTTCGTTCATGCGCCGCTGCAGCTTGGCACTGGTGAAGTTGCGATCTCGGTTGTTGACGGCCTTGAATTTGCTGCCGTCGATGGCGACGACCGACTCAGAGAACAGCTCCAGTTCCCGACACAGCACAACGAACCGACGACATACGCCGCGAATACCTTCGGATTGTTCTTGCGGAAGTTGGCGATGGTCTTGAAATCAGGCGCCAGACGGCCCACCAGCCACATCAACTCGACGTTCCGTTGCGCCTCGCGCTCCAGCGCCGACTTGACTGAAACCTGGTTCAGATAGCCGTAGATGTAGCTTGAGCAGCACCGACGGGTGATACGCCGGCCGACCTGTCTCCGCCGGCTCGACACCAGCAAAACCCAACTGTCGCAGATTGAGTTCATCAACAAAGATATCAATGACGCGAACCGGATTGGTCTCGGACACAAAGTCATCCAGCGTCTCCGGCAGCAAGCTGCCTTGTATGCGGCTTTGCCCTTCAATGAATCGCTTCATGGCATCTGATCATCCTGATGATGCGAACATCATGCCATGAGGGCTGTTTTTACACAGCCTCGGCCATTACCGGCCGGTGAGGATTCGGAGAAAGCTGTTTCCAGAGCGGGTGCTCCACCTCGAAAGCTGTCGAACGGCCTACGGAAGCGACTCGGCCTTTGCGGCCGATCGCCGACCTTGCCCGTACGACGTTCCTCAGCCTCTATCAAATAAATCCTCGACTTCGTCGACGGCGTGCATTGTCGGCCCTTCGTCTCTCCGATCATCACCATCGTAGGAATTCTCAAAATAGCTGCGCAACGCATCCTCCACGTCATAGGAATCCAAAACACGCGCGACGTCGTCGGCATCGACATCCACACCAAGGTCAATGAACTGTTGTTTAATCAATTTCTCCAACTCATAGCTAGCATCGCCAACCTCGCCGTAATCGACTCGGGAAAACGCGGAGTACACATCGATGAAATCGGAAAAGCAATCCGATACGATATCTAGAACGTGCTCTTTTGCCGCTTGTACGTTTTCGGCATATCCTGAGATCTCCTTCGGGATCGCCAACAAAAGCGATGACATAGCTTTTATTTCGATCGCTGATTGAGTATTTTCAATGTTGATAGAGACAAAATTCAAAGCGTGCTCAGGTGTTACGATGAGTTGACCTAATCCCCATTCGATGCTCCTAAACGCGTGGTCAGTCGCATCGCCCAGTCCTTTCTCGAGGATGAATAAGACAGCTGAATACGAGGCCGACGACGGCGGTTTGTTTATGTCATCACATCGCATATAGACGTCAACGAGAGCCGAAATATAAGCAACACTTACCTCGTTAAACTTGGTGGCGGCAAAATGCTCAAACAATGCTTCGCAGATCGTCCTTACATTAATGCTAGACAGCAAGCCGTCGCCCCGAAGGCTTGCTAATGTTATCGTTGATCGAATAGTTCTAAGGCTCTGCAATCCAAGGCGCAATGCGACTATATCTTCAGCATATCGTCTCAACACGTAATCGCCGATAGATGGATTGAAAAGGTCGATTGTCGATGGCCCATGTGAAGATATTGCTCTATTGAGAAATGATCCCGTAAGCAACCTGATATTGGACTGAAATTCGTGCCGACCATGAAGGTGACGATTCTCGTGACAGGCGATGTATCGATGGTACGCCTCAGCGAGGGCGCTTTCATCAATAGCGTGCCCGTTGAGTACCACTAGCAATATAATTCCGCGGGCGAAGTCGTCTTGCTGCGCGACGAAAGGATTTTCCCAAACTTGGGATGGATTGTCTAAAGACTCACGGACGTATTCCCAATAGTCAGCATGTGGGCACACTTCTAGTCTCGAAGCATCAGTAACCAAACTGATCAAACGAGGATTGAAATTTTTGTGTCCAATGATTTTTCGATACCGCTTTTCAAAATAGAGCTCCTCGATGTATTCGTTATCAAGTTCTGAATGCCAAATATGGTTGTAAAGAATCTTCGCTTTGTCTAGTTCGGTAAGAGATTGAATTCTTATTTCGTATTCGTTTCTTCGAATATTGCTGTGCTCAAGTGAATCAATTAGGAATTTGCCTTGACTTAGGATTGTGCTTCTTGATGTAAGTACGAATCGCTTATTTTTGTTGGTTGCTATTCGTCGAATAAATTGAGTAATGTGACTGCCTTCGTGGCCCCTAAGGGCGTCCAAGTAATTTCGTCCCAAGAAATCATCAAAGTACACAATTTGCTTTTTGTCTGGATCGAATGCCGATTCGGCCTCTCGAATATCGTCGGCAATTCTCAAATAGGAAAAATCTTTGGCGACATAATGTAAGCATAGATGATCTGCTAATGTAGTCTTGCCAACTCCCGGCTCTCCTGTAATTATGACCACGCCTAGTTTGGCCAATATATTCAGAGCTGCCTGGTGGTTCTCGGTGACGACATACCGCGAGGACGATCTAACTATTTCCTCAAGCGAAAAGGCACTTCTTCCCAAAATGGCGCTGTTGACGATATGCCCAAGAATGTTGGAGCTATGAAGCCAGAGCTTGTAGTGCCTTTGTTCGATGTGAGCGTTATCTTTAAGTAAGTCGTTTAGATCCTCTTTTCCATATATGTCGCGTTCTGAGGCAATGTGGGGAGTAAGTGCTCGTTGAATCTTTTTTTTGTCCGCGCGCGAAAGCGAGTTAGAAATTGCTAGTAGATATCGGTGTGGCTTAAGCTTGTCAAGCTTTGGCTTCTCCTTGGACTCTAATGCACGAAGAAGTTGTCTAAACGGCGTGTTACTCCAATGTTTGCACTGCAGGATCACCTCTTTGCTTTCACTTGAAAAGAAACGTCCGTCAACACCAGCATCCCGACCTGCCTTGAATCGCTCGATCCGAGTGCCTTCGACCTCACCAATTAGATCAGCACATAGGATTTCAAACTCCTTGTCATTTAGTGGCTTGAAGTCATAATCAGACATGGTTGTCACCAACTCTTTGGGATGGGATTGTATGGTTGCGTTTTCATCAGATAGAAGCATCACTCATTAACGCAGTGTCGGGCCTATTTCACTGAGCGGCGGACTGTTCTTTTCCCTTGGAGAATGCGGATTGGACGATCTGTTTCAGCCGCTCTGGGATGGCGTCTACATCCAGGCCGACAAAGTGGTCTAGGGCGGCAAGAGCCTTGCCCTTTTTTGCTCCCTGATTCTTTGAAATTCCGCTCGCCTGTTCGAAATCGGGTGACAACACCTCAAGCGTACCGAGCGGCGTCTCAACAAGGGCGGCCATATGAGCATTCAACTCGAAGGTCCGCTGCTTCGATTTACGTTTGTCATCATCCCAACTTGCTGGAATAGGATCAGGCACTGGATCCTCGTCATGGATCACTACGTAGGGCAGTTGGAAAGCCTTTGCAATGGTGATGTAGAGGGGCAAGTTGTATTTGGAGCCGCAGTCGACGATTGATACATCGGTATCGATCACCCCGAGTCGCTCCGCCAAATAGGGCAGCAGCACCCGTTCGGTCTCTCCTTCAACAAACACCACGCGGCGTGCGAAGAACATCTCGGCCCGGTCTGGGTTTATCCATTGGGCCATTTGGAACTGCCTCTTGCGCTCGGTGAGGCCTTCCTCTTCAAACAGTTCGACGACGCATTGGCGTAGCCGGCTGCCAGCCACGGGGTCTTCCTTACTGACGATGGCGACTTCCTGGTAGTGGGCCAGATCCACAAAATGGGTGGAATGGGAGCACAGGAAGACTTGGTGCTCGGGAGTAGTGGCGATGTCCCGCAAGGATGCCGCCAAGCGCCGCTGGGCATGGGGATGGAGAAAGAGTTCGGGTTCCTCCATGGCGAATATGACCGACTCGGACTGCTTTCGCGGAGCCAGCTCCTGCTCGCCCTCGGGTTTGGCTCTCAGGGCCTTGGCCCAGGAGCGGAGCAGAGCGAAGATTACTGCCCGTTGTAGGCCATGACCCTTGCGGTCGGCTGTAGTTCGGATGCCGTCGTCTAGGTGCAGGTCGGTACCCAGTTCGAAAACCCGTTCGATATCGGGGGCCGTAACCTCGATGTTGACCTTAACGCCCCAGGTTTGCAGCTCTTCCTCTATGCCCTGTTCCAGCAATTGCAGCTCGTTGGGTTTGTCAGCCACAGTCACTTGACGGTCATTGAGGGAGGTGATCAAGGCCTTCAGCTGGTCTTTCACTTGGATGAACCGTTCATCACGTTCCGCCATCTCCCGGATGGAACGACTTAGCAGACGGCCAAAGGACGTGGTGGCCTTGATCTTGATCTCCTCGGTGAGGTCCCGGATGGCGGGTATCAGATAAAAATCTGGCAGGGTGCCACCGCCGATGTTCGCCTGCCCCAAAAACGCACCTTCCTCTAGGGCCTCGGTGAAGTGAAGTTCCGCCTCGTGCGCCTGGATGTAATGTTGTTGGGCCTCCTCCACCATCACCTTGGTGACGCGGCCCTCGGGCGGAACCAAATCCTTGAGGGGTGTGGCGCCGATCCTTTCCCGGCTGCTGTAATCCCCGGCGTTCTCCCCACGCAACCAGACTTCGTCGGGCTGCTCGACCCAACCGTTATAGGCGGCCTTCAACCCATCGTCCTTTCTGCGACAGGTCTTGCGCACGCGAACCGTGCCATCAGAGCGAACGTAGCGCTTAAAGGTATTCTTCTCTTGGTCCGTCAGTTCGCAGAAAGTCATCTCCACCCAGAAAACATCGTCCTCGCGGTGGGTGAAAAAGTCCGCTTCCGTCGGCTTGGCCGAGGTAGACAGACCGAACTCTAAGGCAGACAGGAGGTTGGACTTGCCGTGGTTGTTTGGCCCAAGCAGCGTCACCATATTCTGGCATTCTAGGTCCAAGTCGCGGATGCTGCGGTAGTTGTGAACCTTCAGGCGTTGTAGCCTCAATGTCTGACCTCCAATATGAACGAAGCCTGAACCTCGTGTGTAAGACGAAGCGTGCACTTCTGTATGTCTGAATAATAAATCAGCGCGACGTCGAATATGAAGTTGCCATGGGAGTCTTCTTTCGGAAGCACAGGCTCGAACGTTAGCCTTTACGCATCAGTTAGTTGTCCTTCACGCCAAGTTGGTATCAAGGTCTGTTGTCCGCCTTAAAACTGTCGTTCATTCGGAGCTAGTCGTCTGTCCGAAATGGCCGAGCTCTCGCCGTTGGGAGCACTTCCCCATCCAATGACCGCAGAAAAACAGTCACGAATCTGAATCTTTGGCCAATAGCGGTCGCTTGGGGGCAGAACGAAATGGCCATAAGGCTTAGTGCTGGTTGATTCATCGAGGGACTCTGGGTGGCCACATAGCAGAATGCCCTTAGGGTAGTAAGCCCCGAACACTCTGCTACGACATGTCGGCAGTTCTGAATGGCTCTACTCTGCGCCCAGCCGCCAAAGCACGGCGTATATTGTGGTCGGCTGTGTTGATATTTCAGGAGCGGCGATGTGGATTCTGCGCGCTATCGTTGGTTTGATGTTTCTAGGCGTTGCCGTTGCATCAGTGCCCGTCTGGTTTGACCGGCCGATAACGGTCATTGTGACAATGGTGTTCGCAGTATTGGGTCTTTGGACGATGGGCTACGTATCCCGTTTCTCGACTCAGAAGACGCTCGAAGAAGACGCGAAAAAGGAGCGCGAAATTCGAGAATCCAAGTCTTTCGGTTTGCGCAATAGAGTCATGGGAGCTATTGCGCTTTTCATGGGCGTTGCCTTTTTGTTCAGCGCGCATCAATCGCATTGGGAGCTTGGCTGGAAGCCAATTGCAGGCGGCGTGATGTTTGTCATCTTGGGGGCTTGGTACTTGATTAAGGGGCGTGACGCAGAATGAGCCGAAACCTGGCGATTCAGACCACCTGAAAAGTGCCGCGCGTAGTTTCCCCCGGCTGACATTGGCAATGACGCGCCCCCTTTGAGGTGGCCGTTTGCATTCGCCGCGCCGAAACCCGTCTTCCGCAGATGTGAGAGGCTGAGCGGCAATCAACGTCTACATTTTGTGGGGTTGATTGAGGTGCTCAGGCCGAAGAGCAGTCGCTGAAGCGGAGAGGCCTCCATACAGCGCTCTTGGCACCACTGCCCGACCACCGACGTTGGCCCCCGTCTGACTCTGGCCTGACTCCCATCCGGATCAAGCATTGACGTTGCAAGCCCTGAGTCCCGGTGTCGGTTGTCGGGCTTGCGCCGGGTGATATCGGTGTGGATAATTGCAAATAATTCGCATTTGCAATAGCGCATATCCACTGCCGATTCGATCCTCATGCCCACCGACTGCGCGCCTTCGCTTTCTGTCGATTGCCTCTACCGGGACAACCACCACTGGCTTCAGGGCTGGTTGCGGCGCCGGTTGGGGGATGCGGCCGAGGCGGCGGATCTGGCGCACGACACGTTCATCCGCTTGCTCCGCTCGCCCCGGCAGTTCGACAGCCAGCCGGAGGCGCGCGCCTATCTGCGGGTGGTCGCCAACGGGCTGTGCGTCGACCTGTGGCGGCACCGTGAGGTCGAGCGGGCCTGGCTGGATACCCTGTCTGCGTTGCCGGAAGCCGAGGTGCCCTCCGCCGAAGACCAATATCTGGTGTTGCAGGCGCTGCAGGAGATCGATGCCATGCTGCGCAGCCTGCCACCGAAGGCCGCACGGGCATTCGTGCTGTCCACCGCCTGCGGGATGACGCATCAGGAAATCGCCCGCGAACTGGGCGTGAGTTCACGTACGGTCGGCACCTACATCACCCAGGCCATGTTCCACTGCGTGCGTCTCGAAGCCGCCGGTCTGGCCGAGTCGCGCCCGGGGCAGACGTGAGCATCACGCCGCAGGCCTTGTGTGCGCCCAGCCATGAGGCCATGGAGCAGGCCGCCGCCTGGTTTTCGTTGTTCCAGTCCGGCAGCGCGAGCGAGGCCGATCATGAGCGCTGGCAGGCCTGGCTTGCCAGCGGTGCCGAATGTCGGGCGGCCTGGGCTTTCGTCGAGCGCGTCAGCCAGCGCTTTGCCCCTCTGCAGACGGTGTCGGCCCCCCGTCTGGCGGCCGATGCGCTGCAGGTTGCCCATCGACGGGTGGCCCGGCGCCGAACACTCCTGCTCGGTATTGCGGCCCTGGCGGGGCTGGGTAGTGTGCCGGGCGTGCTCGGCTGGCCGGCGGCTGGTTGGGTCGATCCGTTCGCCGCGGCCTTTGCCGACCACCGCACCGCCACGGGCGAACGGCGCAAGGACGTGCTGGTGGACGGCACACAGGTCTGGCTCGCCAGCGCCAGTGCGTTTGATGAAGACTACCGGCCCGAGCTGCGCCGCCTGCGTCTGCGTGCCGGGGAGATCCTGATCCAGACAGCCGCCGACACGGGCCGGCCGTTTGTGGTCGACACGGCTTGCGGGCGCCTGCGCGCGCTCGGCACCCGGTTCAATGTGCGGCTGGATGACGACGGCGGTGCGCAGCTTGCGGTGTATGAAGGTGCGGTGGAGCTGGTGCTGGCCGACACCGCCGCCCGCAGCGTGGTGCGCGCGGGGCAACAGGTGGTGTTCAACGCCGAGCGTATCGAACCGCCGACTCCGGCCGACCTCGCGCGGGCGGTGTGGGCGCGTGGCGTCCTGCTGGCGCAGGACATCCCCCTGGCGCAGGTGGTGGCCGAACTCGCCCGCTATCGCCGTGGCCACATCGCCGTGGCGCCCGAGGTGGCCGGCCTGTCGGTGCTCGGCAGCTATCCCCTGGACGACGTTGACGGCACCCTGGCCATGCTGGCGCAGGCGCTGCCCATCCGGGTGGAGCAGACCTTGCCCTGGTGGACCTCCATCGAAGCACGCGGCCGGTCATCGACGGCGCCCCGGTAACGCCCCGACACCCTGCAGGCAAGGGCGTGCGCGGCACCGGGCCGAAAAAATTTCACCCATGGCTTCCACATTTTTCCCGCTCATCCGGTTGACCAGGTGAGGACTCACACATCGTCGCCCTGCACGCCCCCCGCTTGACCGGGGCGTGCGAGTAGCCAATGCCGCCAGCGAGCGCCCCCATCGCCCCCGGGGATGCACCGCGTGCCGGCACCAGCCAATCCCCTGCCGACGCCCGACCCCGCCGCCGCGCGGGGGCGGTGGTCGGCCTGCGGACGCTGACGCGTTCCGGTCCGTGACTCGAACCAGAAAACGACTGAAAAGGGGTAATCCGAATGACTCGTCACCCATCGCCGCATGGCCGGCTCGCGTGCCACACGCCGGTGCCACGCCACGCCCTGCGCACCACGGCCCTCACCGTCCATTTGCTGCTGGGCGGCGTTGCCGCCGGCTGGATCGGCGCTGCCCAGGCGCAAGCCCCTGCGGCGGCCAGCGCGCGCAGCTATGACATCCCCGCCGGCCCGTTGAACACGGTGCTGACGCGCTTCCTGGGCGAATCGGGGGTGTTGCTCTCCGGCAGCACCGAACTGGCGCGGGGCAGGCAGAGCCCCGGTGTTCAGGGCCGCCTCACGCCCGACGCGGCGCTGGCGGCCCTGCTGGCCGGAACCGGCCTGAAGGCCGCGACCGATGACCAGGGGCGCTATGTGCTGCGACCGGCCCCGGCGGCCAAACCGCAGGCCCCGGTGCAGTTGCCCACGGTGTCCGTCCAGTACAAACGGGAGTTCCGCGTCTCGAAGGGGGCCACCAATCTCCCCATGGAGATCAAGGACACGCCGCAGACGATCAGCACCATCGAGCAGGAAAGCCTGCGTGACTTCGGCATCAGCTCCAGCAACGACGCGCTGCGCATGGGCACCGGCATCAACGTGGAAGCGTGGGAGACCAACCGGACGGGCTACAACGCCCGTGGCTTCGACGTGATGCTCACCCAGATCGACGGCATGGGCATGACCAACGACTGGGGGCTGGTGGAAGGCCAGATGGATACCTTCCTGTTCGAGAAGATCGAGCTGATTCGCGGGGCCAACGGCCTGCTCACCGGGGTTGGCAACGCGTCGGGCACCATCAACTTCGTGCGCAAGCGGCCCACCAACCACGATGGCGGCGAGGTGCAGATCACCGGCGGCTCGCATGACTTCAAACGTGTGGCGCTCGACTACAACAAGGTGCTGACCGAGGACGGTAGCTGGGCCGGGCGGCTGGTGGTGGCGCACGAGGACAAGGACTCGCACCTGCGCGCACTGCACGACAAGCGCACCGCCATTTACGGGGTGCTCGAAGGGCAGGTCGGTGACAACGGCGTGCTGACCTTCGGTCTGACCTACCAGGACGCCCGGCAACGTTCGCCCATGTGGGGCTCGCTGACGCTGCCTTATGCGGACGGCACCCTGGCCGATTTCGATGTGTCGGCCTCCACCTCGCAGGACTGGACACGCTGGAACAATCGGTCGGTCAACACCTTTGTGGAGTACCTGCACGCGCTGTCGCCCGATTGGGAAGCCAAGCTGAGCTACAACCACACCGAGGGGGATGGCAGCACCCGGCTGTTCTACGCCTACTCGCTGACCGGCTATCTGAACAACGACAACACCGGGCTCATCGGCTGGCCCTACCGCAGCCAGAGCGAGTCGAAGAGCGATATCGTCGATGTGAATCTCACCGGTCGGTTCGACGCCTTTGGCCGCCAGCATGACGCGGTCCTGGGGCTGAGCCATTCGAAGCAGACATCGCTCACCTACTCGTATGCGGGGGCCACCTTCCCGGTCTTGCCGGCCTTTCCGTATGCCGGCGACGTCTATCCCGAGCCCGACTGGGGTGCCAGGAGCGTGGCCTCGGATGGCGACCAGCGCATCACCCGCCTGTATGCCGCCACCCGCCTGGCGCTCACCGACCGGCTCAAGGGCATCGTCGGGGTCAATGCCATCCGTCTGACGCGGGACGGGACGGCCATCTATGGCGGCGGCACCAATCTCGACAACGAAACCACCGAGAAGGCGAGTCCGTATGTCGGGGTGACCTACGACATCACGCCCGACGCGCTGGCCTATGCCTCGTATTCGGACATCTTCCAGGCGCAGGACCAGCGCGATATCAATGGCGCCTTCCTGGCGCCGATGAAGGGCGTCAATGCCGAGGTCGGGGTCAAGGCGGAATGGCTCGATCGCAAGCTGCTGACCACCTTCGCCGTGTTCTCCGCCGAGCAGCAGGGGCTGGCGACCATCGCCGGGTTCGACGCGGTTGCCCAGCGCAACTACTACGAGCCGAGGGATGTGACCTCGCGCGGCATCGAAATCGAAGCCACGGGGCAGATCGGCGCGGATACCCGGATCACCGCCGGTTACACCGCGCTCAGGCTGACCGGCGAAGACGGCAAGGACATCTACGAATGGGTGCCGCGTCGCACCCTGAAGCTCCGTGTCGACACCCGCGTGCCCGGGCTGCCCGACCTGCGGGTGGGGACGGCCGTGCGCTGGCAGTCCGACGTCTCCAAGGACGGGGGCGCGTGGCAGGACGCCTACACCATCGCCGACGCCTTCGCGACCTACCGACTGAGCGACAAGGCCGCCCTGCGCCTGAACGTCTACAACCTGTTCGACGAGAAATATCTGCGGACGGTCCAGTACGGCGCCATCTACGGCGCCCCCCGAACCATGCTGTTGTCGCTCGACTACACGCTGTGAGCGCGCCCGGAGGCCGGACCGCCCGGCCTCCGGTGCGTCCAGTCGACGATACCTATTGAAGCAAAGGCAGAACGATGACGAGTGCAACTTCACAGGACACCGCCCCGACCCCTGATCGGGGCAATACCGACGCGCCCGGCAGGCGACCGTCATGGGCGCTCCTTCACCGCCTGGCGCTTGCGCTGCTGGGGGGCTATGCCTTTGCCTGGGGCTTCGTCTCGCTGGGCATGGCGGGGTCGGTGGCGCTGGGCATCGATTTCCACGAAGCCGAAACAGCGCTGTTGCTGCTCGTCTTTCCGGTCTATCTGTCGCTGTTTCTCTGGGCCTTTGCCGCCGCCCGGCTGGTGCGCGTCTGGGTAGTCCTGGTGGCCGGCGCTATTTCAATGACGGCTGCCGCCTGGGGCGTGCAGCAGATGATGCTTTCCTGAGGAGGCCTTGGCGATGTTCTCCCACTTCCGCCAGGCCATGGCCTGGCTGCACACCTGGATGGCCCTGGTGCTCGGCTTCGTGCTGATGGTCGTCTTCTTCTTCGGTACCCTGTCGGTGTTCGATCGCGAGATCGACCGGTGGGCGATTCCCGACACACGCTTCGACCCGCAGCCGATGCCCAGCTTCGATGCGGTGCTGCAACCGGTGTATGCGCAGCTCAAGCCGCATCCGGTTGATATGGCGGCGACCCAGGCGCGTGTCGTGGGGCCGTTGCCCGCGCCGGAGACCCTGCCCATGGCGTCGCTGTGGGCCTACACCACGCACCGCGACCCGGTGCTTCAGATCGGCGCCGAATTCGATGTGCCGAACCGGCTCAAGGACGCGGCTGACGAGCACGCGCATGTGCATGGGTGGGCGACCATCGATCCGCGCTCGGGCCGGTTCCTGCAAGCGGACGCGCTCAAGATCGGCAGCGAGTGGTTCTATCCCATGCACTACCAACTGAACTGGCCGTGGCTGAACCTGGGCTACTGGCTGGTCGGTGTGGCCGGCTTCACCATGCTGGTGGCGCTGGTGAGCGGCGTGATCATGCACCGCAAGATGTTTCGCGAATTCTTCACCTTCCGGCCCCGGCGGCGTACCCAGCGCAGCGTGCTGGACCTTCACAACCTGACCGGTGTGGTGGCCCTGCCGTTCCACTTCTTCTTCGCGCTGACCGGGCTGGTGATCTTTGCCGGCACGGTGTACTTCCCGACCAGCCAGACCCTGCTCAAACCCCTGCACAAGCAGCATGAGGTGCTCGAGGCGCAGCACACCGGGCTGCCGCATGAACCGGCCGGCATCGCCGCGCCGCTGGCCTCGGTCGACGCCATGGTGGCCGAGGCCCGGCGCCGCTGGGCAGCGCGCGACATGCCGGGCCACGTGGGGTTGCTCACCATCGAGCATCTGGGAGACGCCAACAGCTATGTCAGCCTGTATCGCGCCGGCAGCGACCAAGTGGCGCTGGTCGGGCAGGCCATCCACTTCAAGGCCAGTACCGGCGAGGTGCTGCGCGAGGAACCACCGCCCAGCGCGGTCGGGCACATCAACGAATTCCTCACCGGCCTGCATCTGCAGCACTTCGAACACTGGCTGCTCAGATGGCTTTACGTGCTGGGCGGGCTGATCGGCTGCGTCTGCATCGCCACGGGCTTCATCTTCTTCGTGGGCAAGCGCAGGCGCATGCATGCCGACACCGGCAGTCAGGGCGCACGCGTGGTCGATGCGCTGGCGGTGACCACCGTCACCGGCATGGTGATGGCGGCCGTGGGCATGCTGGTGGTCAATCGTCTGTTGCCGCCGGAGGTGGACGGCAAAGGGGCGTGGGAAAAACTCGCCTTCTGGGGGCTGTGGCTGCTCACCCTGGGGCATGCGTGGCTGCGCAGTCGGCCAGTGCTCAAGGCGCGCATGAACCCGGCCTGGCGGGAGCAATGCCGGGCCATTGCCTGGCTCGCCCTGATGGCGGTCGGCCTGAACTGGCTGACCACCGGCGACCATCTGATCAAGACGATGGTGACCGACCCCTACTGGGCCGTGGCCGGGGTCGATCTCGCGTTGCTGGCCACTGCCGCCGTGAGCATCTGGGCGGCACGAAAACTCGAAGGGCGGCAACAGCTTTGCGTCTCATCCACCGTCGCGGAGGGGGCCCATGGCTGAAGCGATCTGGTTGTGTCTGGCCGCCCTCTGCGCCGTCGCCGGCATGGGCTGGCTGGCCCTCAGTCTGGAGGTGCACTGGCGTCAGGTGGTGGGGCGCGACGCGGTATTGTGCGGGGGCGTTGCCGTGCGATTGCGCCGTGCCGGCGGGCTGGCGCTGGTGCTCTGCGCGGTGTGCTGCTTCATCGCGGATCGACCGTCGATGGCGGTGCTTGTCTGGTGGATGTTGCTGGCGGGCGCCGGCCTCCTGATTGCGCAGGTGCTTGCCTGGCGGGCGCACTGGCTCAGGCCGTTGGCGTTTCCGGCCCGGGGGTGATCCCGTTGCCGGGCGGGCAGCACGAGCCGGCGACGGACGAAAAAACGGGGCGCCAATGCGCCCCGAATCGGTCAAAGCAAGGGAGTCGAGAGGGAGGGTGACGCCCCGTGACCGGCGCTCTCAGAACCGGTAACCGACACCGATACCCACCAGCCACGGGTCGATGTCCAGATGGGTGAGTTTGTTGCCGTTGATGCTCACGTCGGTGCCCATCTTGATCTTCTTGACGTCCACGTTCAGGTACCACTGGTCGGCCAGTTTCACATCCATACCCACTTGCAGGGCGAGGCCGACGCTGCTGTCTTCGGTCTCCAGACCCATGATCAGCTCGTCATTGGTGAACAGGGTGTAGTTCACGCCGATACCAACATAGGGGCGGAACTGGGCTTCGGGCATGAAGTGGTACTGCAGCAGCAGGGTGGGCGGCAGTTGCTCGACGGTACCCAGGTCGGTGCCGTTGAGCTTGACGTTGTGTTCCTGCGGGTAGGTGAGCACCAGCTCGGCGGCGATGTTGGGGGTGATGAAGTAGCTGATGTCCACTTCCGGGATCACCTTGTCGCTCACATGGATGTCGTCTTTGCCCGCGAGGCCGGCAATGGCGTCGGACTTGTTGGCGGTGTCGATATTTACGGCACGTACGCGGACCATCCAGTCGCCCTGGGACTGGGCAAAGGCGGGGACGCTCAGGGTGGCGGCGATGGCAGCGACAAGCAGGGTTTTCTTCATGATCTGGCCTCGGTACAGGTGATTTGAAATCAAGCTTGGCGGCGACTTTAACCATTTCGTTATAAGGGTTAATGATCTGTATCAATGTCGACATCGCGACTCAAGGCGCGTTTGCTGCGAATTGTCGTGTTTGTGACATGGGGGGTGAACATCAGAATCCATTGAAAACAATGGCTTGGCGTTGGCACCCTACTTGCTAAATCTCCACTGCAACCGTGGAGAACGCCATGAAAGCCAGCGATATCCAGGCCCTGCTCGACGAGCCGGCCTGCAGTCACAACACGAAAGAGAAGTCCGGATGTGCCCGCCCCAAGCCGGGTGCGGCGGCCGGTGGCTGTTCGTTTGACGGCGCACAGATCGCCCTGCTGCCCATTGCCGACGTGGCGCACATCGTCCACGGCCCCATCGCATGTGCCGGCTCCAGCTGGGACAACCGGGGCACCCGCTCCTCCGGCCCGCAGCTCTATCGCATCGGGATGACCACCGACCTGTCCGAGACCGACGTGGTCATGGGGCGCGGCGAGAAGCGGCTGTTTCACGCCATCAAGCAGGCCATCGAGAGCTACGCGCCGGCGGCGGTGTTCGTCTACAACACCTGCGTGACCGCGCTGATCGGTGACGATGTGGAGGCCGCCTGCCGAGCCGCCACCGAGCGCTGGGGCGTGCCGGTGGTGCCGGTGGATGCCGCCGGCTTCTACGGCACCAAGAATCTGGGCAACCGCATCGCCGGCGAGGCCATGTTCAAGTACGTGGTCGGTACCGCCGAGCCCGAGCCGGCACCGCCGCGCATCGACGGGCGCCCCACCTACGACGTGAACCTGATCGGCGAATACAACATCGCCGGCGAGTTCTGGCATGTGCATCCGCTTTTCGACGAGCTGGGCTACCGCATTCTGTGCACCCTGTCGGGGGATGCCCGTTTCCGCGAAGTGCAGACCATGCACAAGGCCGACGCCACCATGGTGGTGTGCGCCAAGGCCTTGCTCAACGTGGCGCGCAAGCTCAAGGACAACCATGGCGTGCCCTTCTTCGAGGGCAGCTTCTACGGCATCGAGGACATGAACGCCGCCCTGCGCGGCTTTGCGGAGCTGATCGGTGACGAAGACCTCAAGACCCGCACCGAGATCGTCATCGCCCGCGAGACGGCCGCGGCCATGGCGGCGCTCGAACCCTGGCGGCCCCTGCTCAAGGACAAGCGCGTGCTGCTCTACACCGGCGGTGTGAAGAGCTGGTCCATCGTCTCGGCCCTGCAGGATCTGGGCATGAAGGTGGTGGCCACCGGGACCAAGAAGTCCACCGAAGAAGACAAGGCGCGCATCCGCGAGATCATGGGCGACGACACCAAGATGATCGAGGACGGCAGCCCCAAGGCCCTGCTCGATGTCTATCGCGAATACAAGGCCGACATCCTCATTGCCGGGGGCCGCAATCTCTACACCGCCCTGAAGGCCAAGATTCCCTTCCTCGACATCAACCAGGAGCGGGAATTCGCCTACGCCGGTTACGCCGGCATGGCCGAGCTGGCGCGCCAGCTGGCGCTTTCCATGAACAGCCCGGTGTGGGAGGCGGTCCGCCGTCCTGCGCCCTGGGGCCAGGGCACCAGTGGCGCCCTGATGAGCGCGTGAGGCACGAACATGGCTGACATCATCCCCACCAAGAAAGCGCTGGCGGTCAATCCGCTCAAGGTGAGCCAGCCCGTGGGCGCCTCGCTGGCCTTCCTCGGGCTCGGTCGCTCGATGCCGCTGATGCACGGCTCGCAAGGCTGCACCGCCTTCGGCAAGGTGTTTTTCGTGCGCCACTTCCGCGAGCCGATCCCCTTGCAGACGACGGCCATGGATCAGGTCTCCACGATTCTGGGTGCCGACGACAACGTGGTGCAGGCCCTGCACACGCTGGCCTCGAAAACCCGGCCGGATGTGATCGGGCTGGTGACCACGGGCCTGTCCGAGACCCAGGGCACGGACATCCATCGCAGCGTGCGCGAGTTTCGCAGCCAGTTTCCGGAGTTCGATGACGTGACCGTGGTGCCGGTGAACACGCCGGACTATGTGGGCTGTTTCGAGTCGGGCTTTGCGCTGGCGGTGGAGGCGATCATCGACACCCTGGTGCCGACGAGCAACCTGGCCGGCAAGCGCCCCAAGCAGGTCAATGTGCTGGCCTCGTCCATGCTCACCCCCGGTGATGTCGAAGCGATCCGCGAATGGATCGAAGCCTTCGGCATGCGTGCCGTGGTGTTGCCCGATGTGGGCGACTCGCTCGACGGGCACCTCACCGACCAGGCCTTCCAGCCGCATGCCCCCTACACCCTGGGCGGCACGCCGCGCGCCGAGATCACGGCCATGGGCGAGTCGGCCGCCACGCTGGTGATCGGTCCGTCGCTCTACAAGGCGGCCGACCGGCTGCGTGAGCGCACCGGCGTGCCCGACTACCGTTTTGACGGACTGATGGGGCTGGACACCTGCGATGCCTTCACTCTGGCCCTGGCGGAGATTTCCGGCAAACCGGTGCCGGCACGTATCGACCGCCATCGTGCCCAGTTGCAGGACGCCATGGTCGACGCGCATTTCATGCTCGGCTTCGCCCGTGTGGGTGTGGCCGCCGACCCCGACCTGCTCAGCCAGATCACCCGCTTCATGACCGGTATGGGCGCCGAGATTGTCGGCGCCGTCAGCCCCGCCAAGGGCCCGGCCCTGGCCGACCTGCCGGTCGACCAGGTGCTGGTCGGTGATCTGGAAGATCTCGAAAAGGCGGCGCGCAAGGGCGGTGCCCAGTTCCTCATGACCAATTCCCATGGCGCCGAGACCGCGCACCGGCTCGACGTTCCACTCATGCGCATCGGCTTTCCCCAGTACGACCTGGTGGGCGGCTATGCACGCACCTGGGTGGGCTATCGCGGCTCGCGCCAGGCCCTGTTCGACCTCGCGAACCTCATCCTGGGGGCACACCATGAAATCGAAGCCTATCGATCCATCTACCGCGCGTCCGAAGGCGCAGGAGAAACCCATGGCGAACCGGCGACTGCAGCTGGCGTGGTCCATTAAGGAGGAACCGGCCGTGACGATTCGAGTTGCTTTTGCTTCCACCGACCGGGAGCGCGTCAATCAGCACTTCGGCTCGGCCGAAGCCTTTGCCATCTACGACGTGGAGCCCGGCAAGGCCAACCTCGTCGGCTATGGCGAGTTTGCCGCCGAAGCCCAGGACGGTAACGAGGACAAGCTGGCCGCCAAGATCGGCTTTCTGGACGGTTGCCAGGCGGTGTACGTGATGGCCGTGGGGGCCTCCGCGATCAAGCAGTGTCTGGCCCGTGGCATACAGCCCATCCGCTGCGATGAGGTGGACGAGATCCGCATCCTGCTCGAAGAGCTGTCCACCGCCATGCGCGAGGGCGGCACCCCCTGGGTGGACAAGGCCATCGCGGCGCAGAACCGGTCCGAAGACCGATTCGCGGACATGGCCGACGAAGGGTGGGATGGATGAATGCACGTCTATCACACCCCGGCATTGTCCAGGCCATCGAGGGGCGCGAGGCGCTCGTGGTGGTGGACACGGGCGGCTGCAGCGCGTGTGGGCACGGGAGCAGTTGCGGGGTCGGTCAGGTCGCCAAAGGCCTGCCCGCCACCGTGCTCCGGGTGCCTGCGACGCGCCAGCTGCGACCAGGCGAGCACGTGACGGTGAGTGTGCCGGTGCGCGCGCTCACCCTTCAGGCCCTGCTCGGCTACGTATGGCCGGCCATCGGGCTCATGGTCGGGGCCGGCATCGGCAATGCCACCGGCTCGGACACCACCGCCATCGTCGGTGCCGTGGGCGGTTTCCTCGGCGCCATGACCATCGGACGTGTCGCCCTGCGGGTGATTCCTGCCCTGCGGGTGACACCCCGATTGGACGATTGAAACGCATTTCAACTTTTGTGAAGGAGCAACACCATGACTGACGTGGTCGCAGACGATCCGATCCTCGAGACGGATTTCATCAAGGAAATGTCGCGCCAGATGCGCGCCCTGGACACCTATGGCACCTATGCCGGCTACTCCATCGAGAAGCTGCTCGACCCGTTCGTGCTCACCAAGGAGAAGAAGGCCGATATCCCCATCGTGGGCGACCCTGACGAAGAGACCCTGGCGCGCGTGAAGTGCTTCTACAACGCCATTGCCGTGCTCATCGAGAAAGAGTGCCGTCAGCTGGCCGTGCCGCTCATCCATCTGACGCATGAAGGGTTCGGCCGTGCGCTGATCACCGTGGGTTACCTGGTGGTGATCGACAAGACCCTGCGCGATGTGCATCGCTTCGGCTTCCCGACCCTGTCCAAGATGAAGGACGAGGCCGACAAGCTGCTGTCGATCGCCATCGAGCGTATCGGCAAGCACCCGGACGTGGCCGGCATGTAACGAAGGGGCGCCGCTCCCTCTCCTTCAAGGGGAGGGTGGGGATGGGGTTTTCGCCCGGGAATCACTGATGAGACCCATCCCCCACCCGACCTCCCCTGGAAGGGGGAGGCGCAAGCGGCGAACGCATCAACAACCGATCAAAGGAGTCATCCAATGACCGACGAAGAACTCAAGGCGCTCGAGAAAGAGGTCAAGAAGCTCAAGCGCATCTCCGCCGAAAAGGCCTCCGAACTGCACGATCTCGTTGAAGATCGCCTGCCGGCGGCCTACGACGATATCCCCGTCATCGCCCAGACCACCTACGATGCCTGCAAGGCATGGGCCGATGCCAACGCGCGCCTGCAGGCGGCGCTGAGTGAAGTGGCGAGCTGATCATGATTACCGGACTGACCCGTGGCGGCGAGGCGTGGACCCCCACCTTCGTGGATGCCCTCAACCAGGAAAAGTGCATCGGCTGTGGCCGGTGCTACAAGGTGTGCCCGCGCAACGTGCTCGACCTCGTGGAGCGTGAGCTCGACGATGACGACGAGGACGAAGACGACGACAACATGATGGTCATGGCCATCGCCAACGGCGCCGACTGTATCGGCTGTGGCTCCTGTGGTCGCGTCTGCCCGAAGGACTGTTACACCTACACCTCGGCCTGATGGACGTGCCCTCTCCCCAGGTGGGTGCGGCGGTCTGCGAGGCCATCCGTACGCAGGTGGCCAGGCTCGGCCTGTCCATCGGTGACGAGCCGAGCTGGGCGGCTGTGCAGCTGAGCGAAAAGACCGATCCCTTCTCGAAGGAATCGTCCCTGATCGCCACCTGGCGCGGTAGCGCACGCTACGGCACCGCCACCTTCTTTGCCGATGGCCGGGTGTTCGCCGAATACCAGGTGCTGCAGCCGCATCCGCGGCTGGCGGGCCAGTTCGTCGAGGCGGTTCAGGTGTGGGGCACGCCCGACGCCCTGCGCGGTGACGTGGTGCTCATGGAGATGCCCGCCTGACCATGTCGCTCACGCCCCGCCTGATCCTGCTGCACAAGCAGAAGACCAGCGCCATGGTGCGCTTCCTGTGCCTGCCCGACGGCCTGCTGGCCTTCGAGCCCATGCCGCCCGAGGCCAGCCTTCGTGACGAAGACTGGTCGTCTCCGGTGGACATCCACCCGGCGGCGCATGCGCGGGCGGCCGCGGTGCGCCTGGGCTTGCCCGAATCGGCGGTGGAAGCCGAAGGCGAGTTTCGCGCCTGGGTGGCCACGGCCGAGGGCGATGTGCCCGTGCTCATGGGCTTCTTCGCCCTGGAAGACCCGCCCTTCGAGGCGGCTGGCCACGCTGGCGGGCGCTTCATCAACATGATGGACGCGCGCCGCCTCTCGACGCTGGATCAGCAACTGATCCGTCGCGCCTACGAGCACGTGCTCGGTTAGATCGCCGGCATGCCGATGAAGCCCGGCAGCGCCTTGATGCGTTCGATCCAGGCGCGGATGTTCGGGTACGGCGCCAGATCCACACCGCCCTCATGCGACAGTGCCACGTAGGGCATCACCGCGCAGTCGGCAATGGTCGGGCGACCGTTGGCCAGCCAGTCATGCGCGCTCAGATGCGCATCGATCAGCGGCAGGACGCGGTCCGCGCGGCGCAGGGCGTCGGCCTTGTCCAGCGCGTAGCCGAACTTGTCCACCAGGCGCGCGGCGCCGGGGCCGTTCTGCACTTCATTGGCCGAGGTGGACAGCCACTGGGCGATGTTTGCCTGGCCGAGGGCTTCGGCGGGCCACCAGTCGGTCTTGCCGAATTTGCTGGCCAGGTAGATGAGAATGGCCTGCGAGTCGCGCAGCACCACGTCTGCATCTTCGAGGACGGGCACCTGACCCCACGGATTCAGTTCGATCAAGGGCGCGCGCTTGTGCTCGCCGCCCGGCAAGTCGACCGGCGTCACGGTGAGCGGAATCTGCGTCAGCGCCGCAAACAGGCGCACCTTGTAGCAATTGCCCGACAGTTCCAGATCATAGAGTTTCATGGGGTCTCCTCCGTGGTTGAAGGCCCCGTACGGGGCGAAATGTATTGGTTGCAGTTCCAGTCGAAGGCGTGCACGTCGAGCACCATCACGCGTTCGAAGGGCTGGCCGTGGGGTACGGCGAGGCGGTCGAGCAGGTCGAAGTCCGCCACCTCCCGATCGACCACGCGGATCTCGGCCAGCACCTTGAGCCGCCGGCGCGCGTTGTAATCGACCATGATCAGCGCCGCCCGGGGCGAGTGCTGCAGGTTGCCGACGCTGATGTACTGCCGGTTGCCCGGGTAGTCGGCAAAGGCCAGCGTGTGAGCGTCGATCACGCGCAGGAAGCCCGTGGCGCCGCCCCGGTGCTGCACATGGGGCCAACCGGTCTCGCTCACAGTGGCCAGGTAGAAGCTGTCGCGCGCCGCGATGAAGCTGCGCTCCCGTTCGCCCAGCACCACGGGATCGGCAGGCGTTGCCGCGTCGGGCAGGGTCAGGCGGTGTCCGTTGTAGGTTTCCTGCACGCGCTGAACCGAGCGGGTGTAGGTCAATCGGGCGAAATGGGCAGGCATGGCGCTCTCCGGGACTCGGGCACCACCATCATCATTGCTCAGTGATCCAGAATAAATGCCATGATCTGCATTTGATTACTCCGCAAATCGCACTAATTGGCGCCCTATGGACAAGCTCAAAGCCATGACCGTGTTCGTCGGCATCGTCGAAGCCGGCAGCCTGACCGCCGCGGCTGAACGCGCCGGCAGCTCGCTGGCCTCGGTGGTGCGCCAGCTGGCGGCGCTCGAACACACGCTGGGCGTACGCCTCATCAATCGCACGACCCGGCGCATGGCGCTCACCGACGAAGGCCGGGCGTATTTCGAGCGTTGCCGACGGCTGCTGGCCGACATCGACGACATGGAGCACGCGCTCACCGATCGGGAGCAAGCCCCGGCCGGCCGTTTGCTGATCACCGCGCCGGTCATGTTCGGGCGCCTGCATGTGGCGCCCATCGTCAGCGACTTTCTGGCCGCGTTTCCGGGCATGCGCGCCGAGCTGATCCTGCTCGACCGGGTGGTCGACCTGCTCGACGAAGGCTTCGATCTGGCGGTGCGCATCGGGTCGTTGCCCGACTCATCGCTGGTCGCCGCCCGGCTGGGGGAGACACGCCGCGTGCTCTGCGCCAGTCCGGGCTATCTCCAGCGCCACGGAGTGCCGACGGTGCCGGGCGATCTGGCGGCTCAGCGCGGCCAGCATCAGATGGTCGGCTTCGCCCGCTTTGGCGCCATGGGCGAGTGGGTCTTTCAGCAGAACAACCAGCGGGAGCGGATCGCCCTGCAGGAGCGCTTTGCCACCAATCAGGTCCCCGTGGCGCTCGACGCCTGCCTGAAGGGCCTGGGCATTGGCCGCTTCCTCGGCTACCAGGTGGCCGACGCCCTGGCGGATGGCCGTCTCGTGTCGGTGCTGGATGACTGGATGCCACCGCCCGAGCCGGTGCACCTGCTCATGCCCTCGGGCCGCCTCATGTCGTCGCGTGTGCGCGCATTCGTGAACTGGGCGTCGCCCCATCTGCGCGCCGCAATCTCCGCCCGCAACGCAGGGCCTGCGACGGCGGATTGAGCGAGCCGATACGGGCGCTGGACCGTCTACAGCAACGGCATCGGCCATCAGGAACACGACCGCCAAGTGCGAATTGCTCGAGGACATCATGGTGTTGAAGGCGAAGGTGCTGGTGGGGGAGTCTTTGAGGGGGCGGTGAGGATGGGTGAGTCGCGGCAATCGACCCGCCGAGGATAACGGGGCTCGCTAGAGGCCAGGTTGCGCCTCATTGCGGACGTTTAACGCAGAGTGAAGAGGCGACGACAGCCGCCCCGCTTGCCGGTCGAGTTAGCCACGACGCATGCTAAATATGAACTCACCTAAGCGCTCCTGTCCCTGGATTCGCGGCATGTCGTCGACACGACCGCTGATGTTTGTTCCATCAAGATGCCAGCGTAGGTGCTCCCTCCACCACGCCGGGAGATCAGAGCCAGTGCACGCGATGACTTCGTTTGCAAAGTCTGGAGCAAACGAGGGGCATGACATTCCTGGGCGCCACCAGTGAATATCAGGCATTGCAAAAACACCATCACGCACGGGAATTGACCAAACAAACAACTTCCCATTCTTTTGACGAAGCAACATCAGCTTCGATGGTGACTGATTGTTTGAAACCGGGTTTTCGACAATTTTGAACTGCTCAGGGGCCAGGCTTGGAACCTTGATCCTTGGAAGCGCCGCGATGGCCTGCTCACTCGGTGAAAGAGATGAGAAGAAAGGTGCTAACGCGAGCAGCAGCCCTGCTGTCAGCAATACCGCGAAAAGGCGCACCAAGGCGGTTCGGTTCATCGTGGCGAACGCTCGTATTCAGCTGCGCGAGTCTTCGAGCGTCCGCTGGAACATAGTGTGAGCGGAGGCTCCCGTCCTGTCATAGAAAGAAAGCACGAGTTCTTTACCCTCATTGTCGTCTAGCAACAGACCGTGGCTCCTAAAAGTGCATGGCGCACCTGAAGCAATGAGACCATCACCCAGATAACCAAAGAGCGCTGGGCGACCTGCTTCTGCGGCTTGCTTAAGCACTACTGCTGCCATGTTTGTTTGCTCTTGGGTTGGGTGGCTTGAGTGAACAAAGGGTAGCCACGACAACCAAGGTACGCGCTTGTGCGTGACATGAACCTTGAGCACTGAACATGCCTCGAGTCCGACGAGTGTTCTTTCGGCAGCAAAGGTGAATGAATACTCTCCGTCGTTGCCGGTAAAGTCACTTACCTTCCCCGATACGTAATCACCGCCAGCAAATACCAAGGACGGAAGCAACGCCGAAAATGCAATGATGCATTTCATTTCTTTACCGCTAACGAATGAAAGGGACTTCCCCGTCCCGGTAGTGCGGGCGAAGCCGCACTCGGCATCGGGTGCCATGATGGGAATAGCGGTTCTCATCAATCACGCAGGAGGGGAAGTCCATGACCATTATTGTCCTTCGAATCGATCTGGCCAAGAGCGTATTCGCTTTGCATGGGGTGGGTCAATCAGGCAGGCCGGAGCTGGTGCGTCCCCGGGTGGCGCGAGCGCAGCTGATTGATCTGGTCGCCTCTTTGCCACCGTGCCTGATCGGCATGGAAGCGTGCTCCGGTGCGCATCACTGGGCACGGCAGTTCGAGAAGCTCGGTCATACCGTGCGATTGATGGCCCCCAAGTTTGTCGCCCCTTATCGGCTCAGCGGCCGGCGCGGTAAAAACGACGCGGCGGATGCGGCGGCCATCTGCGAAGCGGTGCAACGCCCTCACATGCGCTTCGTGCCGGTGAAGAACGAACAGCAGTAAAGCGTGCTGTGCCCGCACCGCACGCGCCAGGGCTTTGTCACCGAGCGCACCGCTACCTACAACCGCATCCGTGGGCTGATCAGCGAGTTCGGCATCGTCTTGCCGCTGAAGGTCGAGCGGCTACGCATTCAGATCCGCCCTCACATCGATGCGCTGCCCGACTGGGCCCGGCGCTGCGTTACCGACCTGCTTGAACACGCCACCGATCTGGAACGCCGTATCGACGAATACGACCGCATCCTCAAGCAAATGGCCCGAGATGATGCCCAAGCTCGCGCACTGATGACACTGCCCGGTATCGGCCCGGCCACCGCTGGCGCGCTGGTGGCCACCATCGGCAATGGTCACGATTTCAAGAACGGCCGCCAGGTGGCTGCCTGGCTCGGCCTCGTGCCCGGTCAGTACAGCAGTGGGGGCAAGACGCGACTGGGGCGCATCACCAAAGCCGGTGATGCCTACCTGCGATCATTGCTGATGATGGGGGCCAGAGCCATCCTGGCAGGACTTGGTGACAAGCAGGATCGCTTCAGCCGATGGGCGCGTGCGTTGGTGGAGCGACGCGGCTACTGGAAAGCGGCGGTGGCCATTGCGGCCAAGAACGCGCGACTGGTCTGGGCGCTCTTGCACTACGGGGAGCAGTTCCGGCTCAGCACGACCGACCATTGAGACAGACGAACAACAGCAGTTTCCGGCAGGACGACACAGCGTTGATGTGAAGCGGGTTGGACCCGCGTGGGGTGTACCTGTTGAGCTTAAGGGGTGTGAAACACAGAGCCCGGCTAACGAATGAGGCCCCTACGCGCGTCTTTCATCAGGGTCCGGGCCATTGAGTCCCAACATGACCGGTTGTAGTCACGCAGTCCATCAGCTTCAAGCAAGCGCCGTGTCGATTCGAAAACGGAGAATCAGATGACTTGAACCGATGCTTGATATTCGGGGGGAAGCCCTTGTAGACAGCTCAGCCAACGGCGAAAAGCACAGCTTTTTGACGGTCGGATGAAGCGACTGATTATACAAAATACAAAATTTAAAGACGTTTATGAATATATAAATGTAATCAATAAAAGGGTGAGCAAGAGAGTCCAAATGATCACGAGCTCGCCAACTTTTTTCGCTTTCTTTGGATCAAGCTTAAAAGCTTTTCCTAAGATCATGCCCAGCAGGGCCGCCACCAGATCGCCAATTGAGATTGCTGCAGCTTCAAGAAATGTCACGAGCTTCTCGCGTATAACGATTTACATAAGGGGCGCGGCGCGAAGCGCAGCGTCCCAGCGAACGAAAGTGAGCGAACTTGGTGTGATTGTTAGCCATGTTGCTCAGCTCTCATAAGGGCTGTTGAAAACCGTAATTGGGTTAGAGATGAAAATACTTCGCGCAAAGACCAGAGCGTCACTGGAGGCTGGCTGGTTAGAGAGAATTGCCAAATATGAGTACGGTATTCGGTAGCAAAATACGACAAGCGTGTCACTAGAGACTCGAAATATCCACCAATCCTCGAAACCTCCGAAGGTTCGGGACTCATCATATTCGACGAACGTTGGACTGCCGAGAACCGAACGGCAGTTCGATGCAGAGACATCAGGAATTTCTCCGAGATGCCACAGCCGGCCGGTTAGATCATCGAATGTTGCAGGAACGGGAAAGCTCGTGCGCATGGCTAACGACCAACATAAGGGGCGCGGCGCGAAGCGCAGCGTCCCAGCCCGAAGGGCGGCTTGATGTGATTGTTAGGCATCGCCGGTCAGTACCTTAATAAACGCCAGCTTCGCCTCTGCCCTGAGACGACCGATTTGGTTTGCATCAAACGCCGAGGAACCAACATCAACTGAAAATGGCGTATGCGTTGGCTCATGGACCAGCTTGATGAAGCTACGGTTTTCCATTGAACCTAATTCACGTTCAGGCACAACCCCTTTCCATGGGTACGGGACTTCAACGATTCGAATATCAACCATCTTGGCGTCAGGGATAAGCTTCATGGCAAAGATGCCCAACGTCGAAATTCACCGGCGCTGCGCGGTTTTATCGCGCAGCGTCCGGTGGAATGAATTGTTGGGCGTCAGTGACGACCCCGGAATTGCTGATTGCATCTTGAAAAGCTGAGCCAGCAGCGACGGTGTAGCACTTTGGACTGGAATCCGTAGCGTTGAATGAGCCTCCGATTACGCGCACGGTTGTTTCAACGCAATGCAATTCCAACCTTTCAAGTAGTCCAGTGATGCCGTTCAGAACAGCGGAAGAATACTCACGTGGTATCTCTTCCGAAGATACTTCCCACGAAAAGGACAACATCTGCGAACTTGATGGCTCGACCACGAGCACAACATGCCCATATACATCGCGTGATGACGCCTGCCGAATAAAGCGGCCCTCGGTTCTAGTTCGCTCACGAAATCGAAGAATATTCATGACGCCCAACGCCGTTGTAAAAGGCGCGGCGAATGCCGCGTCCAGTGGGGCATAGCGGAACGGTTTTTACAACCTTGTTATAAATCATTTGGTCGGAGACTCTTGGGCCTCTGGATTACCACCTTGCGAAAGATATGACTCCCACAAAAATTGCGCCCCAGAAGCAAATGCGTTGCCAACACCGTTTAGTGTACCAAACAGGTAGCCTTCATATTTTTCTAGCTTGATTGATAGCTCACACCCTGAGTCTCCAGGCACCGACCAAAAAGCTTCGTCGTTCTCTGAAGCTAAAAACTTATCTTCAAATGAAGCGAAGTCACCTACTTGATACGAAGCTTCGATTATGGAACAAAGCTTGGGCAATATGTATTCCCAATCCGGTAGGAAAACCGTGTAACTCTGTCGCTGATCCATTTATCGTTCTGATTTATAACGGTTGACGTAACCGGCCTGTGCAAGCGAGGCGAAGCCACGCTTGCACAGGTCCGTGTTGACGGAAATGTTATGCGGCGCACTCAGCGGGACGAAGGTAGCCACTTGATTTGTTCCCTCATAAACACGCCTTGCCACTTGCTTGTCCCGTCTGGCAGGACGCACTCAATTTCATAGCCCGCCGGCTCTCCGGCGACGGTATGGACCATTAGAACGGCTCCAACTTCGCCTACTGCGGCCTGCGGCACATCAGAATTGCAAGATACGACCTGAACCACATCAAGCTCTTCAATTGACTTGAAGCAGCCGAAACAAAGCACGCCGCCATTGCTTTCTTCATTCCGCAGCGCATCCACGGCTTCTCCGGAAGTAACCCGAAGGTGAAACGTCTCGCCGCACCTAGCGCAGGTCGTGTAGGCCATACGGAGCTATCGACGCATAACGTTGTAGGTAAGGGGCGCGCCGCTTGCGTCGCGTCCAGCGGAGGCCGCAGGCCGTAGCGACCTTGACTGATGGGATGGACTCCCCCGTCGTTGTGGCGCCCAATGGCACCAACCGGTCGTCATTGGCGTGGGGATCGGTAATCACCGAGGAGGAGTCCAACATGAATGCTACGACCATTTCCGTTGATCTTGCCAAGAGTGTATTCCAGATTGCCGTGGCCAATGACAAATGGGAAGCCATTGAATCACACCGCCTGACCCGCAGTCAGTTCGAGCGCTGGTTTGCCAATCGTGCCGTTCGCCTCGTCATCATGGAGGCTTGCGGCTCAGCCCATCACTGGGCGCGCTGGCTTGGCGCTCAAGGCATCGAAGTCCGTTTATTGCCGGCCGCCTATGTACGTGCCTACGTCCGGCGTAACAAGACCGATGCGGCCGATGCCCGCGCCCTGCTCGAAGCGGCCCGGGCTTCCGACATCTGCCCGGTGCAGATCAAGTCGGTCGAGCAGCAAGCATTGCAGTCACTGCACCGCACCCGTTCGCTCTGGATGGGTACGAGCACCTCGCGCATCAACGCGCTACGCGGCTTTTGTCGCGAGTTCGGCCTGGGCATCCCTCAAGGCGCCCGCACCGGCATCGAAGCCATCAGCCGCGCCGTGGCCGATCCGGCCAGCGCCTTGCCCGAGCTGATTCGAGAGCCTGTTCGACAGTTGCTTGAAGAGATTCGCCTGCTTGAGGCACGGATCGCCCAGATCGAACAACAATTGAGCCAATGCGCACGACAGAGTGCTTCATGCCAGGCGCTGCTATCTGTGCCGGGCATCGGGCTGCTCACAGCCACCGCCATGGTGGCCGCCACGGGTGGGCATGTGAGTCACTTCAAGGACGCACGGCACTTCGCCAGTTGGTTCGGCCTCACACCCAAGGAGTACTCCTCCGGTTCGACCCGGCATCTGGGGCGTATCTCCAAGCGGGGTGACAAATATCTGCGCATGCTGCTCACCCACGGCGCCCGAGCCAGTCTCAGAGCAGCCACCGTCTCACTTCAGGCCGGCAGGCAGATCGACACGCTCAGGCAATGGGCGCTTCAGGTGCAACAACGCGCCTGCCACAACAAGGCCGCCTGCGCCCTGGCCAACAAGATGGCCCGCATCTGCTACGCAGTGCTCAGAGACGGCGTGCCCTATGAATCGAACACCATCAGCGAGCAACGAAAAATGAACCGCGCCACCTTCGTCACCGCGCACTGAACCGTTTCAACCACCACCACTTGCCACAAGACTGATCGCCCATCATGGCCAACCGGATCACACCGACGGGAACCGACGCCGATAACTCTTCCGGCAGCTTGCCTGCCGTTTGTACCGATTGGCGCATTCCCGGCAGATTCCATGACGGCACGGGCCAAAGCGAGCCCAATCAAGATGCCGGATATACGACTGCAAGTGATTTATCCGATTCAACCAGACTGTCGATCAGACTTGATTTGTGGGGGAGTCCATATACGCCCTGTTAGGCCGTAGTTTTCCACGCAAAATGAATGAATTCATTCTCATACTCCGCTATGGCTGAAACGAAGAACTCTGTCCTCATGGAATACATGAGCAGCGCGCCTAGAAATATCTGCCCACTTACCAACGGAAGCATCGGTGGGGCAATAAGACTGCTGCAATGTGTTGCTACCAAGTCGTTAAATGGTTGTTCACCGATTGGCTCGAAATAGGCGCCTGACAAGTAACTATGCAGATATGACTCTCGCCCACGCCAGTTATCGGCAAGCTCTGCGGCAAGCCAAAAGTGTACTCCGTTGTCTCCTTGTGTTTTCGGAGAGCGCGTAATGCGGATTGATTCCTCACCATCAGGAACTTGAAACGCGTACTGCGGGTAGCAAATGTAGTAGAGCCCCCGATATGCCCCAAGGTGTTGGAGGCGGTTGCCTTCAATTTGTACCAATTGGTCATAGTCAGTGCGACAGAACATAAACGGCCTAACTATAAGTAGACGTCCTAAACGACGGAAAACTTTCCGTCGTCACTCTTATGGCATGTTTGTATTTGGATGAAAAGGCTTTAGTTTTCAACGGTCGCGTTCCATTTAGTGCCTCCTAAACCGCGAAGGCAATCCCGTCAGCGCACGGGGCTCAGGCTCGTGTTGGGCACTATCCCAAAAACGCCCGCGAAGGGCCTTACGCCGAACGATGTCTCATAGTGCCTCGGCACCACCTGCGGCGCAATGCTCAATGGTTATTTGGCCCTGCATTCGAATGTCCTGTACCCATCTGAGCTTGCGGTTGGCATGCTGCTGAGCGAGGGGCAGCTTCGAATCAGACGTCAACGCGTGATCTCGAACGGCGGCTTCTGCTCGATATACGACCACCCTTCGTTCCAGGGCGGGTGCGCAACGCGTCATCCGCCACGTGCAGGCTCGCAATACCGGATACCGCGGATGATGCCTTCGGGTCATCCGACATGCGCATATGCCCCAGGCCCCGTCTTGGCGTGAATGCCTGCCCGAAGCCGTCACGACACCGGCGGCAATACCTCCGCTTCAATCCCCATCCGTTCCAGCATCGCCGCTTTCTCAGTCTTCACATAGGGGTGGTAACAGTCAGCCGGTTGCGCCCCGAGATGACCCACGCAGGCATTGCAATCCACGCAACGCGGGCCCCTTGTTTGATCGCGTGTATGCGCGAAGAAGAACGGGTCGGCGAGGAAGGGGCGGCCGGCCGAGACGGCATCGCACAGGCCACGTTCAAGGGCGTCGGTCATCGCGGCGCGGGTGCGAAAGCCCCCCAGGCAGATGACCGGGATCGACAGGCGGGACTTGAAGCTCGGGGTGTAGTCGAGGTTGAAGCCTTCGCGGCCCTTCCAGAGCCAGTTGCTCATCAGCGCCACGAAGGGGCGGAAGAGGCGCATGCCGTGGCGGCGGAAGAAGGGCAGGTGCGCCATGCTGCCCTGGACCATGGCCCGCAGGCAGTGCTCGAAGGTGCCGCGCACCATGGGGAAGCCGGATTCGTAGTGGCCGACCGAGACCTCGACCGCATCGACACCGGCCGCTTCGAAGATGCGCGCGGCCTCGACCAGGGCGTGGGTCTTGAGGCCCCGGCGCAGCCACAGGTCGTCATGGCCGTTCATCTTGATGATGACCGGGAAGTCCGGCCCCACTTCTGCGCGGATTGCCGCGAGCACCTCGCAGCCGAAGCGGGTGCGGGCCTCGAGCTCACCGCCGTAGCGGTCGCCGCGGCGATTGGTGTAGGGGGTGAGGAACTGGCTGAGCAGGTAGCCGTTGGCCGAGTGCATCTGCACGCCGTCGAAACCAGCGGCCTTGCAGCGACGCGCCGCGGCGCCGAAGTCGGCGACGATGGTGGCGATCTCGGCTTCGGTGAGCGCGCGGGGTTGGGTGCCGGTGAGCAGGTCCTTGCGGTCGGAGGGTGAGACCACATCGGTGGCCCCGACGAAATCGGGGATCACCTGCCGGCCACAGTGGTTGAGCTGGGCGAAGATGTGCCCGCCGTGGGCATGAACCTTGTCGGTGATGCGCTTGAGCCCGGGAATCTTGTCGTCATGGTCGGCCCCGACCTGGCGCGGCGCCGACTTGCCCTGCCGGCTCACGTAGATGTTGCCGGTGATGATCAGCGGCGTATCGCCCATGGCGAGCAGGCGATAAAAGGCCACCAGCGCGTCGGTGACGAAGCCGTCGGCGGTGGCGCGGGTTTCGGCGGTGGCCGTCTTGAACAGCCGCGCCGGTAGTTCGAGCGTGCCAATGCGGATGGGTGAGAAAAGCAGGTCCTGGTCGGGTGTCATCTATCCGTCCTCCACGTTGCGGTCGCTCACCATGCAGCAACACGTGGGTGTATTGATGCCGGCTCGGGGGGCGTCGGCGCAATGCCGTGTGTCACTCCTGGTTTTAGTTGATTGGAGTGGGCGGTGCGCCTAAGACGCTGGCGGCGGTGGGAGCGCAGCATGTGGCTAACGGCTTGAACGGACGCGAACGCCGTCTCGGCGCGGGTGGAAAAACTGCTTTGGAATCAGATGCCTGTCCGAAAGAGGCATTCAGACCACGGGGTCGCTCGACGTCCGCAGGCAGAAGCGCTCGCCAGTCGTCAGAAAGTCTCAGCGCACCCCGGATCGGACTTCTAGAATTCGAAGCGTTCCAGACGCATGCCCGAAGCTGTGTGTCTGCACGTCGGCGCAACAGGGACACACGGCCTCCGGGTCACTCGGGCGCGGATGGTGCGCCGGAATGTTGGAGGTGTGCAGCCATGAATTCGACGTACGACATGGTGGTGCGGGGCGGTCAGGTCGTGGACGGGCAAGGTGGCGAGGCGCGGATTGCCGATGTCGCCATCAAGGATGGCCGGGTGGCGGCGGTCGGTGTGGTCAGCGGCCACGGGCGCGAGGAGATCGATGCGCGGGGGCAGGTCGTGACCCCGGGTTTCGTGGACATCCATACGCATTTCGATGGGCAGGTGACCTGGGAACAGCGGCTGGTGCCGTCATCGTCCCACGGGGTGACCACGGTGGTCATGGGCAACTGCGGGGTGGGTTTTGCGCCCTGTCGCGCGGACGAGCACGATCTGCTGATCCGTTTGATGGAAGGCGTCGAGGACATCCCCCATCCGGTGCTGGTCGATGGCTTGCCCTGGCGCTGGGAGACCTACCCGGAATACCTCGATTTCCTCTCCGACCGGCAGTTCGACATGGATGTGTGCAGCCAGATGCCCCATGCGGCGCTGCGGGTGTACGTCATGGGGCAGCGAGGGGCCGACCGGGCGCCCGCCACGGCAGCCGATTGCCGGCAGATGGCGGCGCTGGTGCGCGAGGGGATGGCGGCGGGCGCACTCGGTCTGAGCACCTCGCGTACCTTCTTCCACCGCTCCAGCGACGGTAAATCGACCCCCAGTTTCGAGGCCGCCGAAGATGAACTCATGGCCCTGGCTGACGCGCCGCGCCGGGCGCCCCCTGTCGGTTTCGCTGCTCGAAGGTGGCTACGGCCCCATGACGCTGCGCTGGCACGAGGTGCTTGATTGGGCTGCGCGCTCGGAGGAGGCCGGTCCGCCGATTCGCGCCCAGGTGCTCAGTCGTGCCATCGGCGTGATGCTCGGCCACGACCTGACGCTGAACACCTTCTACACCACCCCGACCTACATGTCGCTGTCGGACCTGCCCTTCGACGAAAAGATCCGCACGCTGCGCCGGCCCGAAGTGCGCGAGCGCATCCTGTCCGAGGCGGCGGACCCGGACCCGACCATCGTGCTCGGGCGCCTCGCGCGCGAATTCCACCACATGTTCCAGTTGGGCGACCCGCCCGACTACGAGCAGCCATCTTCGCAGAGCATCGAGGAACGGGCCCGACGCCTTGGCGTCCGGCCCGAGGCGCTGGCCTACGACCTGATGCTCGAAGACGACGGTCGCGCCATGCTCTACGTCACCCTGTGCAACTACGAACACGGCTCTCTCGACACCTCTCTGGCGATGATGCGCCACCCCGGGGCGGTGCTCGGTCTGGGCGATGCCGGCGCCCACTGCGGCACGATCTGCGACGGCAGCTTTCCGACCTTCATGCTCACCTACTGGGTGCGTGACCGCAGCCGTGGCGAGCGCCTCAGCCTGGGCGAAGCGGTGCGCATGCTGTCGCGGGACACCGCACGCGCCGTCGGACTGAACGATCGCGGCATTCTGGCGCCGGGCTACAAGGCCGACATGAACGTGATCGACCTTGAGCAGCTGCACCTCTACGCGCCGGAGGTGACGCGTGACCTGCCCAGTGCCGGGCGGCGCCTGGTGCAACGCTCGGCGGGCTACACCGCGACAATCGTCAGTGGCCGGGTGGTTCATCGCAACGGTCAGCTCACGGACGCGCTTCCGGGGCGATTGGTGCGCGGTCCGCAAACGGTGCGCGCAGCGGCGTGACCCCCGCGCTGGTGGCGGCCCGGGCCATGGACGTACCGGGCGATCCGGTCCGTCGGCCGCCCGATCGACGCCGCCCCCTGACGTCATCATCCGCGTGGCCCGCTGGTGGGCCAGAAAAGCGCCCACGACAAGACCGCCTGTCTTCGGGCAGTTTCCCGAATCAGAACAACACCGCAGCTTGCCGCAACATAAAGGGGGCGGGGGGCGTGCCGGCGTACGGTGGTGATCTTCTGCGCTGACGGGAATACACCCGTAACGCCATGACCCCAACGGAACACGATGCGGCGTCAGCCTTGGGGCAGGCGCATGACATGGGTGGAGGATGGTCGGTGGTGCGGCGCGACAAAACCCCCGCTCCCGGCGGCCATTGTCGTAAAGGCGACAACTGTGAACGCGCGACGACATGAATTCAAAGTCATGATTCATAAGGGAAAATGACTTCAGGTGAAGTCAGGCACAGCCCTTGCAGGGGATGGGCATCAACCCTTGGAGACCGATCATGATCAACCTGACACCTGCAGCCATCAAAGCCGTTGAGCGCTTCATCAAAGGTTCCGAAACCCCTGTCCTCGGCCTGCGTCTGGTCGTCTCCGGCGGCGGCTGTTCCGGCCTGCAATACGGCATGAAACTCGAGGCCGAAAAGGCCGACGACGATTGGGAATTCGACATCGAAGGCGTCAAGGTCCTGGTGGACCCGATCACCCTGCCGATGATCGACAACGTCACCGTCGACTTCATCGACACGCTGACCCACACCGGGTTCAAGTTCGAAAACCCCAACGCTGCCGGCAGCTGTGCCTGCGGTGAATCCTTCTCTGTTTGACGGGAGACCATCATGTGGGATTACTCAGACAAGGTGCGCGAGCACTTCTTCAACCCGCGCAATTCCGGCCCCCTCGAAGAGGCCAACGGTATCGGTGATGTGGGCTCCATCCAGTGTGGCGACGCCCTGCGCCTGATGCTCAAGGTCGACCCGGAGACGGAAGTCATTCAGGACGCCCACTTCCAGACCTTTGGCTGTGGTTCGGCCATTGCCTCGTCGTCCGCGCTGACCGAAATGATCAAGGGCATGACCCTGGACCAGGCACTGGAAGTGTCCAACCAGGACATCGCCGACTTCCTCGACGGCCTGCCGCCGGAGAAGATGCACTGCTCGGTCATGGGCCGCGAAGCCCTGCAGGCCGCCGTGGCCAATTACCGTGGCGAAGAGTGGAGTGACGATCACGAAGAAGGCGCGCTGATCTGCAAGTGCTTCGCCATCGACGCGGTGATGATCGAAGACGTGATCCGCGCCAACAACCTGAACACGGTTGAGCAGGTCACCTTCTACACCAAGGCCGGTGGTGGTTGCGCCGCCTGCCACGAAGGCATCGAAGAGATTCTGGCCGCTGTCGTAGCCGAGCGCACCGGCGAGGGCGAGGCCATGTCCCCGACCCCGGCCGAGACGGCGGTCGCTGCTGCGGCCGCACCGGCGGCCCCGGCGAAGAAGCTGACCCTGGTGCAGAAGATCAAGAAGATCGAAGAGGTGCTCGACGAAGTGCGTCCGCAACTGCAGCGCGACCATGGCGATGTGGCCCTGGCCGATGTGCAGGGCAAGAACATCTACGTGACCCTCACCGGCGCCTGCAAAGGCTGCATGATGGAAGCGGCAACCCTCGGCGGCATCCAGGCCAAGATGATCGAGGCCCTGGGCGAGCTGGTGCAGGTGCTGCCCGACTCGATGATGCCGGTCGAAGCCTGAGCGTCAGCCCGGCACGAAGCCCCACGCATAAAGGCCGGGCGGTCGTCGTGACAGGCGGCTGACCCGACCGAAGTAAGGCGGACGCGACCCGTTGTCGTGCTCGCCTCCGCCCCCACGGAATCAGACGGAGCCCCATCATGGACAATCTGGAACCCATCTACCTCGACAACAACGCCACCACGCGTGTCGATCCGCTGGTTGTCGAGGCCATGCTGCCCTTTTTCACCGAACATTTCGGCAATGCCTCGTCCATCCATGCCTTTGGCTCCCAGGTGGGCCGGGCACTGAAGACGGCGCGCCAGCAGGTGCAGGCGCTGATCGGCGCCGAGCACGACTCGGAGATCATCTTCACGTCCTGCGGCACCGAGTCCGACTCGACAGCCATCCTGTCGGCCCTCAAGGCGCAGCCCGAGCGCAACACGGTGATCATCACCAACGTGGAGCACCCGGCCATCCTGAGTCTGGGCGAGTGGCTGGAGAAGGAAGGCTACATCGTCCACAAGCTGGCGGTGGACAAGAAAGGCCGCATCGACATCGACGAATACAAGTCCATGTTGCATGACCGTGTTGCCGTCGTCTCCGCCATGTGGGCCAACAACGAGACCGGCACCATTTTCCCGGTCGAGCAGATGGCCGAGCTGGCGCACGCCAAGGGCATCATGTTCCACACCGACGCGGTGCAGGCCGTGGGCAAGATCCCCATCGACCTGAAGAACACCAAGATCGACATGTTGTCGCTCTCGGGTCACAAGCTGCATGCCCCGAAAGGCATCGGCGTGCTGTACCTGCGTCGGGGCTGTCGTTTCCGTCCGCTGTTGCGCGGCGGTCACCAGGAGCGCGGTCGTCGCGCCGGCACCGAGAACTCGGCTTCCATCGTCGGCCTGGGCAAGGCCTGCGAGCTGGCCATGCAGCATCTCGAGGCCGAAAACACCCAGGTGAAGGCACTGCGCGACCGTCTGGAGCAGGGCATTCTGAGCCAGATTACCCACTGCTTTGCCACGGGTGACACCAGCAACCGTCTGCCCAACACCAGCAACATCGCCTTCGAGTACATCGAGGGCGAGGCCATCCTGTTGCTGCTCAACAAGATGGGCATTGCCGCCAGCTCGGGCTCGGCCTGCACCTCGGGTTCGCTGGAGCCCTCGCACGTGATGCGCGCCATGGGCATTCCCTACACGGCGGCCCACGGCACCATCCGTTTCTCGCTGTCGCGCTGGAACACCATCGAGGAGGTCGATCGCGTGATCGCTTCGGTGCCACCGATCATCGAGCAGCTGCGCAAGCTCTCCCCGTACTGGAACGGCGACGCGCCGGCGGCCTCGCCGGAAGAGGCCTTCGCACCGACCTATGCCTGATCGGGTGCGATGAAAAGCAAAAACCCCGGCCGCGGCCGGGGTTTTTGTTGGGTGCAGCGGCTCAGGTGCCCAGTTCGTAGCGCAGCAGGCCGCGCTTGCCGGCACCGAGTTTCATGTCGTGCTCTTCGGTGGTGGCGCCGGAGACCAGCTGCAGGCGGTACTCACCCGCGGGCAGCGGGCCCAGGGTGATGTTGCCGTGCGCGCGGGCCAGCAGGATACGACGGCCTTCCGCGTCCATCACCTTGACCTGGATGGGCTTCTCGCCCACTTCCTTGGCGGCGGTGAGCGCCGGACGCAGCTTGAGCGGAAACAGCTCCGGCTCCATGTCCTCTTCCCTCACGCGGGCCTGGCGCTTGTTCGCCTGGCTCGTCATGGACGCCTTCTCGACCACGGTCGCGGCAGGCGCGGTGGCGGCGGCGGCAGCCGCAGGCAGGGTGAGGGCAACGGCGGCCGTGCCAATGATCTTGCGAACGTTCTTGTCCGATTTACTGCTCATCGATGACTCCAGACTCCAGTTCGGCCGCATTCACCGGGGTTTCAGGTGGGCGGCCAGACTCCAATGCCGGAAAGATGGGGGTGACCTTTCCGATTTCAAGCCCCGGCTTGTGAATGACTTTCGATGTGACTCGTGGCCCCATGTGAAAGTTCGTTCGCCGGTTGTAATTTTTTGCGAGGGCAGTCGCCCGGTTCCGGACCGTAAACGGCAACAGCGCGCACCGCCAGGGGCAGTACGCGCGGGTTGTATCCGGTCTAACGGAGCCTGCGTTCAGGTCAGGGGCTGGATTGCTCGTCGGCGATCCGCCATTGATCCGCCTCGCGCGTCCAAGTCAGTTGCTTGGTCACCGCGTCATTGTAGTCGTTCGAGCGGTAGTTCTGTTGGAAAACCGTGACAATTGTTGAAGCATCGGGACGCGAGACCGTGAGTGCGCCGATCTCGACATCGATGGCGCCGGGCTTGGCGAGCCGGCGCTCGCGCTCGCGCTCCCACTGCCGTGTGGCGTCGCCGCCGCCGCCGAACTCGGTCAGGTACAGGCCGCGGTAGGCGTCGTAATCCTTGGATGACCAGGCCAGACGCCAGGCTTCGAGCAAGGTCTTGACCCGCTCGGTGTCCGGGGTATCGACCCGGCTGGGGGTGTCGGCAGGCGTCACGGGTGCAGGGGCTGCAGCCAGATACTCGCGATCGCGGTAGGACTCGGTGAGCGCGGTGCGCAGGTCCCCCGACAGGGCGAGCAAGGTCGCCTGGGCCCGAAAGCGCTCGTATTCGCTGTTGGCGTGTGCGAGGACGGCATCGAAGCGGCCGCGATGAGCGCTGAGGACATCGGTGAGGCTGCGGCGGCCTGCGTTGAACTGTTCGCCATAGGCGTCGATCAGGGTGCGGCTGGCGCCCAGTCGGCGGGTGAGTGCCTGGTAGGTGCTTTCGCGACGGTCCAGTTCGGCCACCTGGGTGGCCACGTCGATACTCAGTTGCTCCTCGAGCGAGGCGGCGTCGGCCACCGCGGCCTGGTGGCGGGCATTGGCCTCGTCCACCCGATACCAGCTGCCGCCGCCCAGGGGTACGTCCAGATTGATGGCCAGCTGCTGGCTGCGCACGGTGTCCGAGACTTCGACCGGCTCGATCGTGGCACCGAGGCGGCGGCGGACTTCCACGTCCACCGTGGGCATCAGTGCGCCCCGTGCGACCCCGACGTCGGCCTTGCGGGCGTCGATACCCTGGCGCGCTGCACGCAGACCGGGGTTGTTGTCGAGGGTGGCCTGCAGCCGTGCGGCCCGCGAAAAGTCGAGGGCGTCGAAGGCCGGGGGCACGAGTGCGTCGGGTGCCGTGCCGGTCAGTTGCTCATAGCGCATCAGCGCGGCCGCCAGCGCCGCATCCAGCGAGGCTACCTGCTCTTCCGATTCGATGATGGAGACATCCACCTGGGTGAGGTCTGCGGGCGAGATCCGTCCCGCGTCCACCCGGGCCTCCACCTGGGACTTGAGATGGGTGAGTGACTGGCTGAGCGCCTTGCCGCCGGCGTTGATCCGCTGCAGGCGCAGCACGTCGGCATAGGCATCGGCTACCCGCAGGGCGAGCTGCTCCTGCACGTCGATAAGCGATGAGCCGGCGGCGTCACGCTCGTTGCGCGCGCTCTTGAGTCGATAGACGTCGGCGCCGCCGGAGAACAGGTTCCAGCTCAGCGCGGCTTCGCTGCGACGGGTGTCGCGATCAATGGGCTGGCCGAGCTGTTCGACCTCATTGCTGCTGCGTGTCCAGCCCACGCTCAGGGTCGGGAAGAAACGCGAGCGCGACTGGCGCACCACGGCCTCAGAGGCCTCAAGCAAGGCCTGGGCTGAGGCCGCATCCGGGTGTCGGGCGAGGACGTCCTGCACCACGACCGGCAGACGCTCGGCGTGCGCCGGCAGCGCGAGGGACAGGGCAAGGGCCAGCGTGACGGCAGTGGGGGCCAGCGTGCGCATGAATCAGCGTTCTCTCAAGGAGGTGTCAAAGGTCTTGACGATGGGCTTGAGCAGGTATTCAAGTACCGTGCGTTTGCCCGTCAGGATGCTCACGTCGGTGGTCATGCCCGGTGAAATGCTCAGGTGCTCGCTGGCTTCGCCCACATAGTTGTTGGTCGCTTCGAGCGAGACATCGAAGTACACCTCGCCGGTGCGCTCTTCGGTGATGGCGTCGGCACCCACGCGGATGACCTTGGCCTCGAGCGAGCCGAAGATGGAGCTGTCGTAGGCCGACACGCGCACGCGGGCGTCCTGACCCGGCCGGATGAAGGCGATGTCGGCGGGCTTGATGCGGGCGTTGATGATCAGGCGGTTTTCGTCCGGCACCAGTTCCATCACCGTCTCGCCCGGGCCGGCGACACCGCCCACGGTGCTGAGCAGGATGCGGTTGACCACGCCGTCGAGCGGCGCGCGCATCTCGCGGCGGCTGACCCGGTCCGCACGGGCGGGGAGCTGCTCGCGCAGGGTGCCCAGTTGCAGTTCGATTTCGCTGCGCTCGCGGCTGGCCTCCGACATGAAGCGTGCGCGGGTCTCGACCAGTCGCGCTTCGGCTTCGCCGATGGCCGATTGCAGTCGCTTGATGGTGCTGTAGGCGGCGTTGAGATCGCCGCGCAGGCCGGCCACCTGCTGACGGGCACTGAGCAGATCGGCGCGGGCGCCTGCCCCCGAGGTGTTGAGGCGGGTCTCGATGGCCAGGGTTTCCTCGGCGATGGCCAGCTGGGCGCGGAAGGCCCCGGCACGGGCGCGCGCTTCGCTCAGTTCGCGCTCGCGCTGGTCCTTCTGGCTGCGCAGGGTATCCACCGTGGTATCGAGCTCGTCGCGCCGCGAGGCCCACAGGGCCTGTTCCTTGGCCACCAGTTCGGGCACCTGCTTGCGCAGCGCATCGGGGAAAACGGGGGTGGTGCCGCCCAGTTCGGCGTCCAGGCGGATGATGGCCGTCTGCGCGCCCCACAACGCCTGCTGCGTCTCGCCCAGATCGGCATCGAACTGCGAGTTGCGCACGGTGGCCAGCAGATCGCCCTTGGCAACACGCTGCCCCTCTTTCACGGCGATGGATTCGATGATGCCGCCTTCCAGGCTCTGGATGGTCTGAAGACGGTCCGAGGGCATGACCTTGCCGCTGCCCTGGGCCGAGATGTCGATGCGCGCAAAGGCCATCCATACCAGCAGGAACAGCAGCAGCAGGGCGATGGTGCCCACCAGCCACAGGGCGGCCTTGTGGGGGCCGCGGTCGTAGTCCGGGTGCAGGGCCTGCACGTCGATGTCGATGGCCATGTCGGACTCCTCAGGCGGCAGCCGCGGTGGCGGCCCCGGCGGTGTTGCGGTTGCCGGCCAGGCGTCGCAGGATGTCGTCGCGCGGGCCGTCGGCGATGACCTTGCCGTTGTCCATGACCACCAGACGATCCACCAGCGGCAGCATGGCAGTGCGGTGGGTGACCAGCAGCAGGGTCATGTCGGGGCGTTCGCGCAGGTTGTGGATGAGTTGTGCCTCGGTGCCCGGGTCCATCATCGAGCTCGGTTCGTCGAGCAGCAGCATGGTCGGCTCGTGTGCCAGTGCGCGGGCGATCGCCACCGCCTGGCGCTGGCCGCCCGAGAGGCGCTCGCCCCGTTCGCCCACCTGGGTGCCCAGGCCATGGGGCATGCGGGCAAGCGTGTCTTCGAGGCAGGCGGTGCGAATGGCGTCGATGAGCGCTTCGTCGTCCACGTCGGTGCTGCCGAGCAGGATGTTCTCCTTCACCGAGCCATGAAACAGCACCACATCCTGCGGCACGTAACCGATCTGGCGTCGCAGGGCGTGCGGGTCCATCTCGCTGACGCTGATACCGTCGATGGTGACGGCGCCCTGATTGGCGCTGTAAAGATTGAGCAGCATCTTGAGCAGTGTCGTCTTGCCGGAGCCGATGCGGCCGATGAACCCGACGCGCTCGCCCGGCGCAATCCGCAGGTTGAGGCCCGCGAGGAGCGGCGGTGCCTCCGGGTAGCCGAAGTGAACGTCGGTGAACTTGATGTCGCCCTTGAGGTTGGGCAGAAACAGGCTGTCGTCCCGGTCGTCGGTGGGCGAGTTCATGATCTGCTCAAGCGCGCCCAGGGCGGTCTTGACCGATTCGAAACGCAGGATCAGCCCGGCAATCTGGTTGGCCGGCGCCATGGCCCGGCCCGCCAGCATGGAGGTGGCGATGAGCTGCCCCAGGGTCAGCTCGCCCTCGGCGATGAGCAGCGCGCCGAACATGACGATCATGATTGTGGACAGCCCGGTCATGCTGGCGGCGAAGTGATTGCCCCCGCTGGCCCATTCACGCATGTGCATGGTGCTTTCCGAGATGCGCACGGTGAGCGACTCCCACCGGCGACGCGCCCAGGCTTCGGCATTGAGGCACTTGACGCTGTCCAGGCCGTTCATGACTTCGAACAGGTGGGCGGTGCGTTGCGAGCTCTCTTCCATGTTGGCGTTGAGCGCCTTGCCGATGGGTTTGCGCAGCCACCACGACACCCCCAGCGTGATCGGGATGAGCGTGAGCGGCACCAGGGCGAGCCAGCCGCCGATGAGCGCAATGACCACCAGGAAGAAGAGCATGAAGGGCAGATCGCCCAGCAGGGTGATGGTGCTGGAAGCGGCAAATTCGCGCACGGCTTCGAAGTCGCGCACCAGGTTGGCCAGCACGCCACCGCTGGCCGGGCGGGAGGCCGCACGCAGGCGCACGGCCTGGGAGAAGATGTTGCTCGACAATTGCACGTCGGCGCGCCGCGCCGCGCTCTCGACCAGATAGCCGCGCAGCAGCTTCATGACCATGTCGAACACGGTGATGACCACGACCGCCGAAGTCAGGACCCACAGGCTGTCGGTGGCGTTGTTGGGCACCACCCGGTCGTACACCGCCATGGTGTAGAAGGGCACGACGGCCCCCAGCAGGTTGATGACGACCGTGGCCAGCAGCGCCCAGCTGTAGATCTTGCGATTACGGCGGAACACGTCCCAGAACCAGCGTTGCGGCTTGTCCAGGTGATAGATGAGACTGCGTTGATCGAAGCGCAGGTGCGGGCGCACGAAGATCCACTGCCCGGGATGGGATTCGACCAGATCGCCCAGCGCCATCCAGCGGGTGCCCTCGATGCCGGGTTGATGGACTTCGACCTGGTCTGCCTTTCGATGAACGACCACCATCACGTCCCCGTCCTTGCCGACCACCATGGCCGGTAGTGCCGTGGCTTTCACGGTGTCCGGCGTTGCCTCGTGACGCGTCAGGCCGAGCCCGGCGTTGCGTGCAGCCTCATCCAGGTGTGCAAGGTCGATACGGCCATGGGCACGAGGCATGCCGCCGACGATCTGCTCGGCCTCGACGGCGCGCCCGAAAAAGCGGGCCAGAAAGGCCAGGCTGTCGAGGACGGGGTCGGCCACGAGAGACCGGGGTGGGGTTGATGTCATGAGTGATACCCCTTGGGGGTTTATGCATTTGTCACGCAGCGGGTGCGATCATGTGGGGCGGATGATCGCACGGTCCAGCCGTGGCCCGCGGCAAATTTCGTCACGCCGATTCCGAATTTCAGCCCCTAAGATGCCACGAAATGCGTGTAAGAAAAATTCTTACATGGCTGTCGGAATAATTTACACAAGGTGTCAAAGACCTTCATGGCGAGCGTGATTAAAAACCGCATGGATGTTGATGTTGGCGGGTAAACACTTGTTTGAGCAGGGTGTTTAGAAAATTTACAAACCGGGGTCTGGTTTTTGCTTTTCGTGTTCCGACGCGCGCCGCGACCGGCGCTGACGACTTAACCAGATAGGGGGCAACATGGCGCTCAACAACTACAGTGCGGAACTGGAAATCTGCGAGGGCGAAACTCAGCGGTTCGACATCATGGAGATGATCGGCTACAACCTCGACCTCAGCCCGCTGATCTGGAAGATCTACTTTCCGGACGGCACTGAAGTTCCGGCGGACAGCTACATCACCAAGGTCGATGGCGACACCATCGAGATCGATCTGAGCTCCATGCCGGATTTCAACGGCGAAATTCCTTTCTACATCGTTGCCTACGATTCCACCCAGGTGGTCTTCGACATCAACGTGACGACCACGGTCTTTCCGGTCAATGACGCACCGGAAGGCGCCGACGCAAATGCTTCACTGCAGGAAGATGGCAGCTACGCCTTTGCCGTGGATGACTTCGGTTTCTCCGACCCTGCCGACGGCGACGCCTTTCAGGCTGTCGTGGTGTCGTCCGTCCCGGCTAATGGTCAGCTGCTGCTTAATGGTGTCGCCGTCGCGGCGGGCGAGACGGTCAGCGTCGCTGACATCGAGGCAGGCAATTTCGTGTTCGTGCCGGATGCGGGCTACAACGGCGTGACCGGCTTTGATTTCCAGGTTCAGGACGACGGTGGTGTCGATCCGAACTGCGGTGGTGTCGATACCGATCCGACGCCCAACAGCTTCACGCTGACCGTGACGCCGGTCGATGATGTGCCGGTGGCTGTCGACGATTTTTACACCACCGATGTGGGTGTGGTCGTCAGCGCTTCGCTGGCCAACAACGACACGCCGTCCGAAGACGGCGGCAACGTCTGGAGCCTGGTGTCCGGTCCGGCCAATGGCACGGTGACGGTCAACCCGGATGGCACTTTCTCCTATCAGCCCAACTCTGGCTATGTGGGCACCGACACCTTCGAATATCAGATTGTCGATATCGACGGCAGCGTGGCAACCGCGACGGCCACGGTCACCATCGAAGGACTCCAGACGGCCATCGTTGGCGACAAGGTCTGGGTGGATGACAACGCGGACGGCCTGCAGGACGGTACTGAAGCCGGTGTGGCAGGGGTTGAAGTGACCCTGCATGGCGCTGGTGCCGATGGCGTCTTCGGCAGCGCTGACGACACCACCGAAACCACCACGACCAACGCGGACGGGTTCTACTACTTTGAAGGCGTCGTCGGGCAGGAGTACTACATCACGGTCGAGGCGCCTGCCAACTACGAATTCACCCTGCAGGACGTCGACCTCAATGCCTTCGATGACATCGATTCCGATGTTGACGACATGGGCGTGTCTGGCACCTTCGTGGTGTCGGGTGTTGAAGACAATCTGCATACCGATGTCGGTCTGGTGCGTGTGAACGACGTCCCGGTGGCGGCTGATGACGCCTACACCACCGACGAAGATGTCCCGGTCTCCGGCGATTTGAGCGGCAATGACACCCCGTCGGCCGATGGCGGCAACGTCTGGGCCCTGGTTTCCGGCCCGTCCAACGGCACGGTTGTGGTGAATGCCGACGGCACCTTCACCTACACCCCGAACCCGGACTACAACGGCACCGACTCCTTCGAATACTCCATCACCGATATCGATGGCGACACGACGACGGCCACGGCCACCATCACCATCGACCCGGTCAACGACGTGCCGGTCGCGGCTGACGATGCCTACACCACCGACGAAGACGTGCCTGTTTCCGGCGACCTGAGCGGCAACGACACCCCGTCGGCCGACGGCGGCAACGTCTGGGCCCTGGTTTCCGGCCCGAGCAACGGTACGGTTGTGGTGAATGCCGACGGCACCTTCACCTACACCCCGAACCCGGATTACAACGGCACCGACTCGTTCGAGTACTCCATCACCGATATCGACGGCGATACGACGACGGCCACGGCCACCATCACTATCGATCCGGTGAACGACGTGCCGGTGGCTGTCGATGACAACTACACGGTCGATGAAGATGCGGTCCTCAATGGCGACCTGAGCGGCAACGACACCCCGTCGACAGATGGCGGCAACGTCTGGTCACTGGTCTCCGGCCCGAGCAACGGTACCGTGACCGTCAATCCGGATGGCACCTTCACCTACACGCCGAATGCCGACTACAACGGTCCGGACAGCTTCGAGTACAAGATTGTCGATGCCGACGGTGACGAAACCACCGCGACGGCAACCATCACGGTCGATCCGACCAACGACGTGCCGGTGGCGGCGGATGACGCCTACACGACCGACGAAGACGTGCCTGTTTCCGGCGATCTGAGCGGCAATGACACCCCGTCGGCCGACGGCGGCAACGTCTGGGCCCTGGTTTCCGGCCCGAGCAACGGTACGGTTGTGGTGAATGCAGACGGCACCTTCACCTACACCCCGAACCCGGATTACAACGGCACCGACTCCTTCGAATACTCCATCACCGATATCGATGGCGACACGACAACGGCTACGGCCACCATCACCATCGACCCGGTCAACGACGTGCCGGTGGCTGTCGATGACAACTACACGGTCGATGAAGATGCGGTCCTCAATGGTGACCTGAGCGGCAACGACACCCCGTCGACTGATGGCGGCAACGTCTGGTCGCTGGTCTCCGGCCCGAGCAACGGTACCGTGACCGTCAACCCGGATGGCACCTTCACCTACACGCCGAACGCCGACTACAACGGTCCGGACAGCTTCGAGTACAAGATTGTCGATGCCGACGGTGATGAAACCACCGCGACGGCAACCATCACGGTCGCCCCGACCAATGACGTACCGGTCGCAGCTGACGATGCCTACACGACCGACGAAGACGTGCCTGTCTCCGGCGACCTGACCGGCAATGACACTCCGTCGGCCGATGGCGGCAACGTCTGGGCCCTGGTTTCCGGCCCGTCCAACGGTACGGTTGTGGTGAATGCCGACGGCACCTTCACCTACACCCCGAACCCGGACTACAACGGCACCGACTCGTTCGAGTACTCCATCACCGATATCGACGGCGATACGACGACGGCCACGGCCACCATCACCATCGACCCGGCCAACGATGTGCCGCTGGCGATGGACGATGCCTACACCACCGATGAAGACGTCCCGGTCTCGGGTGATCTGAGCGGCAACGACACCCCGTCGGCCGACGGCGGCAACGTCTGGGCCCTGGTCTCCGGCCCGTCCAACGGTACGGTTGTGGTGAATGCCGACGGCACCTTCACCTACACCCCGAACCCGGACTACAACGGCACCGACAGCTTCGAATACTCCATCACCGATATCGATGGCGACACGACGACGGCCACGGCCACCATCACCATCGACCCGGTCAACGACGTCCCGGTGGCGGCTGATGACGCCTACACCACCGACGAAGATGTCCCGGTCTCCGGCGATTTGAGCGGCAATGACACCCCGTCGGCTGACGGCGGCAACGTCTGGGCCCTGGTCTCCGGCCCCTCCAACGGTACGGTTGTGGTGAATGCCGATGGTACCTTCACCTACACCCCGAACCCGGACTACAACGGCACCGACTCCTTCGAATACTCCATCACCGATATCGATGGCGACACGACGACGGCCACGGCCACCATCACCATCGACCCGGTCAACGACGTGCCGGTGGCTGTCGATGACAACTACACGGTCGATGAAGATGCGGTCCTCAATGGTGACCTGAGCGGCAACGACACCCCGTCGACCGATGGCGGCAACGTCTGGTCACTGGTCTCCGGCCCGGGCAACGGTACCGTAACCGTGAACCCGGACGGCACCTTCACCTACACGCCGAATGCCGACTACAACGGTCCGGACAGCTTCGAGTACAAGATCGTTGATGCCAACGGTGATGAAACCACCGCAACGGCAACCATCACGGTCGCCCCGACCAATGACGTGCCGGTGGCTGCAGACGACGCGCTGAGCACCGACTATGGTGTGCCGGTCGCGGGCGATCTGGCGGGTAACGACACCCCGTCGGCCGATGGCGGTAACGTCTGGAGCAAGGTCACGGACCCGAGCAATGGCACCGTGGTGGTGAACGCCGACGGCACCTTCACCTACACGCCGGATGACGGTTTCTACGGTTCGGACACCTTCACGTATCAGATTGTCGATGCCAACGGAGACATCTCCGAAGCGACGGCAACCATCACGGTCGGCGAACCGCCGGCCAATGCGTCGCTGGGTGATCGTGTCTGGCTGGATGCCAACGAAGACGGTGTCCAGGGCGCAGATGAAGTGGGTGTCGAGGGTGTGACCGTGACGCTCACGGGTGCCGGTGCGGACGGCGTCTTCGGCACGGCCGACGACGTGACCGCGACCGACGTGACCGATGCGAACGGCAACTATCTGTTCGAGAACCTGACCGCAGGGCAGCAATACGAGGTGACGGTCGACCAGCCCACCGGCTACGAGTTCACCGTTCAGGACAGCGGCGCTGACGACAGTGCTGATTCCGACGTGAATGCCGATGGCGTCAGCCAGGTCGTGACCCTGGGCGTGGGCGAGAACAATCTCGATCTCGACGCCGGTCTGACCGAGTGCAAGGTGGATCTGGGCGACACCATCTGGAACGACGCAAACGGCAACGGCATTCAGGACAGCGGCGAGGCCGGTGTTGCCGGCGTCGAGTTGACCCTGGTGGGTGCGGGCGCGGACGGTCAGTTCGGCACGGCCGATGACACCTCCAGCACGACCACGACCGACGCCAACGGCAATTATCTGTTCGAGAACGTCGTCTGGGGTGATTACAAGATCCAGATGACCGTGCCCGATGGCTACGAGCTGACGACGGCCAACATCGGCGGCGACGATAGCAAGGATTCGGACTTCCTGTTCTTCTCGAGCAAGAGCACGACCAATCTGATCGTCAATGGCAGCTTCGAGGATCCGAACTGCGATTGGGGCATGTACGAGTCGGTCACGGGCTGGACGGGCCTGGGCGACAAGATCGAGATCGGCCGAGCGCATCACTTCGGCGTAACCGGGGCCACCGGCCAGAATGTGCTCGAACTCGACGCCAACAACACCTGCGTCGACGGCAATGGCGTGTATCAGGACGTCCAGACCAGCAACGGTCAGCAGTACGAACTGTCGCTGGACGTGGCCGCGCGCGATTGCACCAACCTGGCGACCAACGTGGTCGATGTGTACTGGGCCGGTGAGAAGGTCGCGACCATTTCGCCGACCTCCACCGAACTGACCACCTACACCTTTGTGGTGGAAGGCACGGGCGGCCTGGATCGGCTCGAGTTGCGTGAAGCGGTCGGGACCAACGACAGCGTGGGCGGCATCATCGACAACGTCTCCCTCTACGCCTTCGACAGCGTTGTGGAAACCGGCGTGATCTCGGTCAACAGCTGCGCCGATGACCTGACCATCGATGGCGGTCTGGTCGAAGGCAACACCTGCATCATGACCTGCGAAGACAAGTCGGTGACCTTCACCGTCGATCTGGAAGATGGCCAGACCATCATGGAGTTCACCCAGACGGCGCACGGCACCATTGTCGACAATGGCGACGGCAGCTTCACCTACACGCCTGCGACGAACTACAACGGCAACGACGGCTTCAGCTACACCATCGGCACCGTCGAGTACGTGGATAGCACCGAATCGGTTTATATCTGCAATTCCAGCTTCGAGGACAAGTGCCTCTCGAACGGCTACTCATCGTCGTCGATCCCGGGCTGGAGCACGGGCAACACCTGGTGGAGTACCGACAGCAAGACCTGGAATCCGGGTCGCTACGAGGAAGGCATCGTCTCCGACGGCTACAACGTGGCGTCGGTCGGTACCAAGGGCATCAGCCAGACGCTGGCCGAGAAGTTCGTCGAGGGCGTCAAGTACGAGCTCAAGGTGGATGTCGGCAACCTCGGCAGCACCTCCAAGGATGACAACAGCGCACTGGTCAAGGTCTATGCGGGCAACACCCTGATCGCCTGCCTGACGGCCAGCGATCTGGGCGGCGTGTCCAAGGACGGCTTCAAGACCGCAACCCTGAGTTTCGAAGGCACGGGCTTTACCAGCCGCGACTGCGTGTATGGCGAAAAGCTCACCATCGTGCTCGATTCCACGTGCGTGACCTACTACGACAACGTGCGTCTGACCAAGACCACCACGACTGCCACCACGGTGGCCGGTGAAACCGTCGATGTGTGCATCGACGTCAAGCCGGTCAACGACGCGCCGGAAGGGGCCGACAAGACCGTGACCGTGGATGACACGCGTGTCTACACCGTTGGAGTGGATGACTTCGGCTTCAGTGACATCGACGGCGACAACTTCGCGTCGGTCATCATCGACACCCTGCCGGGCGCCGGTTCGCTGACGCTCGACGGCGCAGCGGTGAGCGCAGGCCAGACGATCAGTGTTGCCGACATCGAAGCCGGCAAGCTCGTGTTCACCGGTTCGGGCAGTACCGACGCTGCCATCACCTTCCGTGTGCAGGACGACGGCGGTGTGGATGTCAATTGCGGTGGCACCGACACCGACGCAACCGCCAACACGCTGTGTTTCGACCTGCCCGAGTCCCTCGGCCAGGTGGGCGACCGTGTGTGGATTGACGCGGATTGCGACGGCATCCAGGACGCAGGCGAAGCGGGCGCGGCGGGCGTGACGGTCAAACTGCTCGACGGCAGTGGCTGCGTGGTCGCCAGTACGACCACCGATGCCGACGGTTACTACCTGTTCGACAACGTGCGCGCCGGCACCTACCAGGTGAAAGTGATCCAGCCCGACGGCTACAAGGTCACCACCAAGGACGCCAGCGGCTCGACCTGGGAAAACGACAGCGATGCCAATGCCTACGGCGTCACCGACTGCTTTACCGTGGGTGAAGGTCAGGTCATCAACTCGATCGACGTCGGTCTGTGCGCCACCAAGGCGTGCGTGGGCAACCGTGTCTGGGAAGATGCCAACCACAACAGCATCCAGGATGCCGGCGAGCTCGGCATTGGCGGCATCAAGGTGACGCTCTATGGCTGGAACGGCTACTGCGACTACAAGGTTGCCACCACCTACACCGACGCCAACGGCAACTACAAGTTCGACGGGGTGAACGAAGGCTGGTACTACGTGGCCTTCGACAAGTCGAACGTGTGGCACCAGGCCTCCTGGGGCAACTGGGCCAACATGAGCAACTGGAACTGGGGTTACAAGGATGTCGGTTCAGACGACAGCAAGGATTCCGACGTCAATCGTTGCGACGGAGACTACACCACCACCGACTGGACCTGGATCAACGCCGGTGCCTGCAACCTGTCCCTCGACGCTGCCATCACCCCGATCGTGATCGATCTGGACGGTGACGGAGTCGAGACCGTGGCCCGCGATGCCGCTGGCGGCACCTTCGACCTGTTCGGCAACGGTCAGGCGATCGCTTCGGGCTGGGTTGGTGCCGACGACGGCATGCTCGCCATCGACCTGAACGGCAACGGCATGATCGACGACATCTCCGAGCTGTTCGGCGGTTCCCAGAAGGGCGACGGCTTCGCCAAGCTGGCCAGCTTCGATTCCAACGGTGATGGCGTGGTCGATGCCAACGACGCTGACTTCGCCAAGCTCAGCATCTGGCAGGACGCCAACGGCAATCACGCCACCGACGCAGGCGAACTGCTCAGCCTGACCGAGGCCGGTGTGGCCAGCCTGCAGGTGGCCTATGAAGAACTGCCGTTCATGGACGCGCAGGGCAACCTGCACCTGGAGCGCAGCTCCGCCACCATGGCCGACGGTTCCACCGTGGATATGACCGACGTCTATTTCAACGTGGCCCAGGCCGACGCGGACGCTGCCGGGGTCGATCTGTCCTCCATGGCCGACCTGCTCGACATGGGTGGCAGCCTGGATGCGCTGCTGGGTAGCAGCGATCCGCTCGACGCGTTCCCGGGCAGCTTCGATAGTGCCAGCGCCGACATCGCCGCCATGACCCAGCTGGCAGATCTTTACGAACAGGCCGCTGCCTGAGTTTCAACCATCTTGACTCAAGCTCAAGATCCATTTCAGGAGTAGAGGGATATGAACCAATTCAAAGCACTTGCAGCGGCCTCGGCCATTGCATTCATGAGTTCGCCGGCCATGGCCGATTTTCTGCAGGTCGACCCACGCCAGGTGCCGAGCTACACCTACACGGTCGACATCAATGGTGCTTCCTCCCCGGTGAGTGCGCGCTACTACAACGTCACGAATCTCGATACCACAGACAGTTTCATCGCCTTCTGCATCGAGATGGGCGCTGCCGTGACCATCAGCGCTTACGACGGTACGGCCGACATGACGCCGACTTCCACTAGCGATGCTGCCTTCCCGCAGTCGGTCGTGGGTATCCAGTCACTGTACGACCAGCGCTTTGGCAGTCTGAACCTGACCAACAGCGTCGAAGTCGCTGCATTCCAGCTGGCCCTGTGGGAGCTGACAGACACCGCCAACACCGGGACCGATTTCTTCGGCACGGGCTCTTTCAAGAACTACGCGGGAAATCAGGACGCCATCGCCCTGGCCACGGACTGGCTGACCAACCTGTCGGATCCGACGCCGAACGTCGATACCTATGATCTGACGGCCTGGATGGGTGGTGCGACTCAGGACATGATCTCTGCTGCGCGCGGTGCTTCGGTGCCCGAGCCCGGTACGCTGGCGCTGCTCGGCCTGGCCGGTATTGCCGGTCTGGGTGTGACACGTCGCAAGAAAGCTTGATCACGGCCCGACGTTCGTGCAAAAGGGGGCTTCGGCCCCTTTTTGCGTTCAGCTTCCCGGATAACGACTGCCCATGACCGACATGATTCGTCCCCACCGGCCACGCGCGTTTGCGCTGATCGCCAGCTTCTCCCTGTGTCTGAGCCTGAGCGCGCAGGCCGCGCCCATCGTGTTCGACCCCCTCGACAATACCGAAACCTTGATGACGCCCGGCGCGTATGGCGACGATTTGAAGCAGGGGACGGAGGCGCTTGCTTCGGGCGATTCGGTGGCGGCGCAGGCTGCCTTCATGCGCGCTCTGTCGCGGCGCCCCGACGACGTGGTTGCTTTGCTGGGCGTGGCCTCTTCCATGCAGCTCAGAGGCGAACGGCTGGCGGCCCTGAACTGGACGCTGAGAGCCATCAAGCAGCAGCCGACCGATGCCAAGGTGCTGGAGGCGCACACACGGCTTTCGCTGGAGAACGGGGATCTTCCTGCGGCCATCGAGCGGGTCCGCAGTATTGTCAGCGCACACCCCGCCGCAGTCCCGCCAGGGCAGGCGCTGGGCCGGCTCTATCTGCTCGACCGGCAGCCGGCCAAGGCGGTTGACGAGCTGACGCGCGTCGTCGAACTGCCGGGCAGTGATGCGACCGCTCGCGTCGACCTGGGCAAAGCGCTGCTCTCCGCAGGGCGGGCAGACGAAGCCGTCAGCGTGCTCGATCAGGTGCGCGCGGAGATGCCGGGATCGTCACTGGCACTGTCGCCGCTGGCGCGCGCCGAGTTTGCCAGAGCACGGCCCGAGATTGCACTGGCCCACCTCACATCGCTTGAGGGGCTGACATCGATGTCCGCCAGTGATTATGTCCTCAAGGGCGATGTCCTGAGCGCCCTGTCACGGCATCAGGACGCGGCCGACGCTTACGCCCGTGCTGCCGATACAGGACCTGCCGACACTTTGCTTGCACTCAAGCACGCACAGGCCCTGGACCGTGCCGGCCGCGGTGATGAAGCGCTGGCCGCCTATGAAGACGTGCTTGCGCGCGATGCGGACAACCTGGTGGCGCTCAACAATGCCGCCTTCCTGAGCGCGACGCGGCGGCTGGATCTGGACAAGGCGCTGGAGCGCGCGCAACGCAGCCTCCGGGTCGGCGGCGAACAGGCCGCGCTGTACGACACGCTGGCCACGGTCCAGATCGCCCGCGGCGACACCGAGGCGGCGCGCCAGTCCTTGCAGCAGGCACTCAAGCTCGACCCCGGGCACGCCTCGGCACGTGAGCGGCTGGCGAATCTGACGTCCGAGGCGGCCCCCGCGGTAGCGGGCGTTGCACAAGCTGCTCCCGCCCGGACGGTGGAGTCCCCTGCTGAACCGGCCACGCCGCGTGCCAGCGATGTCATGGCGCCGGTAGCAACAGCGGCTTCCGCGACGGCTGCCGCGCCGCCTGAAGAGGAAGCGCCGGTGACGGCAGCGCCAGCAGCCCCGGAGCGCGCGGTCGAGCCTGTCGACGCCGTGCAGGATCAAGCGGATCTGTCGGACGCGCTCGAACGCTGGCGGATGGCGTGGCAGGGCGAGCAATACAACGCCTATGTCGACGCCTACGTCGCCGATACATCCCCCATCGCGGGGATGAGCCGCAAGCGTTGGGAGCAGGATCGCCAACGCAAGCTCAGCAAGCCGGGACGTCTGGAGATCACCATCGAGTCGGTGGAGTGGACCCGCATCGACGATGACACCTGGATGAGCCGCTTCGTTCAGCACTATGCCTCGAGCAACTACCGCGACAAGTCACTCAAGACCCTGACATGGTCACGGCGCGACGGACAGTGGCGGATCGAGAGCGAAGCCGCCAAGACCCTGTAGAGCGCGGCCGGGCTTCGCGTTAGACTTGGCAGATTACATTCCATTGAGGCGCGCATGCCCGGCACCTTGTTCATCGTGACGGCCCCTTCCGGGGCCGGCAAGACGACACTCGTTCAGGGGTTGCTCGAAGCCGATCCCGGCGTCCAGCTGTCCATTTCCTACACCACCCGCGACCCGCGCCCCGGCGAGCAGGACGGTCGTGAATACCACTTCGTCGACGTGAGCCGTTTTCGTGCCCTGCGTGATGCCGGTGAATTCCTAGAGTGGGCCGAAGTGCACGGCAACTACTACGGCACCTCCAAGGCCTGGTTGCGTGGCGAGATCGAGGCCGGGCGGGACACCCTGGTCGAGATCGACTGGCAGGGTGCCCAGCAGGTCCGCAAGATGTTCCCGGAAGCCGTCGGCATCTTCATCATTCCGCCTTCCATGGATGAACTGGAGAATCGTCTGCGGGGGCGTGGCACCGACAGCGAGGACGTCATCGTCCGTCGCCTGCTTGCGGCGCGCGGCGAAATGCGCCATGTTTCAGAGTTCGATTACGTTATAATTAACAACGAATTGCCTGATGCGCTGGGTGATCTGGTGGCGGTCGTGCGGGCTGCTCGGCTCCGCTACGCCAACCAGCATGCGCGTCATCTCGCCTATTTTGATTTCCTAGAGAAGGATTGAGCCGCCATGGCCCGTATTACCGTTGAAGATTGCCTCAAACGCATCCCGAACCGCTTTCAGCTGACCCTGGCCGCCACCTACCGTGCCCGTCAGCTCACCGCCGGCAACGAGCCGCAAGTGGAACTGGACAAGAACGACAAGGACAAACCGACTGTGATCGCCCTGCGTGAAATTGCGGCCGGCAAAGTCGGGCTGGAAGTGCTCAACAAGGGCCAGGCCTGAGCCTCCTCAGGAGGCCGGAACGGGGCGATCGTGAATGAGGCATTGATCCTTGGATATTGCGCGTCCCATCCCCGCCCCCTTTGCGCCGCCGGTGTCCAGCGTACCGTCGCTGGACTTCGAGCGGCTCAAGAAGAAACTGGCGTCCTACCTCAAGGCCGAGGACATCGGCCGCATCGAGAACGCCTACTACTTCTCGCGTAACGCCCACCAGGGGCAGTATCGCACCAGCGGCGAGCCCTACATCACCCACCCGGTGGCGGTGACCGAACTGGTCGCCGACTGGAACCTCGACCCGCAGGCCCTCATGGCCGCGCTCCTCCACGACGTGATGGAGGACACCCACGTCACCAAGGAAGAGCTCACCGAACGCTTCGGCAAGCAGACCGCCGAACTTGTTGACGGCCTGTCCAAGCTCGACAGGATCGAGTTCAGCTCCAAGGAAGAAGCGCAGGCAGAAAATTTCCGCAAGATGCTGCTGGCGATGGCCTCCGATCTGCGGGTCATCCTCATCAAGCTGGCCGATCGTTTGCACAACATGCGCACGCTCGATTACGTGCGCCCGGCCAAGCGCCGCCGTATCGCCACCGAAACCCTCGAAATCTACGCCCCCATCGCCAACCGTCTGGGGCTCAACCAGCTGTACCGCGAGCTGCAGGAACTGTCGTTCATGCACAAGCATCCCATGCGCTATGCGGTGCTGGACAAGGCGGTGAAGTCCGCCCGGGGCAACCGGCGGGAGCTGGTGGGCAAGGTGCTCGGTGCCCTCGAAGGCCGCTTGCCGCAGTGGGGCATCTCGGCCGAGATCCAGGGGCGGGAAAAACACATCTACGGTATCTACCGCAAGATGGTCGAAAAGCACCTGACCTTTTCCCAGGTGCTCGACATCTACGGCTTCCGGGTCATCGTGCCTGACGTGCCCTCGTGCTATCTCACCGTGGGGGCCTTGCATGCGCTCTACAAGCCGGTGCCGGGCAAGTTCAAGGACTACATCGCCATCCCCAAGGCCAATGGCTACCAGTCGCTGCATACCACCCTGATCGGCCCCTACGGCACCCCGGTGGAGGTGCAGGTGCGCACCCGGCAGATGCACCATGTGGCCGAGTCCGGCGTGGCCTCGCACTGGCTGTACAAGGATGACGAATCCAGTCTGTCAGAGCTGGCGCAGAAGACCCACTCCTGGCTGCAGTCGCTCATCGACCTGCAGTCGGCCTCCGCCGAGGCCACCGAATTCCTCGAACACGTCAAGATCGACCTGTTTCCCAGCGAGGTCTACGTATTCACCCCGCAAGGACACATCCTTTCGCTGCAGCGCGGATCGACCCCGGTCGACTTCGCCTACGCGGTGCACACGGATATCGGCAACCGCTGTGTGGCTTGCCGGGTCAATGGCGAACTGGTGCCCTTGCGGACCGAGTTGCGCAACGGTGACCAGGTCGAAATCATCACCGCAGCGCATGCCGGCCCCAATCCGGCCTGGCTCAGCTATGTGCGCACCGGCAAGGCCCGGGCGCAGATTCGCCACTACCTCAAGACCGTCCAGCAGGACGAGGCCGTTGCTCTGGGCGAGCGACTGCTCAATCAGGCGCTGCGCCCCCACGGGTTGTCGCTCGGTCAGATTTCCACATTCGCCTGGGACCGTTTCCTGCGGGATCGCGGCGTGCGCACCAAGCGCGAGATTTTCGCCGACCTGGGGCTGGGCAAGCGTCTGCCGGTAATCGTCGCCCGGCGCCTGGCGCAGGCGCAGGATCAGGAATCCGGACGCCCGGACGTGATCAAGCCCAAACCCGCCGGTGCGGTGATGATCCGCGGCACGGAAGGGGCGGCCGTGCAACTGGCACGATGCTGTCACCCCATTCCCGGTGATGAAATCATCGCGACCGTACGCAAAGGTCAGGGGCTTGAAGTTCATGTCCACGACTGCGCTGCCGTGGCACGTCTGCGTGGTGACCGGGGTCGCTGGATCGACGTGGGTTGGGAGCCGGACCCCGATCGCATGTTCGAGGTCAGCATCCGTGTGGTCACCATCGACAACCGGGGGGTGCTGGCCAAGGTGGCCTCGGCCCTGTCCGAAGCCGAGGCCAACATTCTCAATGTGACCATGGACTCGGAGCAGCCGCCCTACACGGTGCTCTACTTCAATGTCGAAGTGATCGACCGGCGCCATCTGGCCAAGGTGCTGCGCCATGTGCGCGTCCAGCCGGCGGTGACCAAGGTCTCGCGACACAAGACGGAAATCAAGCGGTAACAGTCAGGGCCGCGTGCCCAGAAGACTTGGCGCCCCGGCGGCAAGTGCTTAGAATCGCGGCTCGATTCAGGAGAAAACCATGGCGTTGTACGAATCCGATCACACCAAGTTCATGCGCGAGTGGATGGAAAAGCATCCGGAGCAGACAGAAGAGCAGCAGAAGGGCCGTGCCTTGTGGTGGGACAAGCCTCAGGACCAGGACACCCGCAAGCGCCAGAACGCGGCCAAGGTGCCGGTCAAGCCGTACTACTACCAGACCGACGAATAATGGTTGGCGGGCGTGTCAGTGACGCGCCCTGATTGAGTGGCCTTACCTCAACGCCTCGCGGTCGTTGACCTGGAAACCACCGGGGCTCACCCGGTGCGCGATCGCATCACCGAAATCGCCGTCCTGCGCATCGAGGATGGCGAGGTGGTCGAACGCTGGTCGTCCCTGACCAATCCGGGCGTTCACATCCCCGGCACGATCCAGAATTTCACCGGCATCACCGATGCCATGGTGGCGGATGCACCCCCTTTTGAAGCGCTCGCAGACGCGGTCTGGGCATTGCTCGACGACGCCGTGTTCGTGGCCCACAACGCGCGCTTCGATTACGGTTTTCTCAAGAACGCCTTCGAGCGCATGGGGCGACAGTTCGATGCGCCGGTGCTGTGTACCGTGAAGCTCTCCCGCGCGCTCTACCCCGGCCACCACCGGCATGGTCTGGACGCCATCATCGAGCGCTTCGGCCTGAGTTGCGAGGCCCGGCATCGCGCCATGGGCGACGCCGACGTGCTGTGGCAGTTCATGGCCCAGGCGGCCGCGGGCTTCCCCGACGACACGCTCGAACGTGCGATCGACAAGGCCATGAAGCGTCCGTCGCGGCCCCCGGGCTTGCCCGAGGGCGTACTCGAAGGCATGCCGGACAGCCCGGGTGTCTACTTCTTCTATGGTGAAAACGACCTGCCGCTGTATATCGGCAAGAGCAAGCGCATCCGTGCTCGCGTGATGTCGCATTTCGCGGCCGACCGCATGAATGGCAAGGAGGCGGAGATGGCGCGCCAGATCCGCCGGGTCGAGTGGGAGCAGACCGCTGGCGAACTCGGTGCGCTCTTGCTCGAAGCCTGCCTGGTGAAGCACCACAAACCGCTTCACAACCGCATGTTGCGCAAGAATGAGGACGTGTTCGGCCTGCGCGTGGTGACCAGTAACAAGCGCAAGGCCAATGTGCTTGAGCGCGTGCCGCTGACCGATTCGGACCCGCGTGAATGGTCCGATGTGTTCGGGGCCTTCCGCACGAAGAAGGAAGCGGACAACCTGCTGCGCGAGCTGGCGCTTCTGTACAAGCTGTGTCCGCGTCGTCTCGGCATCGAGCCGGGTCGAACCGGTGCCTGCATGGCCTACCAGATGAAACGCTGTGCAGGCGTGTGTGCCGGCAAGGAAAGTACCGAGGATCATGATGCCCGCCTGAGCGCCGCGCTGGCCGGCAAAGGCATCAAACCCTGGCCGTGGGACGGGCCGATCTGCGTGCCGGAGCATGATGAAAACACCGGCCGCAGCGAGTTCCACCTGATTGATCGCTGGTGCTACCTGGCCACCGAGCGTACCGAGGCCGACGTGGCCGACGCGCTCAGCGGCGCCCGATACGCCTTCGATATCGACATCTATCGCCTGCTGGTGCGCTGGTTCGATGCTCTCGCTCACCGGCAGAACGTGGCCCCCATTGCCCTCTGAGCCCGGTTTTTTGCACCTTGATGGTGCAAGTTTCACCGAAGCGGTGCACAACCTCCACTTGAGTTGACCACAGTCAAGGTTGGGGCGTCCGCGTTGGCGTTCAATCGGAACCCTTAAGATTTGTAGGGTTTTGAGAACGTCATGGATGTGGCTCGCCGCGGTTTCCTTCGCGGCCGTTTCCGACAGGTTGCCAATGTACCCCGACCGCCCTGGGCATTGCCCCATGGCGCCTTCGAGGCCGCATGCACGCGTTGCGACGACTGCGTGAAGGCGTGCCCCACCCGGGTCATTGCAAAGGGTGACGGTGGTTATCCGACGCTGGATTTCCATCAGGGTGAGTGCACCTTCTGCGGCGATTGCGTGACGGCTTGCAAGCCGGCCGCCCTCGTTCGCGAGGCCGATGCCGCGCCGTGGTCACTGAAGGCGGTGATCTCCGAGGGCTGCATTGCCCGGCAAGGCGTGGAATGTCGCATCTGCGGTGAAAACTGCGAGATGTCCGCCATCCGCTTTCGCCCCACCCTCGGCGGCATCTCGACACCCCAACTCGATGACAACGTGTGCACCGGATGTGGTGCCTGTGTGGCGCCATGCCCCGTCGGGGCGGTCAGCGCCGTCCTCCCCATGGAGACCGAACAATGAAGATCGCAAGTTTAGTGGTCCGGGTCGTTCCCGAGCAGGCTGCGGATCTGACCCGCGAACTGCTCGAGATCCCGGGCGTTGAAGTGCACGGGACCTCACCGGACGGAGGGCGCGTGATCGTCACCGTCGAGGATGGCGAGGACTACTCGATGATGGATTCCATTCTGGCCGTCAACGTGAACAAACGGGTTCATGGCGTGACGCTGGCTTACGAATACACCGACGACGGTATCGAATTGCAGGAACAGGAGGCTTGAAAATGACTATGGATCGACGTGAATTCATCAAGGCCAATGCCGTCGCGGCGGCGGCTGCCACGGCAGGTGTCACGCTGCCGACGGTGGTCAATGCGGCGGATGCGACCGCGACCGACGTGCGTTGGGACAAGGCTGCCTGCCGTTTCTGCGGTACGGGCTGTTCCGTGCTTGTGGGTGTTCAGGATGGCCGTGTGGTCGCCACCCAGGGCGACCCGGACGCACCGGTGAACCGGGGCCTGAACTGTATCAAGGGTTACTTCCTGTCGAAGATCATGTACGGCAAGGACCGCCTCACCCAGCCACTGCTGCGCATGAAGAACGGCAAGTTCGACAAGAACGGCGAGTTCACCCCGGTGAGCTGGGACCAGGCCTTCGACATCATGGAAGAGAAGTGGAAGGCCGCGCTGGCACAGGATCTGAAAGCCAACGAAGGCAAGCCCGTCACCGAACTGACCTCGTCGATCGGCATGTTCGGCTCCGGTCAGTGGACGGTGTGGGAAGGCTATGCCGCCTCCAAGCTGTGGAAGGCCGGGTTCCGTTCCAACAACATCGATCCGAACGCCCGCCACTGCATGGCCTCCGCCGTGGCCGGTTTCATTCGCACCTTCGGTATCGACGAGCCGATGGGCTGTTATGACGACCTGGAGAACGCCGACGCCTTCGTGCTGTGGGGCTCCAACATGGCGGAGATGCACCCGATCCTGTGGTCGCGTCTCACCGACCGTCGTCTGACCCACGATGGCTGCGAAGTGCATGTGCTGTCCACCTTCGAACACCGTTCGTTCGAACTGGCCGACAACGGCATGATCTTCACGCCGCAGACCGATCTGGCGATCCTCAACTACATCGCCAACTACATCATCCAGAACAACGCGGTCGACAAGGCCTTCATCGAGAAGAACATCAACTTCGCGAAGGGCAACGACGACATCGGCTACGGACTGCGCCCGACCGATCCGCGTGAACAGGCGGCCAAGAACGCCAGCAAGGCCGGCGGTTCCAGCCCGATCACGTTCGAGGAATACGCCAAGTTCGTCTCCGACTACACCGTCGAGAAAGTCTCCGCGCTCTCCGGTGTGCCCGCCGAACGCCTGGAGCGCCTGGCCAAGCTCTACGCCGACCCGGACAAGAAGGTGGTGTCCTACTGGACCATGGGTTTCAACCAGCACACCCGTGGGAGCTGGGCGAACAACATGATCTACAACGTGCACCTGCTCACCGGCAAGATCTCCAAGCCGGGCTGTGGCCCGTTCTCGCTCACCGGTCAGCCCTCCGCCTGCGGCACCGCGCGTGAGGTGGGTACGTTCTCGCACCGTCTGCCGGCTGACCTGGTGGTGATGAAGCCCGAGCACCGGGCCACCTCGGAGAAGATCTGGAAGCTGCCCGAGGGCTTCCTCAATGGCAAGATCGGCTACCACGCCGTGCTCCAGAGCCGCATGCTCAAGGACGGCAAGCTCAAGTGCTACTGGGTGACCTGCAACAACAACATGCAGGCCGGCCCGAACACCAATGACGAAACCTACCCGGGCTGGCGCAATCCGGAAGCCTTCGTGGTGGTTTCCGACCCGTACCCGACGGTCTCCGCCCTGGCGGCCGACCTGATCCTGCCCACGGCCATGTGGACCGAGAAGGAAGGCGCTTACGGTAACGCCGAGCGTCGTACCCAGTTCTGGCGCCAGCAGGTGGCGCCTCCGGGTGAAGCGAAGTCGGATCTGTGGCAGTTCGTGCAGTTCGCCAAGCGCTTCAAGGTCGAAGACGCCTGGCCGGCCGACATGATTGCCAAGAAGCCGGAGTACAAGGGCAAGACCCTGTACGACGTGCTGTTCGAGAACGGTCAGGTGAACCAGTTCAAGCTTGAGGATGTGGCCAAGGCCAACGACCATGCCTGGACCGGCTACATGAACGACGAGTCGAAGGAACTGGGCTACTACCTGCAGAAGGGTCTGTTCGAGGAATACGCCAGCTTCGGTCGCGGCCATGGTCACGATCTGGCCGACTTCGACGCCTATCACAAGGCCCGCGGCCTGCGCTGGCCGGTGGTCGACGGCAAGGAAACGCTGTGGCGCTTCCGCGAGGGTTACGACCCGTACGTCGAGAAGGGTTCCGACATCCAGTTCTACGGCAAGAAGGACAAGCGCGCCGTCATCTTTGCGCTGCCCTACGAGCCGCCTGCGGAGAGCCCGGACGCCGACTACGACATGTGGCTGTGTACCGGCCGCGTGCTCGAACACTGGCATACCGGTTCCATGACTCGCCGCGTGCCCGAGCTGCACCGTTCGGTGCCCGAAGCGCAGGTGTTCATGAACCCGGACGATGCTACCAAGCGCGGCCTGCAGCGCGGCATGAAGGTGAAGGTCGCCTCCCGCCGTGGCGAGATTGTCGCCACGCTGGAAACCCGCGGTCGCAACAAGCCGCCGGTGGGCCTGATCTTCGTGCCCTTCTTCGACGAAGGCCGTCTGGTCAACAAGCTCACGCTCGACGCCACCTGCCCGATTTCGAAAGAAACCGACTTCAAGAAGTGCGCCGTGAAGGTGACCAAGGCCTGATCCGCAAACACCCGCACCGGGGCGGTATTCGCCGCCCCGACGGGACGACACATCATGAGCTCCCAGAACACAGTCACTCCCAGCGACAAGGCGCTTCAGGCGCGTCGCCGTTTCCTGCGGGAAATGGCCGGCGCGGCCGGTGGCGCGTGCATGCTTGCGCTCGGCGTGGGTATGGTCGGGCGCGAGGCCAGCGCCAAGCCGGCCATGGCCATTCGTCCGCCGGGTGCCCTGGCGGAGCCGGATTTTCTGTCTGCCTGTGTGCGTTGCGGCCTGTGCGTGCGCGATTGCCCGTACGACACGCTCAAGCTCTCCGAGCTGGGGGACAACGTGGCGGTGGGTACGCCGTATTTCACCGCCCGCGACATCCCCTGCGAGATGTGCGAGGACATCCCCTGTGTGAAAGCCTGTCCGACCGGGGCGCTCGATCGCGAGCTGACCGACATCGGCGAGGCGCGCATGGGGCTGGCGGTGCTCATCGATCACGAAACCTGCCTGAACTTCCTCGGCTTGCGTTGCGACGTGTGCTACCGGGTGTGCCCGGTCATCGACCAGGCCATCACGCTGGAACTGGTGCACAACCCGCGCTCCGACCGGCACGCCATGTTGCTGCCGACCGTGCATTCGGACGCCTGTACCGGCTGCGGCAAGTGCGAGAAATCCTGCGTGCTGCCCGAGTCGGCCATCCGCGTGCTGCCGCACAAGCTCGCGCAGGGTCAGTCGGCCGAGCATTACCGCAAGGGCTGGGCGGAGAAGGAGAAGGCGGGCGGATCGCTCATCGGCGAGCAGGAGCAGTTGCCCATGCGCGGCCTGGAAGATCGCGAATATGGTGATACCCGCGTGACGCCGGATTATCAGCCCGCCAAGCCCGGCGGCCTCGACTCGGGGTGGAAGCCATGAACACGGCGGCCACCACGAACAACGTCGCCACCGAGCGCAGCGCAAAGCGCTCGCGCGCCAGCACCCAGCCGGGTGCTGAGGCCGTGCGCGTGAAGGGTCGCCTGCGCGCCAATAAATGGTTGTTGCTGCGCCGGATCAGCCAGTTCGGCATTCTGGCGCTGTTTCTGGTCGGCCCCTGGTTCGGCTGGTGGATCGTCAAGGGCAACCTCAGTTCCAGCCTCACGCTGGGCGTGCTGCCGCTGACCGATCCGTACCTGTTGCTGCAGTCCTTCTCTGCAGGGCAGTTGCCCTACCAGGAAGCCTTGCTGGGCGGCGGCATCGTGCTGGCGTTCTACCTGCTGTTCGGCGGGCGGCTGTTCTGCTCGTGGGTCTGCCCGGTGAATCTGGTGACCGACGCGGCCGCCTGGCTGCGCCGACGCCTGAACATCAAGGGCGGCAAGACGCCCAGTGCCTACACCCGCTACTGGCTGCTGGCGTTCACCCTGGGGGCTTCGGCCCTGACCGGCTCGCTGGCCTGGGAGTGGGTCAATCCGGTGTCCATGCTGCACCGGGGGCTGATTTTCGGCTTCGGTCTGGCCTGGGGCGTGGTGCTGGCCGTGTTTCTGTACGACCTGCTGTTCGCCAGCCGCGGCTGGTGTGGCCATGTGTGCCCGGTGGGCGCGTTCTACGGGCTGCTGGGCAGCGGCGCCTTGATCCGCGTCACGGCGGACAAGCGGCGTGCCTGCGACGATTGCATGGACTGTTTCAACGTCTGTCCGGAGCCTCAGGTGATCCGGCCGGCGCTCAAGGCGGTGGGGCAGGACCACCCCCTGATTCTCGACAAGGATTGCACCAGCTGCGGACGTTGCATCGACGTGTGCGGCAAGGATGTATTCAGATTGACCACCCGATTCGACAGGAGCGAGTCATGAATAACAAGACCCGTCATTTCTTTATGGCTGCCCTGGCAGCCCTGACTCTGGGCGCCACCGTTGGCGTACAGGCCGCCGAGGCCGTGAAGTCCATTCGCGGTACGGATGTGGATTCCGAGGCACAGCAGCCGGGCAAGTATGTGGTCGAAAAGGACCACGCACCCTCGGCCCGCGAATACGTGCAGCAACCGCCGCTGATTCCGCACAAGATCGATGGCTATTCCATCACCACCAACTTCAACAAGTGCATGGACTGCCACTCGTGGACGCGCTATCGCGAGACCGGCGCCACCAAGGTGAGCATCACCCACTTCAAGGACCGAGACGGCAAGGAGCTGTCCAACATTTCGCCGCGTCGCTACTTCTGCAACCAGTGCCACGTGCCGCAGACCGACGCCAAGCCGCTGGTGGAGAACACCTTCAAGAAAGCCGAAGGCCTGCGCTGATCGGGCCGCGCTGGGGAGCACGACATGAGTGACCAAAACAAGAAAGGCCTGTGGGGCCGAATGCGCGGCGCCGGACTCGGCCTGATCGCCCTCGTCTTTGTGGCCGGTATCCTGTTCTGGGGGGCCTTCAACACCGCCATGGAATGGACCAACCGGGAAGAGTTCTGCATCTCGTGCCACGAGATGAAGGAGAACGTCTACAAGGAATACCGGAACACCATCCACTATTCCAACCGCAGCGGCGTGCGCGCCACCTGCCCCGACTGCCATGTGCCCAAGGAGTGGACGCACAAGATCATCCGCAAGATCCAGGCATCCAACGAGGTGTGGCACAAGCTGTTGGGCACCATCGACACGCCCGAGAAGTTCAACGCCAAGCGGCTCGAACTGGCGCAGCATGAGTGGGAGCGCATGCGCAAGACCGACTCGCGCGAGTGCCGCAATTGCCATAACTACCAGTACTTCGACTACTCCATCCAGGGCCGGCGCTCCACGCGCATGCACCAGGAGGGGTTCGAGAACGGCAAGACCTGCATCGATTGCCACAAGGGCATTGCGCACCAGTTGCCCGCTGTCGATCAGGAGATCGGCGCCGACAAGGGCGGTGCAGCGCCTGAAGTGTTCCATCCGGACGCCAAGCCGGCGGAGCAGCAGTAAGTCACCCGGGTCGAATCGGGTCATTCAAAGGGTCGCGTGAGCGGCCCTTTTTCTTGGGTGTCGGGGCGTGTGCCAAAATCGCGCCATGAAGGCTTGCCTCTGATTTCATGCTGAAACGCTTCTTCGGGCGTCGTGCGCCACGTCGGGTGTTGTTCTCCGGGTTGTCGGTGATGCCTCGCGCCGACTGGAAGCGTCATCTCGAATCGGGTGGATTCCTGCCTGGCGGATGCAAGGCCGATCAGTCTGCTGTTGCTGTGGCGCCCCAAGGTCAGGCTCGCCATGCGTCTGACCGAGCACGGATCGTCGAAGGTCATTGACGAGCACACCCTCACCGAGCATATGCCCTGGGGCGAATTCTTCGGTCGTAAGTTCACCATCAAGGGTTTTTTGGGGTTCGGAAGCGTTTTCGACGCGCTTGATCTCAACGCGTTGATCACGAAAGCAGCGTCCAGAATCAATGAAAGGGTGGCGCGGCAGCGTTGAGAACGGTGGCGTCGCCGCCTGATACGCTTAATGACGAGACAAGTTGACCGTCCTCATACCTTTTTCCCCCCGCATGTGATTGAATCGCGTCCATGCTGGAAGTGACCGAACTCGCCTGTCTGCGCGGCGACCGTCTTCTCTTCGCCGACGTGAACCTCACCGTGAGTCCGGGTGAGCTCGTGCGCATTGGCGGTCCGAACGGGGTGGGCAAGACGAGCCTGCTGCGACTGCTGTGCGGTCTGTCCATGCCCGAACATGGCCATGTGAGCTGGAAGGGCGAGCGCATCGATCGCGCGCGCGATGCCTTCCACCGCGACATGCTCTATCTGGGCCATTCGGCGGCCCTCAACGATTTGCTTACCCCCATCGAAAACCTGCGCTTCGCGGCGGCCACCCACGGTCGCGCGGCTGATGAAGCGGCCTGCGATGCGGCGCTTGATCGAATCGGTCTGAGCCTCCAGCGTGATCTACCGGCCAAGGTGCTCTCCCAGGGGCAACGCCGGCGCGTGGGTCTGTCCCGGCTGTATCTGTCCGAAGAGGTGCCCTTGTGGGTGCTGGACGAACCCTTCGTCGCGCTTGACGTGGGTGCGGTCAAGGATCTGGCCGAGTGGCTCGATACCCATTGCGCACAGGGTGGGATGGTGGTAATGACCACCCATCAGGACGTGCCTTTCAAAACGCCGCTGCGGGTCTTCGATCTGGCGGAGGCCGCATGCTGAGTGTCTTCCTTGAAGTGCTGCGCCGCGACCTGCTGCTGGCCTGGCGCAACCGGGCCGATGTGCTGGTGACCCTGGCCTTCTTCACCATCGTGGCCTGCCTGTTTCCGTTCGGCGTGGGTGCCGAGCCCAACCTGCTGCGCCAGATTGCGCCGGGGGTGCTATGGGTGGCTGCCTTGCTGGCCACGCTGCTCTCGCTGCATCGCATTTTCGGTCAGGATCATGCCGACGGTGTGCTTGAGCAGCTGCTGCTCTCGCCCGAGCCCGCCGTGCTGTGGGTGCTGGCCAAGCTCTTCGCCCACTGGCTGAGTACCGCGGTGCCGTTGATCATCGCCGCGCCCTTGCTGGCACTGCTGTTTGATATGGAGCAAAGCGCCACCGGGGTGCTGATCCTATCCTTGGCGCTCGGAACCCCCATCCTCTCTTTGCTGGGTGGCGTGGGTGCGGCACTGACGCTGGGCTTGCGCGGCGGGGGAATGTTACTGGCGCTGCTGGTGTTACCCCTGTTTGTACCGATCCTGATTTTCGGTGCCGGCGCCGTAGATGCCCATCTGTCGGGCATCGGCGCGTCAGCGCACCTGTTGTTGCTCGGCGGCGGTTCGCTTGCCGCACTGGCGTTGACTCCGTGGGCGTGTGCGGCCGCATTGCGAATCGCGGTAGAGTAGAGCCCCCCTATATTCTCCAGACCGGAAAAAACGGCTGGAAACAAGACCCTGAACGAGATGGATACCCCGCAACGCTTCCACCTGTTTCGCTACGCGGCCCCCAACATGTTCTACCCGTTGGCAGGCAAGCTGGCCCCCTGGTTCCTGGCAGTGGCGGTCGTGCTCACGGTCGTCGGCCTGTACATGGGGTTCTTCGTGGCACCGACCGATGCCGTTCAGGGCGAGGTGTACCGGGTGATCTTCATCCATGTGCCCGCAGCCTGGATGTCCATGTTCGTGTATCTGGTGATGGCCTTCTGGTCGGCAGTGGGGATTGTGTTCAACACCCGCCTGTCGTCCATGATGGCGCAGGCACTGGCGCCCACCGGCGCCATGTTCTGTTTTGTCGCGCTGTGGACGGGTGCCCTGTGGGGGCGGCCCACCTGGGGTGCCTATTGGGTCTGGGATGCACGCCTGACCTCGCAGCTGCTGCTGCTCTTCCTCTATTTCGGTTTCATCGCGCTCACGCGGGCCATCGAGGATCCGCGCCGGGCCGACAAGGCCGGGGGGATTCTGGCGCTGGTGGGCGCGGTGAACGTGCCGGTCATCTATTTCTCGGTGAAGTGGTGGAACACCTTGCATCAGGGAGCTTCGGTCAGCCTGACCAAGGCCCCCTCCATGGCCACCACCATGCTGTGGAGCATGCTCATCATGGCGCTGGCCGCCTGGGCTTACACGATCGCGGTCACCCTGTGGCGTGTGCGATCCCTGATTCTCGAGCGCGAACGCCATACCGACTGGGTGGGCGAGGTGCTCGATGCCGAGGAGGCCCGGGCATGAACTGGGGATCCGCTGCCGAATTCTGGGCCATGGGGGGCAAGGCGTTTTTCGTCTGGGGATCCTATGGCGTCACCTTCGCCTTGATTTTGTTGGAACTTGTGCTGGTGTTAGGGCGTCGGAAGCAGGTGATTCATCGACTACAGAAGTTGCGTCGGGCCGCCAAGGCAACGGCAGCACGCAAGGAGACTCGACAATGAAAGCCAGACAGAAACGGCTGATGCTGGTGGTGGCCGGGGTGGCACTGCTCGGGGGCGCTGTCGCCCTGGTGCTCTCCGCCTTCCAGCAGAATCTGGTGTTCTTCCACACCCCCACCGAAGTGGCTGCGGGTGAAGTGCCGCAGGGCCGCACCTTCCGCATCGGCGGCATGGTCGAGGAAGGTTCGATCAAGCGCGATGCCGATGGCGTGACCGTCCGCTTCGCCATCACCGACACGGCCAAGACCGTGCCGGTCGCCTACAAGGGGCCGCTGCCCGACCTGTTCAAGGAAGGCAAGGGCGCCGTGGCGCAAGGGGCGATCGGTGCCGATGGCACCTTCATGGCCTCCGAAGTGCTCGCCAAACATGACGAGAACTACATGCCGCCGGAGGCGCAGGACGCCATCGACCAGGCCCACAAGACAGCAACGACGGTGGCCCAATGATTCCCGAACTCGGTCACTTCGCCCTCATTCTCGCCTTCGTCATTGCGCTGGTTCAGGGCGTCGTGCCCCTGATCGGCGCCAGTCGCAACCGCGCGGCCATGATTGCCGTGGCGCGCCCCGCCGCCCAGGGCCAGTTCGTGTTCATGGCCATGGCCTTTGCGGCCCTCACCTGGGCCTTCGTGCACAACGACTTCTCGGTCCAGTACGTGGCCCAGCACTCGAACACCAACCTGCCGCTGCACTACCGCATCACCGGGGTGTGGGGCAGCCATGAGGGATCGCTGCTGCTGTGGGGGCTGATTCTCGCCCTGTGGACCGTGGCGGTTTCGGTGTTTTCCCGCACCCTGCCCGACATCTTCGTCGCCCGCGTGCTGGGCGTGCTCGGCTTGGTGAGTGCCGGTTTCCTGTCCTTCATCATCTTCACCTCCAACCCGTTCGAGCGCCTGCTGCCGGGCGCACTGGAGGGCCAGGATCTGAACCCGCTGCTGCAGGATCCGGGCATGATCATTCACCCGCCGTTGCTCTACATGGGCTACGTCGGTTTCTCGGTGGCCTTTGCCTTCGCCATTGCCGCGCTGATTTCGGGGCGCCTCGATGCGGCCTGGGCGCGCTGGTCGCGGCCATGGACCACGGTGGCGTGGGTTTTCCTCACCCTCGGGATCGCGGTCGGCTCCGGCTGGGCCTACTACGAACTGGGCTGGGGCGGCTGGTGGTTCTGGGATCCGGTTGAAAACGCCTCGTTCATGCCGTGGCTGGTCGGAACCGCGCTGATTCACTCGCTGGCCGTGACCGAAAAGCGCGGCGCCTTCCGCAGCTGGACGGTGTTGCTGGCCATCGCGGCCTTCTCCCTGTCGCTGCTCGGCACCTTCCTGGTCCGCTCCGGCGTGCTCACCTCGGTGCACGCCTTCGCCACCGACCCGCGCCGCGGCATGTACATTCTCGGCCTGCTGGTGCTCGTGATCGGCGTCTCGCTGATGCTCTTCGCCTGGCGCGCGCCGAAGCTGGCCGGCGGCGGCAAGTTCTCGCTGGTCTCGCGCGAATCCCTGCTGCTGATGAACAACGTGCTGCTCTCGGTGGTCGCCGCTTCGGTGCTGCTCGGGACGCTGTATCCGCTGTTCCTCGATGCGCTCGGGCTGGGCAAGATCTCGGTCGGCCCACCGTATTTCGAAGCCGTGTTCCTGCCGCTGATGGTGCCGGTCATCCTGCTCATGGTGATCGGTCCGTTCCTGCGCTGGAAAGGCCATGACGTGGCGCTGATCGCACGCAAGCTGGCCCCCTGGCTGGTCGGCTCGGTGGCGATCGGCGTGCTCGCCAGCTGGGCGGCCGGGCACATCACCTGGCGCATGGTGCTGGGCCTGGCAATGGCGGCCTGGGTGATCATGGCCAGCCTGCTGCTGCTGGCCGACCGTCTCGGTGAGCGCCCCGGTGCCGGTTTGGGCGCGCGCCTGTCGGCCATTCCCCGTGGCTGGTGGGGCATGTTCTCCGCGCACATCGGCATTGGCGTGTTCATCATTGGCGTGGCCATGGTCAACGGCACCAACACCAACGTGGACGTGAAGATGCAGGTCGGTGACGTGGCCCAACTGGCCGGCTACGACTTCGAGCTCATGTCGATCACCGATGCGCCGGGGCCGAACTTCGAAGCCTCGCGTGGCGAACTCAAGGTGACCCGGGATGGCAAGCCGGTGGCGACACTGACGCCCGAAAAGCGGGTCTATACCGCGCGCGGCATGCCCATGACCGAGGCGTCGCTCGATATCGGCCTGTTCGGCGATCTCTATGCCTCCATGGGCGAGCAGATCGACGACACCACCTGGATCGTGCGTCTCTATCACAAACCCTTCATCAGCTGGATCTGGGTCGGCTGTGCCCTGATGGCCCTGGGTGGCGGCATTGCCGCGGCTGACCGTCGATACCGCAAGCTGGCCTCAAGGACCGTGCCGGATGCCGGTGCGCGCCAGGCTGCATGAGAGTCCAATGAAAGCGAAGTTTCTCGTTCCCCTGTTCATCTTTCTCGGGCTGGTGGTTTTCCTTGGCCTGGGCCTGGGCCTCAACCCCCGTGACGTGCCCTCGCCGCTGATTGATAAACCGGCACCCCAGTTCAAGCTCTCGCGCCTGGATGACCCGACCACCGAGTTCGGTCTGGCCGACATGCAAGGCAAGGTCTGGTTGCTCAATGTCTGGGCGTCCTGGTGTGTGGCCTGTCGTCAGGAGCACCCGGTGCTGGTCGAATTTTCCAAGCACAGCTCGGTGCCCATCGTCGGCCTGAACTACAAGGAAGTGAAGGGCGATGGTCTGATCGACCAGCGCAAGATCACCGACGACATGGAACTGCCCATGGCGGTCAATCGGGCCAACGAATGGCTTACCGAACACGGTGATCCGTACGCGGTGTCGATTCTCGATCTGGACGGTCGCGTGGGCATCGACTTTGGTGTTTATGGCGTGCCTGAAACCTTCCTGATCGACAAGAAAGGGGTGATTCGCTACAAGCACACCGGCCCGATCACGCCGCAGTCGCTCAAGGAAGACATCCTGCCGCGCGTGGCGCAACTGGAGGCCGGGGCATGAGATCAACGATGTGCCGCCTGATCCTGGCGGCCAGCCTGGGGCTGACCGTGCTGGGCGTCCACGCCCGCGAGGCCGAGCCGGTGGTCGCCGATCCGGCGCTCGAGTCCCGGGTCCTGAAGCTCTCCGAAAAACTGCGCTGCCTGGTCTGTCAGAACCAGTCCATCGCCGAATCCCAGGCTGACCTGGCACTCGATCTGCGTGATCAGGTGCGTGAGCAGCTGAGCGCCGGCAAGAGTGAAGACGATGTGGTTGATTACATGGTCGCCCGCTACGGTGACTTCGTCCTCTACGAGCCGCCCATGAAGCTCAGCACCATCCTGTTGTGGGCCGGCCCGGCGACACTGGCGGTGCTCGGCATCGTGTTCCTGATGCTGCGCCTGGCGCGCCGGAACAAGGCCGAGAGCGTTCATCTGGACGAAAGACAGCGGGCACGGGCGCAAGCGCTGCTCAAAGGCGATGGCACACCGGAGGCCGACGCATGAGCACATTTCTCGTGATTGCCGGGCTGCTGCTGGTCGGCGCCCTGTTGTTGCTCGTGCCGCCCCTCTTCGGTGCCGGCGTGCGTCGCATGGCCCAGGAAGACGTAGGTGCCTATCAGGCGCGGACCGCGCTGGCGGTGCTGCGCGAACAGCTCAAGGATCTGGAGGCCGAGCACGCAGCCGGTCGCATTTCCGATGAGGATTACGCCAAGACCCGAGAGGAGCTCGAAGCGCGTGCCCTCGACGAGGGCGAGGCCGAGTCGCTGGCGCTGACGGTCAAGCCGGCCAAGGCCTGGGGTATTGCCACGGTCGTGCTCGTTCCGCTGGTGGCGGGCTTCGTCTACCTGGAAACCGGCACGCTCGCGGGGATCGATCCAGCCAATACCGTGGCCCGCTCGCCCGGTGAGCAGCAGGTGACCCAGGCCCAGGTGGAAGAGATGGTCTCGGGGCTGGCGGAAAAGCTGAAGGAATCGCCGGACGATCCGCAGGGGTGGTTCATGCTGGCCCGGTCGTACAACGCCATGGGTCGTTTTGCCGAAGCGGCCGGGGCCTACAAGGAGCTGGCGCGACTGGTCCCCGACGAATCCCAGGTGTATGCCGACTGGGCCGACGCGCTGGCGGCGGCGAACAATCGGGATCTGAGCGGCGAGCCGGCCCAGCTGATTGCCAAGGCGCTGGAACTGGATCCGCAGAACATCAAGGCGCTCGCCCTGTCGGGGAGCGCGGCTTTCCAGGCGCAGGACTACGCCCGGGCCTCGAGCGAATGGGAGAAGATCCTCGTCGTTCTGCCGCCGGATAACGAGCTGGCCCAGTCGATTCGTGGTGGCATCAACGAAGCGCGTCAACGCGGCAACCTGCCCCCGCTGGCCATGCCCGAGCCGGTTGCGGCCGGCGCCGGGGTGGCCATCAAGGGTGAGCTGACGCTGGCGCCGGAGCTGGCCGACAAGGCCGAACCGGGCGATGTGGTGTTCATTTTCGTGCGTCCGGTGGGCGGAGGCATGCCGTTTGCCATCCTGCGTCAGACCGTTGCCGATCTGCCGATCAGGTTCGATTTCGAAGGGGTGCCTTCCATGGCGGGCAACCGCCCGATTCCGGCCGAAGTGGCGATCGGGGCGCGCATCTCCAAGAGTGGCAAGGCCGGGGCAGGTGCCGGCGATCTCGAAGCCGCGCCGGTCACCGTGGCGCCCGACGCCTCTGGCGTGAACCTGGTGCTGAACACCGAGCGCGCGTCCTGAGTTCGACGCGCCGGGAATGAACAACGGGGGCCGCGGCCCCCGTTTTCTTGTCAGGCGTCCTGCGCCTGCTGGGTGGTGGGCATGTCCACCACCGGGGCCGGGCTGTCCACCCCGCCGAACCAGGTCTTGCGGATCGTTTCGTGCACGTTGATCACCCCCAGTTGCAGTTCGTCGAGGAACTGATGCAACTGGTCGGGTGCGCCGTACAGCTCTTCCGGGTTCTCGCGGGTCAGCAAGGCCTGCACGGTGCTGACCGCCGTGCAGGCGTCCTGGCTGCGGGGCAAGGTGGCCAGCTTGCCGTTCAGGCGCTTGAGGCAACGCTTGATGGCCCGCGGGAAGGTCTCGTCGAGCAGGATGAAGCGGATCGCGTCCTTGCCGCGCACACGGGTGCGCACCTGCTGGCGATACATCTGGTAAGCCGTCAGGCTCTTGAGCACACTCATCCACTGCAGCTGCTCGAAGGGTTTGAGATCGTCGGCAGTCCGCGGCAGGAGGTTGGCCGAGCGGACGTCGAGAATCCGCGACGTCATGTCCACCCGCTCCAGGTAGCCGCCCACGGCGCAGAAGGTGCGTGCCGGCGACTCGCTCAGCGTGCCATCGAGCATGCCGGTCAGCGCCTGACAGCCGCGGATCACCGTGTGCAGGAACTCGTCCATCTTGCGCACGTCGATGGTGCCCGACAGCAGCTTGCTGCCATGCAGATAGATGCCGTTGATCTCTTCCCAGACCTCGCGTGGCATCACGTCGCGGGTGGTGCGCAGATTCTCGCGCGCGGCCGCCAGCGAGCCCATGATGGAGCCGCCGTAACGACGGTCGGCGCACAGGAACGTGAGCACGTTCTGGGCGTTGCGCTCGTCGTAGTGCTCGTTGAACAGCTCGTCGGCACCGGTGATGTTGATCAGTGAAGACCACGACAGGGTCGTGGTGCCGGGGAAGTCGAGCATGAGGAAGCGGGTCACCCGGATCAGGCGCGCCGTATCTTCGGTGCGCTCGATGTAGCGGGCCATCCAGTAGAGGTTTTCAGCCACACGTGACAGCATGATCAGTTACCTCCCATGGCGTCGGTATCAACGATCCAGGTGTCCTTGCTCCCCCCGCCCTGCGAGGAGTTGACCACCAGCGAACCCTTCACCAGCGCGACGCGGGTCAGCCCGCCGGTGGTGACGTAGGTATTGTTGGCCGAGGACAGAATGAAGGGGCGCAGGTCGAGGTGCCGGGGCCCGAGGCCTTCGTCCGTCAAGGTGGGCGCCACCGACAGGCTCAGGGTCGGTTGCGCCATGTAGTTGCGCGGATCGTTCTTGATGAGCTCGGCGAATTCGGCCCGTTTTTCAGGCGTCGAGTGCGGCCCGACGAGCATGCCGTAGCCGCCCGACTCGTTGGCCGGTTTGACCACAAGTTTGTCGAGGTTGGCCAGCACGTATTCGCGTTCGTCGTCGTGCATGCACAGGTAACTGGGCACGTTCGGAATGATCGGGTCTGCATCCAGGTAGTACTTGATGATTTTCGGTACGTAGGCATAAACGACCTTGTCGTCCGCCACGCCGGCACCCGGGGCGTTGCACAGTGCCACGTTGCCGGCCCGCCAGGCTTCCATGAGTCCCGGCACGCCCAGCACCGAGTCCGGGTTGAAGGCCTTGGGGTCGATGAACATGTCGTCCACGCGTCGGTAGATCACATCCACCCTTACCAGACCGTCGATGGTCCGCATGTAGACGCAGCTGTCGGTCCCCACGATGAGGTCGGAGCCTTCGACGAGTTCGACGCCCATCTGCTGGGCCAGGTAGGAGTGCTCGTAATAGGCCGAGTTGTAGATGCCCGGTGTGAGAATGACGATGTTGGGCTCTTCGGCCTGTCGCGGCGACATGGAGACCAGCATCTCGTGCAGCTGGTCGGCGTAGTCGTCCACCGGCAGGATGCCGCTGGTCTGGAACAGATCGGGCAGCACGCGCTTGGTGACGTTGCGGTTCTCGAGCATGTAGGACACGCCGGAGGGGATGCGCAGGTTGTCTTCCAGTACGTAGATGGTGCCGTCCTTGTCACGCACCAGATCGGAGCCGCAGATGTGCGCCCAGATGCCGCCAGGCGGATGAATGCCCACGCACTGGGGCCGGAAGTTCACCGACTTGGCAAGCAACTCCGCCGGAAAGACGCCATCCTTGACGATTTTCTGTTCGTTGTAGAGATCGTCGATGAACATGTTCAGCGCCTGAACGCGCTGCTTGAGGCCGGCTTCGACCGTGCGCCATTCGTTCAGTGGGATCACGCGGGGAATGATGTCGAACGGCCAGGCCCGATCAATCATGTCGCCATCGGAATACACGGTAAAGGTGATACCCATCACCTGGATGGCCACCTCGGCCGCCTCCTTGAGGCCCTTGATGTCCTGCTCGCCCAGGCTGGCCAGGTAGCGACAGAGCGCTTCTGCCGCCGGGCGAGGCCTTCCGGGCGCCGCAATCAGTTCGTCGTAAAAGGCATTCGGGTCGTACTGATTCCAGTCGATTTGCGACATGGGACGCTCCTGGCGCGTGATCCGTATATAAAAACGGACAGACACATGGGGAATTAGGTTCCACTATACGCCGGGAATGGTGCGCTGCAAAAGGGGCATTTTTTGAGGGTTTTGACACTAAACCAACGGAATATGACATGTAAAATCCCCGCCTGATTTCGACACCATCAAGGGGAACCACGTTGGCTCTGAATAACCCGCTCTCCCGCATCGGCCTGAACACCGGCAAGATTCTGCTCCCGATCGCCCTGCTGCTTGGCGCCGGCATAATCGTCAAGGAATCCATCTTTTACGCCGAGCCGGGCTACGTGTATCACGTGCGCACCATCACCGGTCAGGAACACGCCGTCTCCGACGTGGGCTACCAGTTCTTCCTGTGGGGACGCTGGAATGCCTGGAAGCGCGCCATGACCGTGCAATCCGAAGCCGGCGCCGCAGCCAACATGGAGTACGCCGAGGTCGAAGGGGATGAGACCAGCGCCAACATGCCGCCGCTCAACATCATGTTCCTCGACCAGGTGGATGCCAACGTGGAAGCCACGGTGCGCTTCTCCATCCCCACCGACAACGAAGGCTTCCTGCAGCTGGCGCATGAATACCGCACCCCGGCCAACCTGCTGCGCACGGCCCTCATGCCCGCCTTCAAGGAAACCCTGCAGGCGACTGCCTCGCTCATGAGCGCCGAGGAGTACTACAGTGGCGCCCGCACCGAATTCAACAGCGAATTCGAAAACCAGATGAACAACGGCATCTATCTGGTCCGCCGTGAAGAGGTCTATCAGGACTCCGGGCGCAAGGTGCGTGGCTCGGCCAACGTGGCCCTGGGTAATGAGCAGGAAGAGTTCGGCGACGAATCCAAGGTGGTCTACGAAGTGCGCAAGGTGCTGGACGAACAGGGCACGCCACGGCGCAAGGCGCAGAAGTTCACCACCTTCGGCATCAGCGTGGTCGACGCGCGCATCACCAACATGACCCCCAACAGCCGCTTCGTCGAGCGCATGCAGCTCAAGCAGAAAGCCTCTGCCGACCGCGCCATCGCCCGCGAACAGCGCATCCAGGAAGAAGAGCAGCGCCTGCTGGCCATCGCCCGAGGTGAGCGTGAGGTCGCCGAGCGTCAGGCCATGGCAAAAGTCGAGCAGATCCAGAAAACCACCGACGCCGAAACCGACAAGCAGTTGGCCCTCACCTCCGCCAACAAGCTCAAGGAGCAGGCTCAGATCGAGCGCGAAACCGCACAGATCAACCTGGAAAAGGCGCGGATCGAGGCTGAAACCCAGCGCACCCTCGCCGACGCCGAGGCCTACCAGAAGAAGGCCATCCTGCAGGCCGACAACGCCCTGGCCGAAAAACTGCGCACCGAAGTCGAAATCCACAAACTGTGGGCCGACGCCTTCGCCAAGCGCGCCGTACCGACCAACGTCTTCGGCGGTGGCGGCTCGGGCTCACCGGTGGGTTCGGATGCCGAAACCAAGGCCTTCATGCAGATGCTCACGCTCGACGCGGCCAAGCGCCTGAATTACGACCGGGAAATTTCCGGGAAGTAAATTACACGCGGCTGCACGGTGGCGCAGCCATGGCCGCCATCGGAGGATGGTGGAAAGTAATGAAGAAGGGCTCCCTCGTCGGGGAGCTTTTTTTTTGAGATATCGTTTCTATTGTCGTGAATGCTTGGGGCTGCGAGCGGGCTTGGGAGAGTTCCAGGTAAACGACTTCAACCGCTTCGAAGCAGGCGTTTGACGTACAAGTTAGACCTCATACTCGTTCGCTCCCGCTCAGAGCTCTAAGAAAATGAGTTTCCGTAATTCCTGATTCCTCCAGCTTCCGCAAGAGCATATGGACTCGCAGCAGATACGAAAAATTCTCTAGGTCAGCAACTGGGTCGACGGACTTCGACAGGTCTGATTCGAAGACACGCCGGTAATTAGATGGCGTATGAGATAGCGTTAAACGTAGGCGCGGTTCTCCGTGCGAGAAGTCCGACTCGACACCGCCTCCACAAACTAACGAGTTACAGAGGTTTGATTGAAAGCCCGCTAGTGGAATGACCGACTCGACAACGCTTACGAAGGCAGCTACCAAGTCAAAGTACACCTCCACATCTTCGATCTTGGGGGCTTCGTAGTGATGCTCCAGACGATTCCTAAGTGAATTTAGTTTCTCAATTGACCGAGATCGGAAGATTCCCGCCCTTTTTAGAAGTCCTAGCTTTCTGTCAATTCCGAGCCGCTTGCTTCGGTAGAACCCGTCGAGGTTCAAGGTACAAAGAAAGTAATCGAGCTGACAGTCAACTGCGCGCTTAAGATTGGAGGTCGCATTTACAAGCGTGTGGATTGATCTCGGTGCATCGAGATCGCGTTCGGCAAAATCAAGAAAGTCCCTCGGGAGCAATTCAAAGTCTGGTACCTTAGCCCCGCCTCCGCCGCCACTATCGGCATCGAGTTCCTCGATGTACTTGGCAAAAAAATCGAAGATATCTTGTTCCATGTCTCGGAAGATATTGTTGAGGCCTAACGCCGTTGTAGGAGGCAACTTGAGCGAAACTTGATTTGCCCCGCCCAGGCCCGCAGGGCCGTAATCTACTTGACACCCTTGTTATGGTTTTTTGGCCAAAGGACGTGGCCATTGATTGCCTCTATTCTTCTAATTTCGTCGACCCATACATGGATTAAGCGAAATCTCTGTTGAGAAGGACTCTTTTTCTGCAAACAACATGAGATGTTGGCTCTTCCCTCATTTTCATCGATTTCATTGATACCTGAATCCCAGTTAATTCCTGGGCCTGAAGCAAATAGTTGCCTCTTTCCATCAATGAATTCTATATAGAACTCGTCTGACCAGTTTATTTCCCTAAAATCTTCTTCGGTCATTCGAACTATCTGTATGCATGACTTGATGTAGACCGCAAAATTGCGGGAATAACCACGTCGATGTGGTATAGCTTGCAGGGTCCCGCAGCCTTGAACCCCATGTGGTACTTGGGATTGGTCGGTGTGGCGTATTTGTTTTCAGTCATAACCAAATCAACAAACCCAGCAGGCGTAACAAGGGAACTTCGTATCCACTAGACACGGCGAGCATACGATTGGCATGGCGTGGTGTCTATCGAATCTGTCCGAGAGCTTTAGGTAAAGGGCCGCGTCAGGTTCGGCGCGGAGGGGTCGCCCGATACAGAAACCGACCACTCCTACCCCGAAGCTGCCCAACCCCATGATCACAAAGCCAACGCATCCAGCCCCGGATGATCATCCGGCCGGCGTCCCAGGGGCCAGTGAAACAGCCGGTCATGTGCTTCAATCGGGCGGTCGTTGATGCTGGCGTGGCGTTCGGCCATCAGGCCGTTGGCGTCGAAGCGCCAGTTTTCGTTGCCGTAGGCGCGAAACCATTGGCCGCGTTCGTCGCGCCATTCGTAGGCGAAGCGCACGGCGATGCGGTCGGGGCCATGGGCCCAGAGGGACTTGATGAGGCGGTAGTCGTGTTCCCGCGCCCACTTGGCGGTCAGGAAATCGACGATGGCGTCGCGCCCCTGAAAGATCAGGTCGCGATTGCGCCAGCGGCTGTCCGGGGTGTAGGCGAGTGCGACTCGGGCCGGGTCACGGCTGTTCCAGGCGTCTTCGGCGAGGCGGACCTTGAGGGCCGCGGCGTCGGCGTCGAAGGGCGGTAGCGGGGGGCGTTGTGCGTCGGTCATGAGGGGCTCCTTGAGGTCGGTTGGAGGTGTGGGTGATCGTTCAGCGGTCGGGGCGGTATGCGCCGGCCTCGCCATGTGTGCGCGCGGCCCACTCGGCTTCGGTGAAGCGCGGTGTGATGTGCTGCGGGCAGTTCCAGTCGAAGGCTTCCACGCGAATGAGGAAGCCGCGTTCGACGCGGGCGCGGTAGCTGTTGTCTTCGAGTCGGGCGAGGGTGGCCGGATCGTCTTCGGGGACCAGTGACATGCGTCCGAACAGTTTCAGGCGGGCCCGGTTGGGGTAGTCCATGAAGAACAGGGACACCCGGTCGTCGCCGAGGGCATTGCCCAGGCTGACGTACTGCCGGTTGCCGGCGAAATCCGCAAATCCCAGTGTGCTGTCGTCGAGTACGCGTACGAAGCCGGCGGGGCCGCCGCGGTGCTGCACGTAGGGCCAGCCATCGCTGTTCACGGTGGCCATGTAGAAGCTGTCGCGCGCTGCGATGAAGCCCGCTTCGAAGTCGCCCAGCCGGTGGTGGCGGGGCTGACCCTCGTCCAGCCGGGCGTAGGCCTGTCGGCTGCCCTGCGCGGTCTGGGCCTGGCGCACCTTGTCGGTGAAGGCGATCTGGGCATAGCGATGTGCCATGACGTTTCTCCTGTCGAGGTCGCCGGTGCGCCCGGGAGGTGGGCGCACCGGCGCGGTATCAGGCGGCGCGCTTGAGTTCGACCTTGGGGAAGTCGATCTCCACACGGCTGGCCTTGCCGAGGATGTTGGTGAGGATGTTCATGCCGACGTGGGTGATGATTTCCACGATCTGCGCGTCGTCGTAGCCGGCGTTGCGTGCTTCGAGGATCTCGGCGGTGGTGACTTCACCCTTGTGTTCGACCAGCGAGCGGGCGAGCTTCACGGCGGCGGCGGCCTTGGCGTCCTGGCTGGTGCCGGCGCGGTTGGCGTCGATCTCGGCGCCCGACAGGCCGGCCTTGCGCCCGATGGCGGTGTGGGCCGACAGGCAGTATTCGCAGCTGTTCTGCTCGGCCAGGGCCAGCGCAATGCGCTCACGCGTCTGGGGGTCGAGGCTGCCTTCACCGGCAATGCCGTGCAGGCCCAGGAAAGCGCGCAGGGCGGCAGGCGAGTTGGCAAAGACCTTGAGGAAGTTGGGCACCATGCCCAGTTGGGCGGCAATGGCGTCGAGCAGGGCTTTCTGTTCTTCGTTGGCGTTGTTGGCGTCGATGACGGTGAGTCGGCTCATGGTGATTCTCCAGATGATTGGTTGATTGATCCCGCGGTGCTCAGCGGGTGATGCAACTGTGCTACGTTTCTGTCTGAAGAAGAATCTTTGAAAAACAGAATTCACTATTGCGTTTGGTGGAATAAAGCGATGGACCGTTTTCACGCGATGCAGGTGTTCGTGGCGGTGGCCGAGATGGAAGGCTTTGCTTCGGGCGCCCGGCGCATGAACATGTCGCCGCCGGCCGTGACGCGCGCGGTGGCAGCGCTCGAGGCGCGGCTCGGGGTCAGGCTGTTGCACCGGAGCACCCGTCATGTCCGCGTCACCGAGGCGGGCGCACGCTATCTGGAAGATGCCCGGCGCATCCTCGCCGAGGTGGTGCAGGCGGACGATGCCGCCGCGGGCATCAACGCCGCGCCCCGGGGCAATCTCACGGTCACCGCGTCGGTGCTGTTCGGCCAGATATTCGTCATGCCCGGCATCGTCGACTACCTGCAGCGCTATCCACAGACCCGTGTCGATGCGTTGTTCGTCGATCGGGTGGTCAATTTCATCGATGAAGGCGTCGACGTGGCCGTGCGTATCGGCGAGCTACCGGATTCGAGCCTGCGCGCCCGGCGTGTCGGCCAGGTACGGATGGTGCTGTGTGCGTCGCCCGACTATCTGGCCCGTCGCGGCCTGCCCGCGTCGCCCGATGAACTGGCCGAGCACGACATGATCAGTTCAAGCGCCGGTACCAATGCCTACGACTGGCGCTTTTCGACGCCGGAGGGGCATCGACTGGTGCGTCTCAATCCCCGCCTGAGTGTCTCCACCAACGATGGCGCCATCAGCGCCGCGGTCGAAGGCTTTGGCATTACCCGCTTGCTGTCCTATCAGGTGGCACCGCACCTGGCCGATGGGCGTCTGAAGATTCTCCTGGCCGAATTCGAACCACCGCCGCGACCGGTGCATCTGGTGCACCGGGAAGGCCCGCAGGGGTCGCGGAAGGTGAGAGCGTTTGTCGACCTGCTGGCGCAGCGGCTGATGAACGATCCGGCGCTGAACTAGGCGGTCGGGCTGTGGTAGGGGGCGGCCTGTCATATGTCCGGTCACAAATGGAGACGTTTTTCTTCACCGCCGGGAGGCGCCCGCAGGCAGCGCGTGAAATCCCTGTGGGAACAATGGGATGGCGATTCTTCCGCATGCGCTGTGACGAACGTTTGTGCCAATAAGGCTGTTGTCACAAATACGACAAATGCATATTCTTCGCCTCGCGCTCCGGCGCCCCCATGGCGGATGCCCTGGAGGAACAGAACGATGAGGAGAGGAACCATGAAGAAAACATTTGCAGCCGCCATGCTCGGCTTTGCAACCTACGCGGCCATTGCGGCGGCGGATTTCGGCAATGCCGACGAGGCCAAGGCCATGCTGCAAAAGGCCGTGGCGGCCATCAGCGTCGACAAGGCGACGGCCCTGAGCCAGATGGCCAAGGGTGAAGCCGGCTTTGCCGACCGTGATCTGTACCCGTTCTGCGGTGGCCCCGACGGCAACTTCACCGCGCATCCGAAGCTGACCGGTCAAAGCATGAAGGGTCTCAAGGACAAGGCCGGCAAGGCGATTGGCGAGAGCTTCTACGCTGTGGCCAAGGAAGGCGCGATTGCCGAGGTGGATTACGTGTGGCCGCGCCCGGGTGGCGCTGACCCGGTCCAGAAAGTGAGCTTCGTCACCAAGGTGGGTGACCAGGTTTGCGCGGTCGGTTACTACAAGTAATCGGACGCACTTTACGGGTTGGTGGCCCGTGATGAGTGCTTTACGCCGTGATGACGCTGTGCGTCTCACGGCGTTTTTTGTTGATGGCGGGGTCGTCAGTCGGGCACGTGAATGCAGGCCTTGACGTGTTTGAGGTTGGCCACGATGGTGAAGGTCATGACCACCAGCAGCGACCAACTGCTCCACTTGCCCAGGTGCACCGTTGACCAGGCGCCCAACTGGTTCGGGTAGGCCCACAGGCCGAAAAAGGTGCTGATGTTCTCGGCCAGCCAGATGAAGAAGCCGATGAGCAGGAAGGACAGCAGCAAGGGCATCTGGCGGCGCCGGTCGAGGCTGCGGAACGACACCGACGTGCGCGCATAGAGGCCGAGCGCGGCGGCGGCCAGATACCAGCGATAGTCGCCAATGGCATGGTGGGTGAAAAAGTTGCCGTAGATGAGCACCGCCATCACCCAGGCCATCCAGTACGGCGGGTGATGACGCACGCGCAGATCGAACAGCCGCCACGCCTGAATGATGTAGCTGCCCACCGCGGCGTACATGAAGCCGGAGAAGAGCGGCACGCCCAGCACCTTGGTGTAGGCAAAGTCCGGGTAGGACCACGACTGGATGGCGCTCGAGGTCTTGAACACTTCCAGTGCGAAGCCGATGAGGTGAAACACGCTCACCGCCTTGAGTTCATCCAGCGTTTCGAGCCCCGAGCACACCATGCCGAACTGCAGCGCCAGGGCGATCACCAGCAACACGTCGTAGCGCGGCACGCCCCACAGACCGCCGTTGGGTACCAGAAACACCGCGGACAGGAAGAGCCCCGCAAACAGGCAGGCGCGAGCCTGCTTGATGCCGAACGCAAGACCTTCCCGGACAAGGGCGCAAAGCCCGACCGGGCTTGAGCGTGCGACGGTCAACGAGGGCACCAACTCGATCGCCTGACTGTGCGGTTTCGTCATCGAGGGTCTCCGTGTGCGGTGTCGATCCGGGCCAGCATCCATGCCGACATCCGGGCGTAGACAGGCATGGCCGTCAGCAGTACGTTGCGGTGACCCGCTTCCGGGACGGTCAGCCATTGCTTGTCGGACGAGGCGATGGCGTCGAAGAGCGCCCGGCCCCGGGCCTGATCGATCGTCGTGTCACTGTCGCCGTGGATCATCATCACCGGCAGGGTGAGGCGCTCGCCCAGCGCCACTGGCTGCACGGCGTCCATGTCCGGCGAGCCGAGCCAATGGGCCAGGCGCGCGGCGGAGGGCTGATAGATGCCCGCGAGGGAGCCCATCTGGCGGGCCAGGTGGGCCTGAACCACCTGATCGAGGCGATCAAAGCTGCTCACGATGACGGCCGCCTGCCAGCGCTCGGGCGCCTCGGCGGCGGCATGCACGGCGTAGGCGCCGCCCATGGAGTAGCCCCAGAGCATGGCCGGCTGTGGCGCCAGCTTCAGTTGGCGACTGACATCGTCCAGCACCCGTCGTGGAAGGGTGCGCTCGAAGGCGTCGTGGCCGAATTCGGTGTGATTGCGCGGGCTGTCGCCGTGGCCGGGCAGGTCGGGCAGGATGACGCGAAAGCCGGCGGCTGCGAAGCGCTCGGCAATGGGCAGCATGTTCTCCTTGCGGTTACCGAGCCCGTGAAGCAGCACCAGGTTGCCGACGGTCTGCCCGTAGGGCGCCAGCGCCACCCCCTGGCCGGCGAGCTGCTGGCGCAGGCGCCTGCCGCGCGCACCCGGGCGACGCAACCGGTCGGCGGTGACCACCAGGGTCGGCACCTGACCGTCGAGTGCGCTGATGCGCTCGATACGCAGCCCCACCCGACCCGGCTCGCGCAAGTGCTCGATGGCCGTCGGCCCCGGCGCGCGGCGGGGCGGGCTGAAGAGCCCGTCCACCGGTCGCCACGCGAAGGCATAGACCGAGACACTCACCGCCGCCAGGCTCACCGCCAGACCGGCCAGCGCAGCGCGCCTCACAGCCAGATCCTCGGCACGCTGCGGTCGTCGGCAGCCACCTGCGGCGGGGCCACCTTGTCGGCCGTCACCACATAGCGCAGCGGCCCGCCTGCCGAGATCGCGTTGAAGGGGTAGCAGGTGACCAGCGTCAGACGGGTTTCGCCCGGGTAGGTATCGAGCACCTCGGTGTCGTCCTTGTCCACCACCTCGCGACTGCTCACCTTATAGACCTGGACGAAGCCGGTGGGGGTCTCCACCTCCAGCTCGTCCCCCGGCTCCAGCCATTGCAGGAAGGCGAAGTGGGTGTCACGGTGCGCGCCGATGACGCTGTTGCCGGTGGCGCCGGGTTCCGCCGTGCCGAAGACATGACCCGGGCCAAACGCGATGGTGCGGCCGTTGCTGCCGGCCAGCACGTAGAGATCGACATCCTGCTTCGGGGCACGCAGCCGGGCCACCGGCCAGGTGTCGGCCCAGGGCCAGGGCTTGACCTGGGTTTCGCCGGCGAGGGTGCGTTCCCAGGCGTCGGCGATGAGGTGTTGCGCCAGCCAGGCCTTGGCGTGGATGTAGCCGGCCTGACCGAACTCCCAGATGGCGACCATCAGAAAGGCGGCCGCGGTGAGCTGGAAGATGCGCTGCATGGTGCGGCGGGTATGGCGCGAGCCGGTGGCCTCGTCGCTCAGGCACTCGCGGGCGGGCCAGGCGCACTCGACGCCGAGGAATTCACTGTGATCGCAATGGTGGCAGGCGGTTTTCATGATCGGTTCTCCTGAAGGCGGTACGGGTGAGAGGAATCAACGGATGCGCAGGCGGCGCGACATCAGGAACAGGGCCAGTGCGAGCAGACCCATCAGGGCGTGCCAGCGGGCGTCGGTGGCCCCGCGCGGCAATTCGCCATACACGCCCCTGGGCGACCAGCCGGCCGGGAAGTGGCCCGGCACGGCGCCGGACTTGAGGGCCGCCTCGGCACTGCGGGCGGGGGTCTTGTCGACCGCCACGAAGCTGGTGAAGCGGCTCACGAGCTGGTGTTCCAGCGCCAGCGCCAGCACATGGGGGCGCACCTCGTCTTCGGTGGCGCCTTCGGAGAGCGTGTCCATCCACTGGTCGATCTTGCGACGCGCCCACAGCACGCCGATGCCCTCGCCGGGGTTGGCGTCGGCCAGGGCCAGCGAGCTGGTCCATTGGATGTCGCCCGAGTCGCCCGTCAGGCGCAATTCGCCGCGGGCGCCATGGTCGATGGCGGCGGCCACGATCACCGGTTCGCCCAGATACAGGTCGGGCAGCGGGTCCGGGGTGGCATCGGCATTCGCGCCGTCGGGCCAGTGGGCGGTAATGCCTTTGACGACGGGTGACTCGAGTTTTGCGAACAGGGCGTTCATCTGTGCCTGCACCTCGTCGATCTTGCCGATGTAGGTGAAGGTGCCGCGACCGGCCTGCGCCGCCTTGCGCATGAAGTGGCTGTTGGGCGCCGAGCCGATACCCACGGTAAACAGGCGTGAATCGCCCAGGCCCGCCTTGATCAGACCGAACAGGTGCTGCTCGTTGCCGACGGCGCCGTCGGTGAGAAACACCACCTGACGCACCCGGTCGCGCCCCCGCTCCCCCTTGAGGGCCAGATCGAGCGCGGCGGCCATTTCGGTGCCGCCACGGGCGCGCAGGGCGCGCACCCAGTCGACCGCCAGGCGCACGTTGCCGGCAGTGGCTTCGCGTTCCTGATCGAACAGGCTGAAGGCCTCCGAGTTGAATTCGATGACGTTGAAGCGGTCCTCCGGCGTCAGGCGGGTCAAGGCCATGGCCAGTGCCTCGCGCGCCTGTTCGATGGACTGCCCCTCCATGGAGCCGGAGGTGTCGATAATGAACACCACCTCGCGCGGCAGGCGGGCGGTGACGCTGCCCGGCTCGGGCGGGGTGAGCATGAGCAGCACATGGTCCTTGTTCAGACCCGGCTCCAGAAACAGCGTGGCGTGGGGCGTCTTGCCCGGTGCGATGGACCAGTTGAGGACGAAGTCGCGGTTGGCGGGCGTGCGGCCCTCGCTCAGGCGGATGCGGCGCACCGAGGGCTTGAGGGTGTCGATGCGCACCCGGTGATGGGGGCTGGCCACTTCGCCGATGGGGGCGCCGGCGTCGAGATAGACGTTGAGGCTCACCGGGTTGTAGATCGGGCCGGCCTCATCCGGCAGCATCATGGGCGGCAGGATGGCGGCGGCATCAGGCACCACGTCGGTCCCGATCAGGGTGCCGGTCTCCTCGTCGGCGATCACCTGGCCGGGGATGTAGCGCGGGGCCACCACCATCGGGAAGCGCAGCTGATAGCGGCCGACGTCGCCGCTCAGGGTGTAGTCGAGGGTGTGCTGGTACTCGATCTCGACTCGCACCTCCTCGCGGGGGCCGATGTTGGCCACCTTGGTGGTGAAGATATTGGGCCGCTGTTGCGAGACCAGCGCGGTGTGCTTGCCTTCGCGCTTGGCCTGTTCGTAGATCTGTTTGGCCTCGGCCTTTTCCTTGATCTCGCCTTCGATGAGGCGGTCGCCCACGCGGATGCGCATGCGATGCACGGCGGCATGCTCGGGCAGCGGAAACACATAGCTGCCCTCCTTCCAGTCATTGGCCGGGTTGCGGAAACGCTGCACCACCTTGGCACGCACGATGGGCCCGCTGATGCGCAGATCCACATCGGTGTGCAGCAGGGGGGCGGCTTCGGGGTCGCCTTCACCCGCGCCGGCAAACAGCAAGGTGCCCTGGGTGATGCCGTCCTCCTGGGCGGCGTGGGCCGGGCCGGACAGCAACAGCACGACGCCCCCGAGGGCGACGCTGACGGCCAGGCCGGTGACGAACATCAGTAGCAGGCGGGCGAGCAGTTCGACCACTTCACGGGCGCGGTCGGCAAATCTGAGCGGGGCGGGGGTCATGGCGTTCTCCATTTCATGACGTTTTTGCATGGCGTCATTGAAACGGGGCAAGCGGACCGATTTGGGCAGCGAAAAGGGCAAGCTGCCGATCAAATATGGCAAAAAAAGGGCAGGTGCATCCGGCATGCGGATCGCGCCGGGCGAGGTGCTAAAGTAGCGCCCCATGGGAAGACGCATTGCAATCGTGGAAGACGAGGCGGCCATCCGCGCCAATTACTCGGACGCCTTTGCCCGGCAGGGTTACGAGGTGGCGGCCTATGCCGACCGCCCGGCCGCGCTCGCCGCGTTCCGCGACCGCCTGCCGGACCTGGCCATCATCGACGTGGGGCTGGGTGACGAGCCGGAAGGGGGCTTTACGCTGTGCGCGGAACTCCGGGCCCTGTCACAGCGGGTGCCCATCATTTTCCTGACCGCGCGCGACAGCGACTTCGATGTGGTGTCCGGCCTGCGCCTGGGCGCAGACGACTACCTGACCAAGGACATCAGCCTGCCCCACCTGCTGGCACGGGTGGCCGCCCTGTTCCGCCGGCTCGACGTGCTGGCCGACGCCGCCCCGCAGGAGGACCGCGTCGAGCGCGATGAGTTGATGCTAGACGTGAGCCGCCTCACCGCCTCATGGAAAGGCGAGCCGGTACCGCTCACGCTCACCGAATTCTGGATGGTCCACACCCTGGCGCGGCATCCCGGCCACGTGAAAAGTCGCGATCAGCTCATGTCCGACGCCAAGCTGGTGGTGGACGACGGCACCATCACCTCGCACATCAAGCGGATTCGCAAGAAGTTCGCCGCCATCGACCCGGCGTTCGACCAGATCGACAGCGTGTATGGCGCGGGATATCGGTGGAAGGCGCGGGCCTGACGTGTCAGCGCCCCGGGATCAGATCAGAGCCCAGGCGGCCCCGGCCGCCACCAGCACGATGAATCCGCCGGCCAGCAGCCATTTGCGTTTTTCTTCGGCGGCACGCTGAATTTCTTCCAGTTCGTGATCGTCTTCAGGGGGCATCACCGATTCGGTGGCGCGGCCCCGGGCGGCGGCAGGTGGCCGCGAGGGGGCCGGCTCGTCCAGCGGGCTCATGACCGTCTCGGGGGCCGGAGGCACCGGCTCCGAGGGTGGGTCGAACGGGCTCTGGACCTTGACCTCCGGCATCTGCGGCTCGGGTGCGATGTCGAACCCGGCGGCAATGGTCTGGGGTGGCTCGGGATAGTCGTGGGCTGCCCGCAGGGCGTCGATTTCCGGATCGGCGGCCGGGTCGTTCAATGCATCCGCATACGCGGCCACCAGGTCATGATTCACCACCGTGTCAGCGTGCTGGTGGCTGGATGCCTTGGCGGCAGCAGCTGATCTGGGCTCGGGTACAGGTTCGGGGGCCGGTGCGAGCAGTGACGGGTGAATCCCGGCCATGGCGCCTTCGTCTGCCGCGCTGCCGTTGAGCGGCTCGAGGCTCGAGCTGCTGTGGAACGTCTCTTCGAAGTTATACGGTGCGGCCGGCGCCAGCTGGGTCTGGACCAACGAGGCTTCGGCCTCGACAAGGGCGGGGTCTTCCTCGGGCAGCGTGGGCAGGGGCGGATCGACGCGGACCTCCATGCCCAGCTTGCGCAGGGTCTGCGCATAGTGGCGGGCCTTGTCCTCGCTGAGCCCGCGCTTCATCGTCACCTCTTTGCCGGAAAACAGCAGGTCGGCCTGTTGATCGCTGAACTTGAGGCGTTTGGAGGCCGTCAGCTTGACAGCTTCGGCGTCGAATCCGTCAGCCACGCGGCCGGCAAACAGAATGTGATGAGTGCCGGGTGCGGGCGGGGCGCCCGGGGCGGTGCCACTGCCGCCTTCGGTGGCAGCAATGATGCGCATGCCGATCGCACGCAGATCGCGGGCGAACTGTTTGGCCGCATCGCGGGTCAGGCCTTTCTTGAGCGTGACCGTGCGACCCGAAAAGATCTGTTCAATCTGTTTTTCGCTGAGGTTGGCGCGCTCCCTGAACGCGGCCATGACTGCTTCGCGAATGAAGCCCTCGCGCAGTTCCCCCTTGAATACAATGGCATACGTTGTCACTGCCTGGCTTCCCCCTGAAGCGTACGCGAGCGATGTGTCGTCGTGGATGCGCTCTATTTGTAACTACAGATTGCGAGCATCGATTGGGCTATGTTTTACCACGCCAACTGCATCTTGTTGCAAAAAAATCGCTGTATTCCATGCGTTTAGGGTCGGTCCTGTGGCGCCGGAATGAAAACGGGTCGATGTTATAGACTTGATTGATCGAGTCACGGCCATTCTTCACGCGTCCATGCGAATCCGATTCAGCCTGCGAGCCAAACTGGCTCTGGTCTCTCTGCTGTTGCTTGCCCTGCCCTGGGTGGGGCTGCAATACGTGGAGGAAATGGCGCGTTTTCTGCGCGAAGGCCAGCGCTCGGCATTGGTGGCGACTGCCCGCGCGGTGGCGACAGCATTGCACGAGCGCCCCCAGTTGTTTGCGGCGCATGGCGCCGGGCGTCAGGTGAGTCTGAGTGACTCGATTCTCCCGAACGAGGAAATCCTCGATCTGAGTATCTCGAGCATGCCTGACCGGGTCAGCGATCCGCTGGCAGCCGAGCCGCCTGTCCGCCCCGCTGCGCCCGTGGATGGCGCGCGCGAAGTGGCCGCCATCCTGCGGGGGCTGGAGCGCAACACGGCCCGGATCTGGGTTGTGGACCGCGATCTGGATGTGATTGCCATGAGTGGTGCGCTGGTGGATCCGGACCAGATCCGGCCGCCCGGCCCCATCACCCGGTGGTGGCGAAAGCTGACCGGTGGTCAGGTACGCGCTCAGGCGGACATCAAGGCCTTGCTGAGCGATGTGACACCGCCGTCGGGACAGGCCGTGGCCAGTGCGCTGTTCGGTGCGACCGCAAGCTGGACACGCCCTGTGGGGAGTGGCGATGTGGTGGTGGTTGCCGCCGCCCATCCGGTGTGGGTCGGTGACCGGGTCGAGGGGGCCGTGGTGGTCGAGGAGAGCACCCATGCCATCCTCTCGGTCCGTGATGAAGCCATCGAGCGCCTGACCTTGCTCAGTCTGACCGGGTTGGCGATTGCCACGCTGGTGTTGCTGGGGTTTGCGTCGCGGTTGTCGTGGCGCATTCGCCGGCTGCGTGATGAGGCCGAGAGCGCGGTCGATGCCCAGGGGCGGATCAGCCAGCTGGCGGCGGCCTCGCGTGCCGGCGATGAGGTGGGCGACCTGTCGCGCAGCTTCTCGCGTCTGCTGGGGCGACTGGCTCAACACCATGGCTACCTGGAGAACATGGCCAGCCGCCTGTCGCACGAGTTGCGCACACCCATCGCCGTGGTGCGCTCGTCGCTTGAAAACCTGCAGCTCGACCCCTTGCCGGCCTCGTCCCAGGCCTACATCGAGCGTGCGCATGCGGGCCTGGCGCGGCTGACACGCATTCTGTCGCGCATGAGCGAGGCGACGCGTATGGAGCAGGCGCTTGCCAGCACGGAGCCCGAGCGTTACGACCTGCATGCGGTCGTCGCAGAGTGTATTCAGGGCTACCGGGTGGCGCATGGGGAGGCGCGCATCGAGTCGATGCTCGGGGCGGCGCCGTTGTGGGTACGTGGCGCGCCGGACCTGGCCGCACAGATGCTCGACAAGCTGGTCGAGAATGCGGTCGATTTCGCACCCGCAGGCACGCCGGTGACGATCGAGCTGGCGTCGGACGAGGATGGTGTGACCCTGTCGGTACGCAATACCGGGACACTGCTCCCGGAGGCGCTTGAAGGGAAGTTGTTCGATTCGATGGTATCCGGGCGCAAAGGCGATGGCGGCGAGAATCCGCACCTGGGCCTTGGCCTGTTTGTGGCCCGGCTGATCGCCGGGTTCCACGGTGGCCACCTGTCGGCGGCCAATCTGCCCACGGGCGACGGCGTGCGCTTCACCGCCACGCTGCCGCCCGCCTGAGGGCGATTACTTCTTGAGCGACGCGCGCAGCTTGTCCAGGGTCTTCTTGCCCAGACCCTTCACGCCTTCCAGGGCGTCGACCGACGCGTACGGACGACCTGCAACGATGGCTTTGGCCACGGTCTTGCTCAGCCCCTTGATGGCAGCCAGCTCGGCTTCCGACGCGGTGTTGATGGACACCTGAGCGGCTTCGGCCTGCATCGGCCGGGCCTTGACTTCGGCTTTGGCGACCGGCTTCGCAGCGGGTTGCTTGGCGGCCGGCTGCTTGGCTTCGGCTTTCGGCTCGGCCTTGCGAGCGGCGGGCTTGGCTTCAGGCTTGGCTGCCGGGGCGACGGGGGCCTTGGCCGTTGCCGGGGCCTTGGCGGCCGGCGCGGGGGTCTGGACAGCCGGCTGAGCGGTCACATCGCGCGCATCGGCATCGAAAATCTGCGGGTAGGCCGCGAAATCGCGGGTGACATAACCGTTGGCGGTCCACTCGCGCAGCATGAGCGTCATGTACCAGCGGCCTTCAGTCGGCAGCGTGGCAGCCACGTGCCAGTTGAGGTTGTCCAGACGCTGCTCGCCCCCGAGACGGCCGACATTGACCTGGGCAATCTGGGTGCCGGTAAAAGCGCCACCGGCGTAAGGGGCTTCGAGGGCCCACAGCTCGACATTGAGGTCGCCGCTGACGTTGTCGCTCTCACGCGGGTTCTCGATGGCTTCGACGCTGATTTCGACGTCGCCATTCTCCAGACGGTAGCCGCTGCAACCGGCCAGACGCGGCTGGCTGAACTGCTGGGCATTCGGCAGGGTGACGGAGTCCTGGACTTCGCCATTGGCGGTCAGGGCCAGCACCATGGTGCGTGCTTCGCGGCCGGCCGGCGGCAGCGCGTCGCTCCAGCCCCAGGCACCGTTGAAGGCGTCGGCGGCGCATTCGCCGACCTTGATGGCGCGATCGGGTTGACCGGAAGCGTCGCAGGCCCACAGCTGAAGGCTCATGAGGTCGTTGTAACCATTGACGGATTCGATGTCCGCGTTGAGTTCAACCTGATCGCCCTCGAAGCGATAGCCGAAGCGGCTGCCAAGGCGGGCAATGGGGAATTGGGCGAAGGGAAGCGGAAGGCTGGCGAATTGTGCGGACATGGGTACTACGTCTCCTGACGACCTGACTACGAATGGCCGCGGATTATCGTGCATTAAGGCGAAATTTCAAGTCTTGCTTACAAAAAAATGAATATGAATCAATGAGATATGCACCATGTTAGGGCGTCGGCATTGTCGTGTTTCCGACAATGAATTTCCAGGGTCTTGATATCAAAAAGGTTTTCTTAAAGCAGTCGAGGCTCACCCGGCAGGGGTGACTTCGGCTCGAAATTGAACGCTTTTCCATATTTGATGCCACAGGCTCGATACCGTGTCCGGGTCTTCCCCGCTGCAAGGCTTCCGGGCATCGGGTGTAATATTGCGCAAACCCCGTGTACGCCGGCGCGCGCCGGCACAAGGAGCAAAAACAACATGGTTCCCCACCTGACCACGGCGCTGACCGGTCCGCTGCTCGAACTCGAGCGCGCTTTTCTGGACAACCGCACCGAAATCGAACAATGGTTCCGCAGCCAGTGGCTGGACACGCGTCCGCCGTTCTATGGCTCGACCGACTTGCGTAACTCCGGCTTCAAGCTGGCGCCGGTTGACCTGAATCTGTTTCCGGGCGGCTTCAACAACCTGAACGACTCGTTCCTGCCCCTGTGCGTGCAGGCAGCCCAGGCCGCCATCGAGCGCATCTGCCCCGATGCCCGGCGCCTGCTGCTCATCCCGGAGAATCACACCCGCAACCAGTTCTATCTGCAGAACGTGGCGCAACTGGTGTCGATCCTGCGGCTGACGGGGCTGGAAGTGCGACTGGGCAGCCTGTCGCCCGAGGTGACCGAGGTGACCACGCTGGAGCTCGACAATGGCTCCTCGCTCACTCTTGAACCGCTCGAGCGCCATGGCAGCCGACTGGGCGTCAAGGGGTTCGACCCCTGCGCGGTACTGCTCAACAACGATCTGTCGGCGGGTGTGCCCGAGGTCTTGCGCAATCTGGACGGCCAGTGGCTGATCCCGCCGCTGCACGCCGGCTGGCATTCGCGTCGCAAGTCCAATCACGCGGCGGCCTATTCGCGCATCGCGAACGATTTCGCGCAGGTGATCGGCATCGACCCGTGGCGAATCAACCCGGAATACGGCGTGTGCGGGCAGATCAACTTCAAGGAGCGCACGGGTGAAGAGTGCCTGGCGAGTCAGGTCGATGCCCTGCTGACGCGGATTCGCGCCAAGTACAAGGAATACGGTGTGTCCGACGAGCCCTTTGTGGTCGTCAAGGCCGACGCTGGCACCTATGGCATGGGCGTGATGACGGTCAAGGATGCCTCCGAGGTGCAAGGTCTCAACCGACGTCAGCGCAACAAGATGTCGGTGATCAAGGAAGGCCTGCAAGTGCAGGAAGTGATCATCCAGGAAGGCGTGCACACCTTCGAGACCTGCAACGATGCGGTGGCCGAACCGGTGGTCTACATGATGGATCACTACGTGGTGGGCGGTTTCTACCGCGTCCACACCGAGCGTGGCCGTGATGAGAACCTCAACGCCCCGGGCATGCACTTCAAACCGCTGGCCTTCGATACCTGCTGCACCCTGCCGGATGCAGCCCAGGGGCCGGATGCGCCGCCCAACCGCTTCTACGCCTATGGCGTCGTCGCCCGACTGGCCTTGCTGGCTGCCGCCGTTGAAATCGAGGAGACGGCGAGCACCTCGCTGGAACAGGTCGCGGCATGACCCGTTGGCCGGCGCCCCTGGCGCTGCTGATGGCCATGATCGGTGGCGCCATCACCAGCGCCGTCCTGCTGATCGGGGCGCTTTCGCTGACTGCATCCACCACCGAGGCGCAGATGATGCCCATGGCCAGCGCGGTGGTGGTATTACCGGTGGGGCTCATCGTGGCCGCCATCGGTTTTTACGTGGCGCGCCGGGTCTATGTCACCTTGCGCCCGCCCCTGATCGACCCTGCTCAACACGAGAACTCCTGATGCGTCTGGCCTTCATTCTTGACCCCCTGCCCGGCCTGAAGGCCTACAAGGATTCGAGCATCGCCATCATGCGTGCCGCTCAGGCGCGCGGGCACAGCATCCACGCCATCATGAGGCCTGACCTGATGTGGCGGGAGGGGCAGGTGATGGCGCGTGCGCAAGCCATCACCGTGTCGGACGACAACAACGCCTGGTATGCGCCGGGCGAGACCACGACCGAGCCGTTGGGTGCGTTCGATGCGGTGCTCATGCGCCAGGACCCGCCGTTCGACTTCGAATACATTACGGCCACCTGGTTGCTTGAGCGCGCCGTGACGGCCGGCGTCAAGGTCTGGAACAACCCGCGCTCGGTACGCGACCATTCCGAAAAGATCGCCATCACCGAGTTTGCCCAGTTCACTGCACCCACTCTCATTGCCCGTGCCGCCGACGACCTGAACGCCTTCATCGACGACATGGGGGACGCCATCCTCAAGCCGCTGGACGGCATGGGCGGCACCGGCATCTTCCGCGTGCGTGCGGATGATCCGAACCGCAACGCCATCATCGAAATGCTCACCGACATGGGTGGGCGCACGATCATGGCGCAGAAGTACCTGCCGCAGATCGTTGACGGCGACAAGCGCGTGCTCATCATCGGCGGTCAGGTCATTCCCTACAGCCTGGCGCGCATCCCCAAGGCGGGCGAGACGCGTGGCAATCTGGCCGCGGGTGGCCGGGGTGTGGCCATGCCGCTGACCGACCGGGAGCGTGAAATCGCCGAGACGCTGGCGCCCACCCTGTGGTCGCGCGGCCTGCTGATCGTCGGGCTCGATGTGATCGGCGGACACCTCACCGAGGTGAATGTGACCAGCCCCACCTGCATGGTCGAGATTCACGATCAGCAAGGCTACCGGGTGGCCGACAAGGTGGTCGAAGCGCTCGAAGGGGCTTGAGCGTCGCCAACGGCGGCCTAAGTGTGACAGAAGGCTGAATTCCATCGGCATCCCTGTGATAGGGTCTTGGCTGCGCGCGCAACCTGCGTTACGCACGCCGGAAACAGCCCTGCTCAGGCACACATAAAAACAATGGATTTGTCGATGGATACCAATCAGACGCTGCCCGTCATGGGCGCGAACACGGCCGTTCAGGATGAACTGCCCCTCAGTTTCACCGGCTCCGGCGGTGAATATTTCAAGATCTGGATCGTCAATGTGGTGTTGTCGATCGTCACCCTGGGCATCTACTCTGCCTGGGCCAAAGTGCGCCGAGAGCGTTACTTTCTCAACAACACGGTGCTCGATCTGTCGCCCTTCGAGTATCACGCGGACCCGGTGAACATCCTCAAGGGCCGCCTGCTGGTGGCCGCCGTGCTGGTCGTGGCCAACATCGCGGCCGAGTTCAACCCGATTCTCAACCTGCTGGTCACCCTCCTGTTTCTGGCGCTGTTGCCGTGGATGATTTCCAAGGCCATGCGCTTCCGTGCCCACAACACCAGCTGGCGCGGTCTCCGTTTCCGCTTCACCGGCGGGGTGGGCGATGCCGCCAAGGCATGGGTACTCTGGCCGATTGCCGCCGCGTTCACGCTGGGCATCCTGACCCCCTACGCGCTCAAGGCGCAGCGCAGGTATCTGGTCAATTCCCTGCACTTCGGCACCGAAGACTTCGAGGTCGAGTTGCCGATCGGCCCCATCTACAAGATGCTGATGGGGGCCGGGCTGGTGCTGATTCTCGTGGCCTCTGCCTTTGCTGGCTTTGGTGTGATCGGCGCGCTGGGCGCGGGTGGAAACCGCGATGCCATCATCGGCAGCATTTTCATTGGCGTGCTTGGCATCTACGTGGGGGCGGCCATCGTGGCACCCTACATCAGCGTGCGCATGACCAATCTGGTGTTCAACCGCATGAACCTGGCGAACCACGGCTTCGTTTCGCGCATGAAAGCGCGAAAGTATGTCTTCATCGTCCTCACGAACTGGCTGCTGACGGCCCTGACGCTGGGTCTGTACCGGCCGTTCGCCGTGGTGCGACTGCATCGTTACCGGGTCGAGAACATTGCCATGCTGCCGGCGGGCTCCATTGATGAGTTCGTGGCGCAGCAGGAAGAAGAGGCGCGCGTGCTCGGTGAAGAGGCCGCCGATCTGCTCGACATCGACCTGGGCTTCTGATGGCCGGGCAAGCGAGCGTCGAGGGGCGCCTTTTCGACGGTCAGTCGAGCCGGCCGACGCCGGTCCGGCTGACGGTGACCGGGACAGGAGTCGATGTGGTCTGGCTGGACGGATCGGACGCGCGCGAGCGCTATGTGGTCAATGCGCTGTCATGGCATGAGCCGCTCGGCGCCACACGGCGCCTCGATCTGCCGGACGGCCGGGTGTGCGAAGTGCCCAAGGGCGCGGCGCTGAGCCAGTTCCTCGCCGCCTGTGGTCACCGTGAGCGTGCCATCACCGTCTGGCAGGGCAGTGGCCTGCGCGTTCTGATTGCCTTGATGGTGCTGGCGGTGGTGGGTTTTGCCGGGTATCGCTGGGGTGTGCCGCTGGCGGCCAAGTGGATTGCCCAGGCACTGCCCGACTCCGCCGTCGAGATGATCGACAAGCAGTTCATGGTGTCGCTCGACAAGATCGATTTTCTAAAGCCCACGCAGCTGTCGGATGAGCAGCAGGCAGATTTGCGCGCGGCCATTGCGCCGTTGATGGCTGCCCGCGAGCGCCAGATTCCGGTCACCCTGCACTTTCGCAGTGCCCCCCAGGTCGGCGCGAACGCGTTCGCCTTGCCCGGTGGCACGGTGGTGGTGACCGATGAACTGGTCAAGCTGGCACAGACGCCCGAGCATGTGGCGGCCGTGGTGGCCCACGAACTGGGTCACGTGCGACATCGACACGGTTTGCGCAACGTGGTGCAGGCCTCGATTCTGGCCGCTGTCGTGACCGTGTGGACTGGTGACGCGAGCGCGCTGGCCACGGCCGGGGCCTCGGTGCTCCTCAACTCGGCCTACTCGCGTGACTTCGAGCGCGAGGCGGACGACTATGGTGCCGACCTGCTCAAGAAAACCCACCAGTCCCCGATGTTGCTCGCCGAGATGCTCGACGCGCTGACCCGTCAGGCCATCGAAGAGGGTGATCTGACCGAGGACGAGGCGGATGGTCACTGGAGCGACTATGTGGCCAGTCATCCGCCTACGCCCGAGCGCATCGAGCGCCTGCGCCGCGCAAGCGAACAGTGAAGCCGCTAGACTTCGGGGGTTCGCCCATTCTGTCGTGAGTCGATGCGCCGCCTCCTTGTCATTGTCCTGAGTGTTTTTCTGCTCGCCGCCTGTGATCGGCCCCAGGTGTGGCATCGCGAAAGCTATGTGTTCGGCACCCGGGTGGAAGTGGCCGTGTGGGGCGAAGATGAAGCGGCCGCCGGTACGGCCATGGCGGCCGTGCTGCGTGAGTTCGACCGCATGCACCGGGCCTATCACGCCTGGGAGCCATCGGAGCTGACCGAACTGAATGCGGCGCTGGCCCGTGGCGAAGCGGCCACCGTTTCGCCCGAACTGGCCGCGATGCTGAGCGAGGCCAAGACGCTGGCGGCCACGGGCGATCAGCTGTTCAATCCCGCACTGGGCAAGCTCATTGCCCTGTGGGGGTTTCATACCGACACCTTCGAGGCCCGATTGCCCGACCCCGCGGCGGTCAAGGCGCTCTTGGCCAGCGCACCGAGCATGGACGACCTGCACATCGATGGTCAGCGGGTGTGGTCCGACAACCCGGCAGTGCAGCTTGATCTTGGGGGTTACGCCAAGGGCTACGCGCTGGACCGTGCCGCGGCGATACTGCGCCAGCAAGGCGTGACCAACGCCCTCATCAACATCGGTGGCAATGTCATGGCGCTGGGCAAGAAAGGCGACCGCCCCTGGCAGATCGGCATCCAGCATCCGCGCGCACCGACGCCCATTGCCGCGCTTGCACTGTACGACGGCGAAGCCATCGGCACCTCGGGCGATTACCAGCGTTATTTCGAACTGAACGGCCGTCGCTACAGTCATCTGCTCGATCCGCGCACGGGCGAGCCGGCCACCGGTACCCAGGCGGTGACCGTGCTGGTGACCCCGCGAGCCGTGGCCGGGGTGCTTTCCGACGTGGCGAGCAAGCCGATCTTCATTGCCGGGGATCAATGGCGTGCGATGGCTCGCCGCTTCGGGCTCGACCATGTGCTGCGGGTGGATGCCGATGGCCGCATCGAGGTCACCCATGCCATGGGCCAGCGCATGCAGCCGCTCGGCGGCAGCGAGTACACCGTGCTGGACGATTGATCGGATCAAACCCTTATCCACAGGCCAGTAGCGCTCGGCTACAATCGTCGGCAGGGCCTAAGACGGGGCGGACATGATCGGATTGCTGCTGGTGACACACAGCACGCTGGGGGAGGCACTCATCGAGTGTGCCTGCCATGTATTGAATCGCTGCCCCATGCACATGAAAGCCTTTGCGGTCATGCCGCGGGACGATCCGCGCGATCTGCTGGCAGACGGGCGCAGCCTTCTGGCGTCGCTCGATCAGGGGCAGGGCGTGCTCGTGCTGTGCGACATCTTCGGGGCGAGCCCCGCCAATCTGGCCGCCAGGCTCATCGAGCCGGGGCGGGTCGAAGCGGTGGCCGGGGTCAATCTGCCGATGCTGATGCGGGTGCTGACCTACCGGGAACAAGGGACATTGGGCGCGCTGGTGGAGCGCGCCATCACGGGCGCATGCGACGGCGTGGTCCGGATGAAACCGATTTGAGGGTGAATAGAGGGAACGGGACGGGAATGCCGAAACAGGAAGTGGAAATCATCAACCGGCTGGGGCTGCATGCGCGTGCCTCGGCCAAGCTGACCCAGCTGGCGAGCAGCTTCCCCTGCGAAGTGTGGATTTCACGCGATGGCCGTCGGGTGAATGCCAAGAGCATAATGGGGGTTATGATGCTGGCAGCGGCCAAGGGGGCGAAAGTGACCATCGACACCGAGGGCGAAAAGGCCCAGGAAGCGCTGGAGGCTGTGGTCGGTCTGATCAATGACCGGTTCGAAGAAGACGAATAGACGCCGCGCACGGCCCCGACAACAAGCCGGTTGAAACCGGCGGGCCTGAACCACACTCAGGGAGATTATTGGCGACATGCCCTTTACGCTGCACGGACTGCCCGTTTCAAACGGTATTGCCATCGGCCATGTGCATCTGGTCTCGCACGCGCTGCTCGAGGTCAATCACTACCATGTGTCGCCGCGCCAGCTCAAAAATGAGCTGGAGCGATTCGACGCTGCCATCGAGACCGTTCAGCGTGAGCTGACCGAGCTGCGTGCCATGGCGGGCGAGCACCAGGCCCATACCGAGGTGGGCGCACTGGTCGATCTGCACATCCTGTTCCTGCACGACCCGATGCTCATCGGCTCGGCGCGCACCCTGATCGAGGAGCGCCGCTGCAACGCCGAATGGGCGCTGGTGCAGCGTATGGAACTGGTGGTGGAACAGTTCGATCAGATCGAGGACGCCTACCTGCGCGAGCGCAAGGCGGATGTGATCCAGGTCGTGGAGCGTCTGGTCAAGGAGCTGCTCGGGCACCCCGGACGGCTGCCGCGCAAGAAGAAGAGTGATGTGGGCTCCATCGTGGTCGCCCACGATCTGTCGCCGGCAGACACCATCGGTTTTCGCGATCACAACATTGCCGGCTTCGTCACCGATGTGGGGGGGCCCACCAGCCACACCGCGATCGTGGCGCGCAGCCAGGGTATCCCGGCCGTGGTGGCGCTGCACAACGTGCGTCAGCTGGTCGAAGATGCAGAACTGATCATCGTCGACGGGACGCGCGGGGTGGTCATCATCGACCCCGACGAACGCATCCTGGAAGAATACAAGCTGCGTCAGGCCGAGCTGGAGCTCGAGCGCTCCAAGCTGCAAAGACTCAAGAGCGCCAAAGCCACCACGCTCGATGGCGAGCAGATCGCCCTGCTCGCGAACATCGAGCTGCCCAAGGATGCCGCCGAGGCCAAGAAGGTGGGGGCTGACGGCGTCGGCCTGTTCCGCACCGAGTTCCTCTTCCTTGGTCGCGACGCCTTGCCGGATGAGGATGAGCAGTTCGAAGCCTATCGCACCGCGCTCAAGAACATGGGTGGCATGCCGGTGACCATCCGTACGCTGGATGTGGGTGCCGACAAGGCGCTCGATACCATCGGCAAGCGCAGTACCGAAACCAATCCGGCGCTGGGTCTCCGGGCAGTGCGTTATTCGCTGTCGGAGCCGAAGATGTTCCTCACCCAGCTGCGTGCGCTGCTGCGTGCATCGCACTACGGACCCATCAAGATCCTGCTGCCGATGCTGGCGCATGCCCACGAGATGGATCAGAGTCTGGCGCTCATCGAGCAGGCCAAAGCGCAACTGACCGAGGCCAAACAGAAGTTCGATCCCAAGGTCGAGGTCGGCGGCATGGTCGAGGTGCCGGCCGCGGCGCTGGCGCTGGGCATGTTCGTGCGCCGCCTGCAGTTCCTGTCCATTGGCACCAATGATCTGATCCAGTACACCCTGGCCATCGACCGTACCGACGAGGCGGTGGCGCATCTGTACGATCCGCTCCACCCGGCCGTGCTCAAGCTCATTGGCGGCACCATTTCGGCGGGGGCCCGCTTCGGTCTGCCGGTGTCGGTGTGTGGCGAAATGGCCGGCGACGTGGCGTTCACACGCCTGTTGCTGGGCATGGGCCTCAAGTATTTCTCCTTGCAGCCAACCCAGCTGCTGGGCGTCAAGCAGGAGATCCTTCGGGCGGATGTGGGTGACCTTGCGCCCAAGGTGCAACGCATCCTCAAGATGGACGAGCAGGAGCGCGTGCGCGAGGCGGTGGAACGGCTTTCGGTTTGACAAGCCGGCCAAGGGCGGCTAATTTCACAGCTATCAGCGCCGATTTGACATCAGCTTGCGGGCGCTCAAAAAATTCGGCTAAAGCGAGGGCAACCCGGTCCGCGCCAGACGCCGACCGGGTTTTTGTTTTTCTGGACGAACATGACGCAACCTCAATCCGTCGGGGTGGTCGAGCCACAACGCATGCGCTTTGAAGCGCCGCTGGCGTTGAAAAGTGGCGGTCAGCTCGATGAGTACGAACTGGTCTTCGAGACCTATGGCGAACTGAACGCCGAGCGCAGCAATGCCGTGCTGGTCTGCCACGCCCTGTCCGGCTCCCACCATCTGGCCGGCCATTACGCCGACGCGCCCGAGAACAAGGGCTGGTGGGACAACCTCATCGGCCCGGGCAAGCCGCTCGATACGCGCAAATTCTTCGTGATCGGCGTGAACAATCTGGGCGGGTGCTACGGCAGCACGGGCCCGGCGTCGATCAATCCGGCCACGGGGGTCGCCTATGGCGCCGACTTCCCGTTCGTGACCGTGGAAGACTGGGTCGACTCCCAGGCGCGTCTGGCCGACAGGCTCGGCATCAAGCGCTTTGCCGCGATTGTGGGCGGCAGTCTCGGCGGCATGCAGGCACTCTCATGGACGCTGCGCTACCCCGACCGTGTCGGTAGTGCCGCCGTGATTGCCGCGGCGCCCAAGCTGTCGACCGAGAACATCGCCTTCAACGAAGTGGCGCGCCAGGCCATCCTGACCGATCCGGAGTTCCATGGCGGCAACTTCTACGCCCATGGCGTCGTGCCCGAGCGCGGGCTGAAACTGGCGCGCATGATCGGTCACATCACCTACCTGTCCGACGACGCCATGGCCACCAAGTTCGGGCGCAACCTGCGCCACGGCAAGCAGGTGTACAGCTTTGATGTGGAATTCGAGATCGAATCCTACCTGCGCTACCAGGGCACCAAGTTCGCCGGCTACTTCGATGCCAACACCTACCTGCTGACCACCAAGGCGCTCGATTACTTCGACCCGGCCTTCGAGTACGGCGGCAATCTCAATACCGCGCTGGCCAACGCGCAGGCGGACTTTCTGGTGGTGTCGTTCTCGACCGACTGGCGTTTCCCGCCCGAGCGCAGCCGCGAGATCGTCAACGCCTTGCTGCATAACCGCCGCAACGTGAGCTACGCCGAGGTGGAATGCGCGGCCGGTCATGACTCTTTCCTGCTCGATGACCCCCAGTACCACGGCGTGTTGTCCGCCTGGTTCGATCGTATATGAAGTGCCCCCACACTCACTTTCGTTCGCTGCCCCCCGAGGGGGCGGCGCCCGCCCCTGGGGCGGCCCGGCGGACGGGCGGCACGCCGAGTCACAGTGGAGATAGTCTCGGACAATGAAGAGTTTAAGATACGACCACGAAGTGATCGCCGCCTGGATCGAACCCGGGGAACGGGTGCTGGATCTGGGGTGTGGTGACGGCCAGTTGCTGCGCTACCTCGAAGACAGCCGCCAGGTGCTCGCCTACGGGGTCGAGAAAGACCCGGACAATGTGCGTGCCTGCGTCGCCAACGGCGTCAACGTGCTGCAGATCGATCTGGAGAAAGGCCTGGCCGGGTTCGAGGACGGCTACTTCGACCACGTGATCATGAGCCTGTCGCTGCAGGCTGTGCACAACACCGTGGGCATTCTGGAAGAGATGCTGCGGGTGGGGCGCGAGGCGGTGGTGAGCTTCCCCAACTTTGCCTACTGGAAACACCGCGAATCCATCCTTCAGGGGCATATGCCCGTGGGCGAGGATCTGCCCTATCAGTGGTACAACACCCCCAACGTGCGTTTCTTCACCATCGCCGATTTCGAGGCCCTGTGCGCCATGCACGGCATCAAGATCCACGAGGGGCTGGGTTTCGACCGGGGCGAGCTGGTCAAGGAAGATCACAACTTCCTGGCCAGTGTCGGGCTCTTCCGGCTCGGTCACTAGGCGCCGCGTGCCCAGCAAAAAGCCCGCAGCGAATGCGGGCTTTTTGCTGTTGTGCTGGCGTGCCGCCCCTTAGCCGACCACAAAAGCGGCCACATCCACCTTCACCGCCGGGCGGTCCAGCGACGTGGCCACAGTGGCGGCGAAGCGTTTTGCCCAGTCACCGCCTTCGGCAAAGCGCTGTTCGCCGCCGTACTTGGCGACGTTGAGAATCATGTCGAGCACGAGCACCTTGCCCATGGGGTTGCTCGGCGTGCATTCCAGATCCTCGAACTCGGCGGCCAGCCAGGCGCGCGCGCTGTCCTTGTCCATGCCGGCCTTGTCGTCCGCATGCACCATGAATTCATACTCCTGCCCGGCGCCGAACGACACGATCACTTCCTGCGACATGAGCTCTCTCCTCCCGTGTTTTGGTGGTGTGGGTTGCTACGCCCATTCTGGGTGCTCGCCCGTGCCCGGGCAAGTAACCGTACGTTGCCGTATGTTGAGTCCTTTTGCAAGCTTTCCGTTGCCGGCAAAGCAGTGAGAAATCAACGGCCTTTGTGTCCCGATGCACGCAGCAAGCACGCGTATCCCTGATAGAATGCGGCCCAATTCCTTCATGACCACAAGGGCTGATCCCGTGCAACTCGTCTGTCTTGATCTCGAAGGCGTTCTGATTCCGGAAATCTGGGTCGAATTCGCCAACGTCACCGGTATCGAAGCGCTCAAGCGCACTACCCGCGACGAGCCCGACTACGACAAGCTCATGCAGTACCGGCTCGACATCCTGCGCGAGCACAAGATGGGTCTGCCCGACATCCAGAAGGTGATTGGCTCCCTCAGCCCGCTGCCCGGCGCCAAGGACTTTCTCGACGCCCTGCGCGACCGGTTTCAGGTCATCATCCTGTCCGACACCTTCTACGAGTTCGCCAAGCCGCTCATGGTCCAGCTCGGTCTGCCGACCCTGTTCTGCCACAAGCTCGAGACCGATGCGGACGGCTTCGTGGTGAACTACCACCTGCGCATGCCCAACCAGAAGCAGGAAGCCGTGCAGCGCTTCAAGGAAATCAATTTCAAGGTGATCGCCGCGGGCGACTCCTACAACGACACCAACATGCTGGGCGAAGCGAACGCCGGTATCCTGTTCTGCCCGCCGCAGAATGTGATCGACGAATTCCCGCAGTTCCCGGTCACTCGCGATTACGACCAGCTCATGGCCGAGATCCTCGCCGCCTCCGAGCGCATCTGACACGAGCGCGGCGCCCACAAGGCGTCGCAATGAAGACACCATGCACCGAGAACGCTTCTTCACCCTGTCGGCCTCCTGCCCCGATCAGGTCGGCATCGTCGCCAAAGTCTCCAGCTTCGTCGCCGATCTGAACGGCTGGATTCTGGAAACCTCCCTTCATGCCGAGCCACCGAAAGCCGGTGAGGAGGTTGGTCGCTACTTCATGCGCATCGAGATCCGCGCCGATTCCATTCCCTTCCATCTGGCCGAATTCCGCGAGCGCTTCAAACCGCTGGCGGACGAACTGCAGATGGACTGGAAGATCACCGACTCGGCGGTCAAGAAGCGCGTGGTGGTGCTGGTGTCAAAGCAGGAACACTGCCTTTACGACCTGCTCGCCCGCTGGAAGAGCAAGGAACTGGACGTGGAGATCCCCTGCGTGATCTCCAACCACGCCGACCTGCGCGGTTTTGTCGAGTGGCACGGCATCCCCTTCCACCATGTCCCCGTCACCGCCGACAACAAGGCTTCGGCCTACGCCGAAGTGCAGCGCCTGTTCGAGGAAGTGCGCGGTGACACCATGGTGCTCGCCCGCTACATGCAGATCCTCTCGCCGGGCCTGTGCGCCGCCTACCCGGGCCGCATCATCAACATCCACCACAGCTTCCTGCCCAGCTTTGTCGGTGCCAAGCCCTACCACCAGGCCTGGGATAAAGGCGTCAAGCTCATCGGCGCCACCTGCCACTACGTGACCGAAGACCTCGACCAGGGCCCCATCATCGAGCAGGACGTGATCCGCATCGACCACTCCGACGCGGTCGAAGACATGGTGCGTTACGGCAAGGACATCGAGAAAACCGTGCTGGCGCGCGGCCTGCGCTACCACCTGGAAGACCGGGTGCTGGTGCATGGGCGGAAGACGATCGTGTTTCGTTGATCGTTTCGGTGGATTAATAAAAAAGGCACCTGCGGGTGCCTTTTTGCTATTGGGTTGATGATTGAGGGTGCTGGGTACCTCAAGGCGAGGCATTGGAAGCGGGTAAAGTGGGCGCTACTGTTGTGCGTCTGGATAGTATTTCTTCAGGACGTATTTTCCGCAAACACCATAAAAATCATAACCTATTTTCAACTGCGAATACTTTTCTAGTTGGCCATTAATAAGGAGCATGCAGTCGTCAGACCGGACTTTGTCTCGATAGCAAGCTTGGCGCACATTGGGGTCGGTGAAGCCTGCCAAGATTTCTCCTAGAGTGGTGGCTGCTATGCACGAGTAATAATTGACTCTTTCTCTATTTTGGGGGTTCGTTAATGCTCTTCTGCCGAGGTTGAGTAGGGTCTCGTTTGTTCTTGGGAAAACTCGAGAATATCTATCAGTTATGTGCCCAAGAAAAAAAGTATCGCGACTCAGTTCTGCACTGGAAACCCCAATTGCTGAAATATGCTTTCTAACGTATGCTTCATAAGCTTTTGGGCCTGCCGGCCATTTTTCTGGTAATTCATTCGAATATCCAGAAAGCAAAATGTAGCTACGAATTAAATTTACTAATTTTTTTTTAATCCCGTCAATGCATCTAGATACGTGACCCGGTTTTTGGCTATTTCTTGTCTGAATTGTTCAAACTTTCTCCTGTCATCCTTAGAGATATTTTTTCGACTCAATATATCGTCGAACCAGCATGCGACCTGCGCAAAGCTATGGTCCTGTTGAAAAAATTCAGTCGTAACTTTAGTCTTCGTTGCTACTACTGTTTTAATTTCGCGTCCGAGTTTGCCTTCAAAATTAACTTCGCCAGAACCAGCTTTTATTAAAACCATTTTTTCGGCGTCTGCCTCTGCTGCCGCTGAGAATTTGCTCGCCAAGACGAGGGAGGTGTCTATGGTGTTGTTCTGAGTTATCTCCTGCGCAATCAAGGCATTCACCCCGTTGCAGCGCTCAGTCGTGACCGATGATTTGGGGGCACAGGCTGCAACGAAAGCAATGCAGATAGTCGATAGCCCTATCCAGTATCCAAATTTCGGTTTTCCGCTCTTCGTCATGGCATCTGCTCCTTAATTGCACTCTTCCTGAACCCAATTGGAATAGTAGATGCATTAAAGACAATTTCAAGGTGAGATCGGGGTGAGATATTTCAGCTGCCGAGACGTTGGCGTCTCTGGCTAGCTCGCGTAGGGCGCAATAACCAACGGGCATTGCGCCGAATGGCTTTCCATAGTGCCTCGGCAATACATCCGGCGCAATGCCCGCTGGTTATTGCGCCCTACCAAGGATGGGCCGCTTCAGGTTTGTAGCTGACGCAACACTTCTTAGTTGCGTAGGCCGGATAAGCGAAGCGCTATCCGGTAGTCGTGCATCGTGGGCGCACCGCTGTGCCGGATGGCGCTGCGCTTATCCGGCCTACTGCGCCATTGACCGGGTCGTGCAGATGTCACCGCAGAGCTACCGCAACCCCATCCGCCGCAACTCCGCCCGCATCCGGTCCATCTCATCGAGCATGTCCGCAAACAGCGCCGCCAGTTCTGGCTCCGCGTCGAAGTTGCGTTCCAGCTCCCGCATCCGCCGAGCCCGCTGCAGGCAGGGGCCGTTGAAGCGCCAGACGCCGGCCACGCACTCGGCATGGGGGAAGAAGCCCTCGTCAAGGCGTTGATGCAGCCACGTGACCTCGACCGCGCACGCGGCGGCGAGCTGGTCGACGGTGAGCCAGCAGTCGTCGAGCACGGTGGGGTTCATGATGTCTTTGGTGTTCATGGATCAACCTCCGGTCGTGGCGCGCGGGTCGAAGGCCAGTTCGGTGGCCATGCGTTCGTAGAGGGCTTTGGCTTCGTCGGTGTCTGCCTTGGGCAGGACGACCTTGAGCTTGAGCATGAGATCGCCGGGCTGGTTGCCGGGCAGGCCCTTGCCACGGACGGTGAGCGACTGGCCGGATTGGGCGCCAGCGGGGATGCGCACCTTGACGCTGCCGACCGGCAGCGGCACCGGGACGACGGCGCCCAGCGCGGCTTCCCAGGGGCTGACAGGCAGTTCCATGCTCAGGTCGCGCCCGTCGATCTGGAAGCGTGGATGCGGGCGGAAGCTCACTTCCAGCAGCAGGTCGCCAGCGGGTGTTCCGCTCGGGCCGGCATGACCTTGCCCAGCCAGGCGGATGATCTGGCCGGCACGGATGCCGACCGGGATTTTGACCTGGAGGGTGCGCGTGTTGAGCTGTACGCGACCGTGGGCGTCCATCATCGGTACCTGCAGGCTGAGCTGCCGCGTCGGGCCGGTGAAGCTGTCTTCCAGATCGAGCTGGATACGGGCGTGGTGGTCCTGCCCCTGGGTGTGGCGATGGCTTCGGCCGTGGCCATGGAAGGGATCGCCGCCCATGCCGCCGAACATCTCCGAGAAGAAGGCCGAGAAGCGGGCGGCATCTTCAGGTGACATGCCCTCACCCGAGAACTCGAAACCCGAATCCCAGCCTGGTGGCGGGGTGAAATCCTGCCCGCCGGCGTAGCCCTTGCCCAGGTTGTCGAAGGCCGCCTTGCGCTCCGGGTCGGAGAGCACGGCATAGGCTTCGTTGATTTCCTGCATGCGAGCTTCGGCATCCGGCTCTTTCGAGACGTCCGGATGGTATTTGCGTGCGAGCTTGCGGAAGGCTTTCTTGATCTCGTCCGCAGTGGCATCGCGCGCGACGCCGAGCACGCCGTAATAGTCGACATACTCCATGTGGGAGTCCCCCGATCGGTCAATGATTCATCAGCTAGATGAGGGTTCGAGCCCTGAAGTCAAGCGAGGTTCAGGACACGGGCATTCGAGCGTGTCACGGAGTCGTACGGGCTGTTCGCCACGCGTCGATGCCGCCTTGAAGAATGCGCGCGTTTTCGTGGCTGGCGACCCGCGAGGCGAAGCCGGCCTGAGCGGACGGCGAGCCGGTGTTGCAGTCGATGAGCGCGGGCTGATCGGTCGGGATCGATGCGCGGTGGCGATGGTGCCACCGTGATAAGCGACGAAATCGAGGTCGGCCTTCATCGCTTCGGTGTCGTTTGCCCGTGGCGGGGCGGCCGCGAGGCGCGTCGCCATGTCAATGGCGCAGATGAGGCCGGCTCTTGCGGTCATTGTCTCTCCCTCACGGCTGCGGGCTGCCACTCCAACGGCATGCGCATGACTTGGTGCGTGGCACACAGAGTCTAGTCGCGGGAGGTCAATCGGGAAAGGCTGACATTGCCGCGTGCGGGCAAAGAAAAACCCGGCGGACCTTGCGGTCACGCCGGGTTTCCTGCCGGGCACACCGAAGTGTGCCGGGCTCAGGCGGATCAGTACTTGTAAGCCGATTCGCCGTGTGCGGTGATGTCGAGGCCTTCGCGCTCTTCGTCTTCCGGCACGCGCAGACCGATCACGATATCGACCAGTTTGTAGGCGATCAGGGAGACCACGCCGGACCAGACGATGGTCACGATCACGGAGAAGGTCTGGATCCACACCTGGCTGCCGATGGAGAAGTCTTCACCACCGGTACCGCCCAGGGACGGGGCCGTGAAGACACCGGTCAGGATGGCACCCAGGATACCGCCGACACCATGCACGCCGAAGACGTCCAGGGAGTCGTCAGCACCGAGCATGCGCTTCAGACCATTCACACCCCACAGGCAGACCACACCGGCGAGCAGACCGATCACGATGGCACCCATCGGGCCGACGGAACCGCAGGCCGGGGTGATGGCGACCAGACCAGCCACGGCACCGGAAGCGGCACCCAGCATGGAGGGCTTGCCCTTGGCGATGGCTTCGGCGGCAACCCAGGAGAGGGTGGCAGCAGCCGTGGCGGCCAGGGTGTTGATGAAGGCCAGTGCGGCGCCGGAAGTGGCTTCCAGGTTGGAACCGGCGTTGAAGCCGAACCAGCCCACCCACAGCATGGATGCACCGACCATGGTCAGCGTCAGGGAGTGCGGCGCCATGGACTCACGACCGAAGCCGATACGCTTGCCCACCAGGTAGGCGCCCACCAGACCGGCGACACCGGCGTTGATGTGCACCACGGTACCGCCAGCGAAGTCGAGCGCGCCGTCTTCGAGCAGGTAGCCGCCCGGACCCCAGACCATGTGGCAGATCGGCAGGTAGCTGAAGGTGAACCAGATGATGGTGAAGAGCAGCACGGCGCTGAACTTCATGCGCTCGGCGAAGGAGCCCACCACCAGTGCGCAGGTGATGCCGGCGAACGTGGCCTGGAAGGCGACGAACAGCAGCTCGGGCAGCTTCACGTTGTCGGTGAAGGTGTCAGCCAGCGAGTCGATGGTGATGCCGGACAGGAACATCTTGTCCAGACCGCCGAAGAACGCGGAGCTTTCGGTGAAGGCCACGGAGTAGCCGTAGAAGGCCCACAGGATGACGCCGAGGGAGAACACGCACATCACCTGCATGAGCACGGAGAGCATGTTCTTGGAACGGACCAGACCACCGTAGAACAGGGCCAGGCCGGGGACGGCCATGAACACCACCAGCAGGGTGGCAACCATGAGCCATGCAACGTCGCCTTTATCGACGATGACAGCAGCGTCCTGAGCGAACGCGGGTGCGGCGATCAGCGCCGTCGCACCAAGTAGGGTCTTGAGCAGGGTATTCATTCTTTGATAGCTCCTCAGAGTGCGTCGGGGCCAGTCTCACCGGTGCGGATCCGGATGGCTTGGGCCAGGTCGAACACGAAGATCTTGCCGTCGCCGATCTTGCCGGTGGAGCCGGCTTTTTCGATGGCTTCGACTGCTTGATCGAGGATGGCAGCGGGAATGGCGGCCTCGAGTTTCACTTTCGGCAGGAAATCGACGACGTATTCAGCGCCGCGATACAGCTCGGTGTGGCCTTTCTGGCGACCGAAGCCTTTGACTTCGGTCACGGTGATGCCTTGCACGCCAATGGCGGACAGGGCTTCACGCACTTCGTCCAGCTTGAAGGGCTTGATGATGGCGATCAGGTATTTCATGACAGCTCCCTGTGGTTCCATGGGCGGGGCAAGGCCCCGCCGTGAGAGATGTGATTAGAAGGACTTGGTGACGGAGAACACGATGCGCTCGTCGGCGCCGTCGGTGTCGTCGATGTCGGTGTCGATGTAGTCCAGACCGAAGGTCAGACCGACGAAGTCCTTGGTCACGCCCAGCTTCCAGTCGTTGTAGCTGCCGCCACCTTCGATTTTCTGGCGACCGACGTGAGCGCCCAGGCCAAAGCCGGCGCCGATATCGAAGTCAGCCGACAGGTCGTAGTACTCGGAACCGTCGGAGTCGGGCACGCCGAAGAGGTCGGTGAAAGCGTAGGAGTAGGTGAAGGACAGGAATTTCCAGCCCACACCGATGTAGGCTTCGGTGGTGTCGGCATCTTCACCGTCGATCTCGCCACCCGGATAGAAGTACTGCAGCACGCCGACGTCGTAGCTGAAGTCGGTGTCGCCGATGCTGTTACCAAAGCCGACATACACGTCAACCTCGGCGCCACCCTTGTCGAGCCAGTCGATGCTCGACGCCCAGGTGCCGATGTAGAAGCCGCTGTCGTGGGCGTAGTCGAAACCACCCTGCACGGCGAAGTTCTCGTTGGACTGGGAGATACCGCGATAGACGTAGTCCGACGTGAACGTCACGTTGGCGGAAATCGGGCTCTCTTCGGCCTGGGCAACACCGGCGGCACTGGCCAGGAAGGATGCTGCCAGTGCAGCAGAGATCAGGTTCTTACGCATGATGAGGGGTCCTCAGAAAATAAACTTGCGCAGACCTATTAACATGAAGCGTGCCAGTTTTTTTGGAACCGTAAATCAATGGGTTACGGTGAAAACGAGTCGGGTTGTGCGGTGCAGCGCACCGAAAAAATCGCGCGCACCAAAATGATGCACAATAATGGTGCGCACCTGAACGGTGCACATATCGAGCTATTTGTGACGGAATATTTCACGGTGGCGCCGGGCTGTTTACAAGTGCACACCGGGCTCTTTTGCGGGAAAATGGCCCCGATACAGACTTTCGAGGAGTACGCGCCATGAATCCCACCAGCTTCCTGGACCAGATTGCCGGCAAACTGTCCGAGATCGCGGCCAACTCTCCGGCCAAGGACATTGAAAAGAACGTCAAGGCCATGGCCAGCAGTGCCTTTACCCGCATGGATCTGGTCACGCGCGAAGAATTCGACATCCAGGCAGAGATGCTCAGCCGTGCACGCGAGCAGCTCACCGCCCTGGAAAAACGTGTGACCGAGCTCGAAGCGCAGCTCGCCGCCAAGTCGGCTGACTGACGCGCGACACACGCCTTGCCGACACAAACGGCCCGTAAGGGCCGTTTTTCGCTCCTGACCCTGGTTCCTCCATGTCTTCTCCTGCCCCTGCCGACCTGTCCGCCCGACGCGTGAGCATCGCGCCCATGCTCGACTGGACGGACCGGTTCTACCGTTACTTTGCCCGCCAGATTTCCCGCCGTGTCTATCTGTACACCGAGATGGTGACCACTGGCGCGCTCATCCATGGCGACGCGGCGCGTTTCCTGCGCTTCGATGACTGCGAGCATCCGCTGGCGCTTCAGCTGGGGGGGAGTGACCCTGCCGACCTGGCCAGATGCGCCGAGCTGGCCGAACAATGGGGCTACGACGAGGTAAATCTCAATGTAGGCTGCCCGTCAGAGCGCGTGCAGTCGGGGGCGTTCGGCGCCTGCCTGATGGCCGAGCCGGATCTGGTGGCCGATTGCCTGAAGGCCATGCAGGACCGGGTCGGCATCGCGGTGACGGTCAAGCACCGGATTGGCATCGACAACATCGAGGACTATCACTATCTGGAAGACTTCGTCGGGCGGGTGCACCAGCGCAGTGCATGCACGGTGTTCGTCGTCCATGCTCGCAATGCCATCCTCAATGGTTTGTCGCCGAAAGAGAACCGGGAGATTCCGCCGCTCAAGTACGACTATGTCCACCGGCTCAAAACCGCGTTCCCGGCGCTGGAAATCCATATCAACGGCGGTTTCACCAACTGGGATCAGGTCGAGCCGCAATGGGCCCACGTGGATGGCGTCATGATCGGGCGCGAGGCGTACCACAACCCCTGGATGCTGGTGGACGCCGACGCCCGCGCCTGGGGCGACGATCATCCGCCACCGACCCGTCGTCAGGTGGCCGAAGCCATGGCCGCCTTTGCCGAAGCGCAGGTGGCCGAAGGGGTGCCCCTCAAGACGATCTGCCGGCATATTCTCGGTCTGTATCAGGGCATGCCGGGTGCCCGTCAATGGCGCCGCATGCTCTCCGACCACCTGCGTCTGAAAGACAACAATCCGGCCTTGATTCTGGAAGCCAGTGACGCCGTGGAGCAGCGCAGCGCGGCTTGAGCGCCGGGGTGGCGTGGTCCGGTAAATCGCGCCGGAAGAAGCGCGGCGGCAAAATACGTTTGAAACTGAGAACAATTCGCATTACCATTCGCAAGAACGAAATCGAAGCGGGTGACGTCTCATGTCGCCCAGGCCTCAAACCGAATGGGAGTTGTTCCATGAAACGCATTCTTGCGGGCGCCATCACGGCGCTCCTCAGTACCGTCACGCTGGCGGCACCCTCCAGCCAGGCGGTCATGACTCACTACGCCGATCTGGCCCAGGCCGTGTATGGCGACGCGCTGTCCACCGCAAAGCAACTGCAGCGTTCCGTCAATGAGCTCATCGCCCACCCCGACGACAAGACGCTGGCCGCGGCGCGCGCGGCCTGGGTGGCAGCACGCCATCCTTACCAGCAGACCGAGGCCTACCGGTTCGGCAACGCCATTGTCGATGACTGGGAAGGCAAGGTGAATGCGTGGCCGCTGGACGAGGGCCTGATTGATTATGTGGATGCCAGCTACGGCGACGAATCCGACGAGAATCCGTACTACACGGTCAATATCATTGCCCATGAAAAGCTCGAGCTGTCCGGTCGCACCATCGATGCGAGCAAGATCGACGAGGATCTGATTGCCCAGCTCCACGAAGTGGACGAGATCGAGGCCAACGTCACCACCGGCTATCACGCCATCGAATTCCTGCTGTGGGGGCAGGACCTGAACGGAAACGGCCCGGGCGCCGGTCAGCGACCGGCCACCGATTTCGATCCGGCCCACTGCACCGGCGGCCATTGCGCCCGTCGTGCCCAGTATCTCAAGGCGGCCACCGATCTGCTGGTCAAGGAACTCGAATGGATGAGTGCCCAGTGGGCACCGGGTGGCGAGGCCCGTCAAGCCGTGGTCGAGGCACCCGAAGGGCAGGGGCTGGGGACCATCCTGGGTGGCATGGGCAGTCTCTCGTACGGCGAGCTGGCCGGTGAGCGCATGAAGCTCGGCCTGATGCTGCACGACCCGGAAGAAGAACACGATTGCTTCTCGGACAACACCCACTACTCGCACTACAACGATGCGCTGGGCATTCGAAACGTCTACACCGGCACCTACGTCAAGGTGGATGGCAGCAAGATGAGCGGCCCGAGCCTTGCGGATCTGGTGGCCGCCAAGGACCCGAAGGTCGATGCCGCCCTGCGCCAGCGTCTGGACGAGACCGTGGCGCGCATGCAGGCGCTGGTGGACAGTGCCAAGGCGGGCGAAGCCTATGACCAGATGATCGGCGAGGGCAATGCCGAGGGCAATGCCCGGGTCCAGGCCGCGATCGATGCCCTGCTGGCGCAGACGCGTGCCATTGAAGGGGCGGTCACTGCCCTGGGCCTGGAGCACATCGCCTTCGAAGGCTCCGACAGCCTCGACGCGCCTGACAAGGTCGGTCAGTAAGACCTGGATTGCGCGCTTCGGTGGTCCGGCGGGGTCACCGGAGTGCGCTGATGTCTTGCCCGCCAACGGAAGCCAGTCATGCAGTCATGTGCTCGACACGCCACCGCCCTTGTCCTGATCGCTGCGGCACCCCTGTGCCTGGCCGTCGAGGCAAAGACGATCGATTTCTCTCAACCCGAAGCCGGTGAGGCCCTGCCCGGCGGCGCGGCCACCCATCACAAGCGCATCAACAAGGACGTCTTCTCGCAGCCGTCGGCCAACATGGCCTTCGAGCGCGAGATGCAGTTCAAGATCGGCAACGGATTCTTCAAGCGCCTGTGGGTGAGCGCCCCGGCCTCGACGCAGGCCGCCGATGGCCTCGGCCCGCTCTACAATGCGCGCTCCTGCCAGCGCTGCCACCTCAAGGACGGCCGGGGTCATCCCCCCGAGGGCGATGACGACAACGCGGTGTCCATGTTCCTGCGCATCAGCATTCCGCCGCAGACCGATGAAGACCGTCGCCTGCTCGCCGAGCACCGGGTCAACAACATTCCCGATCCGGTCTATGGCACCCAGTTGCAGGACTTCGCCATTGCCGGTCACAAGGCGGAATATCGCCTCCGGGTGCGTTATGAACCCATGCCGGTGAAGCTCGCCGACGGCACCGTGGTCACGCTGCGCAAGCCCACCTACAGCGCGGAAGATCTTGGCTACGGCCCGCTGCATCCGCAGGCGATGCTCTCGCCCCGGGTGGCGCCCCAGATGCTCGGCCTCGGCCTGCTCGAAGCCATTTCCGACAAGGACATTCTTGCCAAGGCCGACCCGGACGACGCGGACGGCGATGGCATCTCCGGCCGGCCCAACCGGGTCTGGAGCCCTTCGGCCAACGCGCCCCGGCTCGGCCGCTTCGGCCACAAGGCGGGCGCCCCGAGCGTGGATGAGCAGTCGCAGGGGGCCTTCACGGGCGATATCGGCATCTCGACGCCCTTCAATCCCTACGGCTGGGGCGAATGCACGGAGGCGCAGGTCGACTGCCGCAAAGCGCCCGATGGCAACAGTCCGCAATACGACAACCTCGAAGCGGGCAAGGAGGTCATGGCACTGGTGACGTTCTATGCGCGCAATCTGGCCGTACCGGCGCGCCGTGACGCGGGCGACCCTCAGGTGCTCGCCGGCAAGCGGCTGTTCTACGAGACCGGTTGCACCGGATGCCACACGCCGAGCTACCAGACCCGTGCCGACGAGGCCGTGGCGCCCGAGCAACGCGACCAGCACATCTGGCCCTATACCGACCTGCTGCTGCACGACATGGGCGAGGGGCTGGCCGATGGCCGCCCGGAAGGCATGGCCAATGGCCGCGAATGGAAGACGCCGCCCCTGTGGGGCATCGGTCTGACGCCGATGGTCAATGGCCACAACCAGTACCTGCACGACGGGCGTGCCCGTGGTGTGCTCGAAGCCATCCTCTGGCACGGGGGCGAAGCCCGGGCCCAGCGCGATGCGGTGGCCGCCATGCCGGCGGCAGACCGGGAAGCCCTGATCCGATTCGTGGAGAGCCTGTGATGCGCCGCCTGATTGCCCTCCTGCTTGCGCCACTGGCGATCGCTGTTGCGCGCGCCGAGACGCCGGACGACTTTGTCGAGCGCACCACGACGGCGCACATTCAGCCCGCCTACACACAGCTGGCCGGCACCACCGCCACGCTGCAGTCGGCGGCCAAGGCGTTCTGCGCGCGGCCGTCCGGGGCAACGCTCGATGCCACCAGGCAGGCCTTTGCCCCCGCCTTCATCGCCTGGCAGGGGGCC